>DASURX010000157.1:0-5834 GCA_036375355.1 Candidatus Limnocylindria bacterium
GGACCACGTCCTTGGCAGCCCGGCTTCTTGACGCCCATCCATCGGTCCAGCAGCATCCGCGGCACATGTTCAAGTGGCAGAAGCCCGCGACCGACCCGGAGATCGCCAAGCGCATCCCGCCCGGGCAGGTGCTGACCGACAAGTTCCCGGTCCTCCATTTCGGGCGCGTCCCGGACTACCCCGACCTGGCCCGATGGGACTTCCGCGTCTTCGGCGAGGTGGAGACGCCGTTCACCCTCAACTGGGGCGAGTTCCGCCAGCTGCCGACGACCAGCGTGACGCTGGACATCCACTGCGTGACGCGCTGGTCGAAGCTGGACACCGCCTGGGAGGGCGTGCCCTTAAGCCACATCGCCGAGGTGGCGCAGCCAAAGCCGGACGCGCGCTTCGTGATCTTCCACGCCGAGGCTGGCTACACCTCCAACGTGCCGCTCGAGGTGGCCATGGACCCGGCCTGCGTCCTGGCCTGGTCCTACGACGGTGCGCCGTTGACGCCGGAGCATGGCTACCCGCTGCGCGCGATCGTGCCGGGCAAGTACTTCTGGAAGAGCGCCAAGTGGCTGCGCGGGGTGGAGTTCAGCGTGGACGACCGCCTGGGCTTCTGGGAGCGCAACGGCTACTCCAACTCGGCCGATCCCTGGCGCGAGGAGCGCTACTCGGGCTACTGACCCTTGCCTGGACGTCCGCTGGCCCGATAGATGAGGCCATTTTCACGTCAGCTCGCGCCGCAGGCGCCGTTCGGCCCCTCTGTCAGTCCAAACCGCACACGAACGCCGACTCCGGGCGCTTCACGCGCCGTAGGGCCCGATAGGACGGTCCAAACCGCACACGAAGGCCGACTCCGGGCGCTTCACGCGCCGTATGGCCCGATAGAAACGCCAGACAGCGCCGCGCCATCCGCTTGACGCGCCGGATGGGCCGATAGGACAGCGGGTCCCCACGGGGCGATCCCGCTAGCTGCCGGCCTCCTCGCTCTCGAGCCGCTTGGCGCGCTCGACCAGCTCGGCCACTCGCCGTCCGCCCTTGCGCCCGATCTCCTGGAAGTGCTCCGACGGATAGCGCTGGCTCACCGCCTTGCCGCCCTTCTGCCCGATCTCGGCGAAGAACTCCGGCCCATAGCGCGCGCGTGTGGCGCGGCCGCCCTTGCGTCCGGCGTCGCGGACGTTCATCGGCTCCGGTTTGCGTTCCTGCTTGTTGTCGTCAGCCATGACGGCTCGCTCCCTGGTCGGTCCGTAACGCGCCCGGCGACGGCCGGCTCGCGTACCGAGCAGGCGGTCTGCAGGATCGATGCCGACCGGTCCCGCTCCGCGCCGGAGCGCAGCCTGCCGCAGGTAGAATCCGCGCGATGCACCCCTTCGTCCGCACCCTGGTGATCGGGGCCGTGGGCCTGCTCATCGCCGGCGGGCTGACGGCCCTGGCCGTGCTGGGCGAGGACTCCGGCCTGTCGGTGCTGGCCATGCTGGGCGCCGGGCTCATCGGCACAGCCATCGGCCTGTTCGTCTTCGTGCAGGCCTGGCGATGGTCGCAGCGCAGCTACCGGCGCGGCTCGGTGGGCCCGGCCCTGGGGATGGCCCTGGCGGGCGGCCTGGCGATCGTGCTGGCCGCCGGCGCGCTGGCGGGCTCGATCGCCCTGATCCTGCTCTTCTACCTGTAGCCCCGGCCTGGACCGATGGCGCCCTGCGGGCGCCTTGGTACCATCCCCGCCGACCGGTCAGCGGCGCCCCCATCGTCTAGAGGCCTAGGACGCCACCCTTTCAAGGTGGAGATCACCGGTTCGAATCCGGTTGGGGGCACCAACCTCAGACGTGGTTGATCTCGACCCGATCGCCGCAGTCGGGGCAGTAGAGCAGCAGCAGCTTCGGGTCCTCGGGCATGGGCCGCCACGAGTACACGTCCTTCTCGGTCACCCGCTCGCCGCAGTGCGGGCACTCCGCGCCGAGCTCCAGCCACTGGTCGCGCGGCACGTTCTGGCGTCCCATCAGCTGCCCTCCCCAACGCTGCCGTCCGGCACGTGCCCGGCGTCGGGCTCGCGCCGCACGGGCGGTGGCGGCGCCCAGCCGGGCTTGCCGGCGGGGTTGGTGGGCGAGGGCTCGGCGGCGGTGCCGCTCGCCTCGGCGATGGCGCGGCGCGTCTCCTCGGCCTTGGCCGAGGGCTTGAGCAGCGGGTAGGCGCGCGCCTCGTAGCCCGGCCACAGCCCCACCGCGCCGTCCCGGATCATGACCATCGTCTTGGTGAAGGCCCCGGTGACGTCACGCACGGAGCGATCCAGGACCTCGTAGTCGCGCCCGGTCACGTCGCGCAACGCGGCGGGGAGCGTCTCGACCAGCATGCCGGGATCGGGGTTGGCGGCGAACGCGCGCTCCAGGGCCTCGACCGTCTCCTCGTCGGTCAGCCCGCGCGGCAGCGGACGGCTGATGTAGGCCATGCGCGGGTCGCGCGAGGGGCCGCGGAAGGTGCGCATCAGGGAGCTGAACATCGGGCTGCCGATTGTAGCGTGCGGCGCGATGCGCGCGACGCCATCGGTCCAGTCGCCGGAAGGGGATGCGGCGCGGTCATTGCTATACTGGAGGCCCCGTGAGACCAGTCCGCATTCGCGCAGCCTGAGTTTCCGTCGCGCCCCGCGCGAGATTTCGACCCCCCACAAGGAGAGACCTCATCACCGCGCGTGTCAGAAAGGCCGTCCTGCCGGCGGCCGGATTCGGAACCCGCTTCCTACCGGCGACCAAGGCGATCCCCAAGGAGGTCATGCCGCTGGTCGACCGGCCGATCATCCAGTACGCGGTGGAGGAGGCGGTAGCCTCGGGGATCGAGCAGATCATCATCGTGATCGCCACCGGGCGCAGCGCGATCGAGGACCACTTCGACGCCAACCCCACCCTGGAGCGCTGGCTGGAGGAGCGGGGCGACATCGACATGCTGCGCGCGGTGCGGCGCATCACCGAGATCAGCCCCATCGCCTTCGTGCACCAGAAGGAGCAGCTCGGCCTGGGGCACGCGGTGCTGATGGCCAAGGAGCTGGTCGGCGGCGAGCCGTTCGCGGTGATCCTGTCCGACGACGTGATGGTGAACGCCGGCCAGCCGGTGACCGGGCAGCTGATCGAGCAGTACTACGCTCACCGCGGCAGCGTGGTCGCGCTGCAGCGCGTCCCGGCCACGGACGTGGGTCGCTACGGCATCGTGCGGCCGCGCCGCGAGGAGGGCCGGCTGGTCGAGATCGACGACCTCGTAGAGAAGCCCTCGCCGCAGGACGCTCCCTCGGACCTGGCCGTGCTCGGCCGCTACGTGCTCTCGCCGAAGATCTTCGACGTGCTCGAGACGACGCAGCAGGGGGCGGGCGGCGAGATCCAGCTCACCGACGCGATCCGGACGCTGATCGACGAGCAGCCGGTCTTCGGCTACCAGTTCGAGGGCCAGCGCCATGATGCGGGCACGCGGCTGGGCTGGCTGCAGGCCAACGTGGCCATGGCGCTCGACTCGGAGGACGCGGACGAGTTCCGGGCCTACGTTCGCAGCCTGGACCTGCGAGACTGACACGATCCGGGTGGCCCATGCGTCCCGTCAGGTCGGAGACCCTGGGCCGATGATGTGGCGACACGGAGGGCGCGCAGCTTGGAGATGATCGGGCGGCTGATCGGCGGGCGGTACCGGCTCATCGCGCCGCTCGGCGAGGGCGGGATGGCCACCATCTGGCGTGCCGTCGACGAGCAGCTGGACCGCGAAGTGGCCGTCAAGCTCCTGCGCGAGCAGTACGGCGGCGATCCCGGCTTCGCGGCGCGATTCCGCCAGGAGGCTCGCTCGGCGGGCTCGCTCTCCCACCCGAACATCGTGCCGGTCTACGACTACGGCACCGACGAGGCCGATGGCACGCAGTTCATCGTCATGCAGCTCGTCGAGGGTGACGACCTGGCGACCATCCTGCGCGATCGTGGGGCCCTCTCGACCGACGACGCCGTGCGCGTCGCGCTCGCCGTGGCCTCCGCCCTGGAGGCCGCGCACCGGCGCGGCATCGTCCACCGCGACGTGAAGCCGGGGAACATCCTGATCACCGACGAGGGCGACGTGAAGGTGACCGACTTCGGCATCGCCCGCGCGGTGTCCGAGACGTCGATGACCGTCACCGGCACCACCCTGGGTTCGGTCCACTACTTCAGCCCCGAGCAGGCGCGCGGCGACGAGGTCACCGGCCGCTCGGACGTCTACTCGCTGGGCATCGTGCTGTACGAGATGCTCACCGGGCGGCGGCCGTTCGAGGGCGACTCCGCCGCCGGCGTGGCGCTCAAGCGCCTGAACGAGGACCCGCCGCGGCCGGAGAGCTTCCGCCCGGTGCCGTCCGGCCTGTCCGCGATCGTGATGCGCGCGCTGCAGCGCGACCCCGCCAACCGCTTCCCGGATGCCGGCTCGTTCGCCGAGGCGCTGCGCGCGTGGCAGAAGGATCCGGCCGCAGGAGCCGCCGCCGCAGGTACCGCCGGCGTGGCGGCCGGCGCCGCCGCCGGGGCGCCCCCGGTCGCGCCGCTGCCGCCGGCCGGCGAGCCGACCGTCTACGTCCCGCCCCGCGTGGCGCGCCCCTCCGACCGCGCGCCGATGATCGCCAACGTCCCACCCGCTCGACGCCCCCCGCCGCCCGCCTACGAGGAGCGGCGCGGGCAGCCGTGGTGGATCTGGCTGCTGGTGCTGCTGGCGGTGATCCTGCTCGGCGCCATCGGCTTCCTGGGCGCGCAGATCATCGGCAACCTTGGACCAGGCGGGAGCTCGGCCACGCCATCGGCCTCCGGCTTTGCGATGCCGGACTGGACCAACAAGCCCCTGGCCGAGGTGCGCCAGCTGGCCGACCAGGCCGGCCTGGAGATCGGCAAGCAGGACCACGAGGCGTCCGACGAGATCGCCGAGGGCAATGTCATCTCGACCAGCCCGGCCGAGGGCGAGATCGTGCACGAGGGCGACACCGTCGACCTGGTGATCTCCAGCGGGGCCGATACCGTGGCGGTGCCGCGGCTGATCGGCCAGACCGAGGACCAGGCCGTTGCCACGCTGGAGGCCGCGGGACTCGCGCTCGGCAACGTCTCGAGCGAGTACAGCGACGCCCAGCCCGAGGGCCGCGTCATCCGCAGCGATCCGGCCGAGGGCGTGGACTGGCCGCGCGGCGACCAGGTCGACCTCGTCCTGTCGCGCGGGCCCGAGCCCACACCGACGCCGTCGCCCACGCCGGTCCCGACGCCGGTGCCGACACCCGTGCCCACGCCGGTGCCCACCCCCGTGCCGGAGCCCACGCCCACCGCGTAGCCCACGACCACGCTGACGCCCAGCTTCTCGGCTGGCGAGAAGGCGCCGGCCATCTCCGCCCCTCCGCGCGTCACCTTCTCTCCACGTGTGAAGGCGGCTGCCGAAGGACCCGGACAGCCAGGGACGTTCCCGTGTCGCGAGAAGGCGGCCGGCGAGCATCCGGCGGGGGGCCAACGACCCGCCACGCCATCGAGCCGGGAGCGCAGGCAGCATCGCCTCATACATCGGGCAAAACCGAGCGTTAAGGCCGCCTGGTGCCGCGAAATGCCCCCTCCATCGGGCAAGAGCCCGCGTGAGCAACGAGTTTTCGCCGTTGGTGCTCACGAATACCCGATGTGGCGGGCAGAACCCGGCCCGAATCGCGCCTCGTGCGCGCATTTGCCCGACCTGTGAGGCAACGCCTGGACGCCCGCGCGCGGCCGACGGGGTCGGGTGCTAGCATCGGCCCGAACACGCCCCACCTCAGCAGGAGGTTTTCAACGCAAGTCATGTCTGCCGCGATGACGGTCGACGAATCGACCTTCGAGGCGCAGGTTCTCGGGTCGGAGAAGCCG
>DASURX010000158.1:0-6284 GCA_036375355.1 Candidatus Limnocylindria bacterium
GTGGACGCGCCGGTCGACCCGGACCTCAACTACCTGCTCATCCCGCGGCGCGAGGACGTGCGAGCCGAGATGGAGCGCCTGTTCGGCGCGGGGAACCTGGAGGGCTGGTACGTGGGCAGCGAGGCCGACGGCCCCTCGGACTAGCCGGAGCAGCCGCTAGGCGAGCGCGAGCAGGATCGCCAGCGCCCCCAGCCCGGCCGAGATCGCCCACAGCACCAGCATCGCGCCGCGCCGGCCGAGGCCGGCGGCCAGCAGCTGGTGGTGGATGTGTCGCTTGTCGGGGGCGAAGAGCGGGGCGCCGGCGGCGAGTCGCCGGACGACCGCCCAGGCCATGTCGGCAAGCGGCACGCCGACCGCGACGACCGGGACCCATGCGGGCACTCCTCCGCCGGGCGCCTGCAGCAGGCTGATCCCCACCGCCGCCAGCAGGAAGCCCAGCAGCAGCGAGCCGGTGTCGCCCATGATGATCGAGGCGGGATGCAGGTTGAAGCGCAGGAAGCCGATGATCCCGCCGGCACCGGCCGCCATGACCGGCAGCACCGGGTCGACGCGGCCCTGCGCCACGCCGATGACGTAGAAGCCGGCCAGCACGGTCAGCGCCACGCCCGAGGCCAGGCCGTCGAGGCCGTCGATCAGGTTCACGGCGTTGACCACCGCCACGATCCAGGCCACGGTCAGCAGGAGCGACCAGGCACCGACGTCGAGGCTGCCCCACGGGCCGTCCAGGCGATCGATGGAGAGGCCCAGCCCGTAGGCCACCAGCGCGACCACGATCTGCGCCACCAGCTTGACGCGCGCCCGCATGCCCTGCAGGTCGTCCAGCAGCCCGACCCCGACGATGAGCGCCGCACCGACCAGGATGCCGGGCAGGTCCCCGGTCTCCAGGTCCAGCGGCTGGCTGGTCAGCCGGGCCACCACCAGCGCGGCGGCGATACCCAGGTAGAACGCCCCGCCGATGGCCACGCCGCCCAGGCGCGGGATCGGCTTGTCGTGGAGCTTGCGCTCCTCGGGCTCGTCGAGCAGGCCGGCGCCGTGCGCGGCGTCGCGCACGACGGGGGTGAGCAGGTATGCGGCGACCAGGGCGACGCCGAAGGCCGCGAGCGAGATCAGCACGCCGGCCAGCTCAGGGCTCGACCTGGTCGAGAATGCCCAGCAGGGCGCGCCAGGGGCCGACCTCGTCTGCGTAGTGCGCGGCAAGCGCCCCGTGCGCCTGGGCCAGGTGGTTGTGGTCGTGGACGACCCAGGTGGCCAGCAGCTGGCGCATGGTGACCGGTCCGAGGCTGGGGTGCAGGCCGGCGCCGTGCGCGGCGTCGCGCACGACGGGCGTGAGCAGGTACGCGGCGACCAGGGCGACGGCGAAGGCCGCGAGCGAGATCAGCACGCCGGCCGGCTCAGGGCTCGACCTGGTCGAGGATGCCCAGCAGGCGGCGCCAGGGGCCAACCTCGTCGACGTAGTGCGCCGCCAGTGCCCCGTGCGCCTGGGCCAGGTGGTTGTGATCGTGGACGACCCAGGTGGCCAGCAGCTGCCGCATGGTGACCGTCCCGAGGCTGGGATGCAGTCCGCGCAGCCCCAGGTCCGCATCCCCGATCGCCAGGCCATCGAGCGCCGCCAGGTTGGCCTGCCGCTGCGCCGCGAAGCGGCGCGCCACGCCATCGGTCCGGAAGCCCGCATAGCGGGCGGCCTGGTCGCCGTGATCCACCGGCGGGAATGGCTCCGCCTCGCCGACCTCGCGGATCATGCGCGCCCGCACCTGCCAGTCGGTCTCCTCGACGTAGGCGAGGTGGCAGACGACCTGGTGCGCGCTCCACTCGCCCTCCCGGGTGCGGGCCGCCAGCCAGTCGTCCGGGAGCCCGGCGATGAGTCCATCCAGCACTGCGGGAGCCCGCTCGAGCGCCGCCCGCGCCTGGGCCAGGTCGAATGGCATGCTCAGCGTCTCCTCGGGCTCGGCTGTCGGACAGGCCGATGACGTGGTCGAGACTGGTCGGGGCGGCCGGATTCGAACCGGCGGCCTCCTGCTCCCAAAGCAGGTGCGCTACCAGGCTGCGCTACGCCCCGATGCCTGGCACCCACCCGGTGGGCGCCGATCGAAGAGAATACCGCGAGCCGGACGCATCCGCCCCCGGTTCGGGCCGGCGCGCTCCCGGCATGGGCGGCTGCACCAAGCGCATGCAACGCAGCGCCAACGGAGGGCCTGATGATCGCAGTGGGTCGCGACGGGTACCGTCCCTATCTCGACGGCCTGCGCGCCATCGCGGTCGGCGGCGTCCTCCTCTACCACCTCGATCGCGCCTGGCTGCCCGGCGGGTACCTGGGCGTGGACCTGTTCTTCGTCCTGAGCGGCTACCTGATCACGACCCTGCTGCTGAGCGAGCACCGCCGCACGGGTGGCATCGACCTGCCCGCGTTCTGGTCACGTCGCGTGCGGCGGCTGCTGCCTGCCCTGCTGGTGGTCCTGCTCGTCATCGCCGCAGGCGTGTACCTCGGCGGCGACGCGCTGGCCGCCACCGCGGTTCGCGGTGACCTGCTCTCGACGCTGTTCTACTTCGCGAACTGGCACTTCATCGCCACTGACCAGTCCTACTTCGCGCAGTACCTGACGGCATCGCCGGTGCGTCACGCGTGGTCGCTCGCGATCGAGGAACAGTTCTACCTCGTCTGGCCGCTGGTCGTGGCGGTCGTGGTCGGCCGCCTGGGCGGCCGACGCGCGCTGGCGGCGGCGGCCGTCGTCCTCACGGCCGCGTCCGCAGCGGCCCTGTGGCTGCTGTTCGATGCCGGCGTGGACCCATCACGCGCGTACTACGGGACTGACGCGCGCATCTACGAGTTGCTGGTCGGCGCGCTCCTGGCCATGGCCCTCCTCTCGGCTGCGCGCCAGCGGCTGCTCGCCGTCGCGCGGCCGCTGGCCCTCCCGGCACTGATGGTGGTGGCGATCGCCATGCTGCTGCTGCACGATGACTCGCCGCGCTACTACCACGGCGCCGGTTTGGCCTTCGCCGTGGCCGGCGCGACGCTGATCGCCGGCCTCGAGGCGGGAAGCCGGCTGAGCCGCCTGCTGTCGCTGCGCCCGCTGGTCGCCATCGGGCTGATCTCGTACGGCATCTACCTCTGGCACTGGCCGATCACCCTCTTCGTGGGCGGTGCGCTGGGGCCGACCGGCCAGCCGCTGCCGGCGGCACTGGTGATCGCCCTGACGCTCGGCGTGTCGGCGGCGTCGTACCTGTGGGTGGAGCGGCCCATCCGCCGTGGCGGCGGCATCGGCTCCTGGCGACCCAGCCCACGACGCGTCCTGCTGGCGGTCCCCGCAGTGTCAGGCACCGTCGCCCTGGCGATCGTGCTGGGCACCAGCATCGGGACGGCGCCCATCTGGGCGGGCACCATCTCCCTTCCGTCGCCGGCGCCGCCGTCGTCCGCCGACGCCGTCCCCGGCACCGTCACCCTGGGCGTGGTGGGCGACAGCGTGATGGTCTCCGCCCTGCCGGGGCTGCGCGCGGAGGCCGCCAGGCGAGGCGTTGTGCTCGTGGAGGCGGCCCTGCCCGGCTGCCCGGTCGGCTACGAGCCGTTGTTCGACGCCGACGGTCGGCCGTCGAGCTTCAACGAGCGGTGCGAGGCGGTACGCGCGGCCCATGACGCGCTGGTGGCCAGTCATCCCGACCTCGTGCTCTGGCACGACCTGCAGTCGACGCTCTCGCGCCGAGCGCCGGACGGCACAGTACTGGCCGCAGGCACCGACGCGTGGGCCACGGACCTGATCGACGAATGGGAGGCCGTCCTCGATCGCCTGCTCGCTGCCGGCGCTGAGGTCGTGATCGTCATGCCACCGCTTCGCTCGCAGGACGCCCGGGGCTGCCCCGACCTTCCGCAACCGCGACGTTGCCAGGAGATCCAGGCCCAGGACGCTGTGATCCGCGGCGCCACCAGGGCCTTCTGGTCGCGCATCCACGCGCGTCCAGGAGTCCACCTGCTGATGCTCGACTCGCTCCTTTGTCCTGAGGGGTACCCATGCCCAGCCTTGGTCGACGGGATCCAGGTACGCCTGGGCAGCGGCGACCAGACCCATTTCAGCGAGGACGGAGCAACGTGGCTGGCGCCGCGCCTGGTGCAGGCGGCGCTCGAGGCGGCTGGCGAGCGCGCAGTCCGCGCCGCACAAGACTGAGCGGCCATCGCTCGCTCGGATACCCTTGCCGGACAGATGCATGCGCGCGCTACGTGGCCGCTGACCCTGGCGCCAGCCGCGATCCTGCTCGCCGCCCTGGCGGCCCAGATCGCCGCGGATCCGGCATCGGGCGTCACCTTCAGCAACTCCCCCTTCACCGACGAGGGCTGGAACGTCATGGGCGCCCGCAACTGGGTGCTGCTCGGCGACTGGAGCGCCGGGAACTGGGTGCTGCACCTCGTCCAGCTCCCGTTCACCGTGCTGGAGGCGATCGTCTTCCGCATCTTCGGGGTGGGAATCGTGCAGGCTCGGCTGCTCCCCATCGCCTGCTCGGTCGCATCGGTGGGCCTGGCCGGCGTCCTCGTCCAACGGCGGTTCGGCTGGCCGGCCGGCGTGCTTGCCGCTGCCGCGCTCGGATCGACCAGCCTGGTGCTCTACTACGGGCGGCTGGCCTTCCTCGAGGACCTGGTCATGCTCGCGCTCGTAGCTGGCGCCGCCTTGCTGTGCCGGCGCGAACCCCGCCACCCGACGCTGGAGGCGGTGGCCGTCGGCGTCCTGCTCGCACTCGCGATCGGAACCAAGCCGCTGGCCCTATTCCCGGCAGTTGGCATTCTGGCCGGCGCGGCCGTCGCTGGACGTCGCTCGGGCGTGCTTCGTCGCAGCCTGGTGGCCGGGGGCGTGATCGGGGCGGCGGGGCTCGGCTGGCTCCTGCTCGTCGCCCTGCCGAATCGGGATGCGGTCCAGGCGGCGATGCAAATCTGGACGCCACAGCAGCTGCCACCCGACCTGGAGACGCTCATCTACCGCGTGACGACCTTCCCCCAGACCGATTCGATGCTGTTCATGTCGCTGCCGCTGGCCATTGGCGGCCTGCTTGGCCTCGTGGCGGTCGTCACCGGCTGGCGCAGGCTCGACACAGCGCAGCGCGTGCTCGCGGGCGCAGCTATCGGCTGGCTGGTGGTGGGCGTCGCGCTGCTCATGGTCGCCTCCTACCGGCCCGGCCGCTACGCACTGCCGATCCTGCCGGCGCTGGCCATCCTGACCGGGTACCTGGTCCCGGCCGCGCGCAGGCTGGCGCCAGTACTGCCGCGCGCGGCCAGCGCCGTTCTGCTGGCTGCTGCCCTGGCCGGCGTGGTCCTGCCCGGCGCCGTCATGGCCTGGGGCTGGGCCTCCGCCGCAACCTTCGACGGCCCGCGCCTGCAGGAGCGCTTTGCCGCAGCCGTCCAGCCCGCCGAGCCGATCGAGGGCGGCCTGGCCGGCTTCCTGGCGATGCGGGTGCCTGCGCCGATCTACGTCCGCTGGTCGACGACCGACCTCAACACCGGCGACCTGTACGCCGATGCCGGCGTGCGCTGGGTGGTCGCGACCGGCGCCTACAGGCCACCCTGGGCCGATATCCATCCGGACGTCTGGGATGGGCGCCAGGAGCTGTTCTGCGTGAGCTGGGGCAAGGGCACCCATTGCCTGGAGCGACTCCCCGGGGAGCAGTAGGCGGAGGTGCCGGCGCGGCTACGGACGAACGGAGACGTCCACGTCGCTGGCATCGATGACGCGGTTCAGCGACAGCGTCACCGCATTCACGATCCCGACGTCGTCGCAGGCTCCGGGCATCGGTCCCAGGTCGATGACCACGCTGAGCGCATTGCCGGAGATGGTGAGCGTCGGGTGCTGGCTGCACGGGTTGCTGATCCAGCGCACGCTGAGGCGGGTCAGGTCACCATTGGGGCTGTACGCCATCGGCTCGGATCCGGCGACCCCGGCCGGTGGCTCGGGCGCACCGCCGGTTGCCTCCCGCACGAGCCCGACCTCGTCGACCACCCGCACGGTTATGGTGGCGTCCGATCGCTCCAGGCTGACGTCGAAGCCGTTCCCGCTGCCGCCCAGGAGGCTGCAGCCTGCCACCAGCAGGCCGAGCGCCAGGGGCAGCACGCGCCTCATGCCGGAGCCGCCATGAGGCGCTCCACGATCTCGAGGTAACGCCGGGCCTGCACGTCCCAGCCGTAGCCGGACGCCTGGCGGTGCGCCTCCGCTCCCAGGCGCTCGGCGGCGGCCGGGTCTGCTGCCAGCTCGCGGATGGCATCCGCCAGTGCGACGCGATCCCCGCCCCGCACGTAGCGGATCGCCCCGTCG
>DASURX010000159.1:0-2251 GCA_036375355.1 Candidatus Limnocylindria bacterium
CGAGAACTATCGCTGAGCCAGATGGCCGCCAGCAGCTCGAGCATCCCACCCGACGACGAGCAGCTGCTGCAGGCGAGCGCCCGGCTGGGCGCGGCGCTGCGCGCGCGCGGCTGGCGGCTGGCCACCGCCGAGTCGTGCACCGGCGGCCTGATTGGGCACGAGATCACCGCCATCCCCGGCGCCAGCGATTACTACCCGGGCGGGGTCATCACCTATTCCGACCTGGCCAAGGAGGTGGAGCTGGCCGTCCCACGCGAGCTGCTACAGGCACATGGGGCCGTCTCGCGGGAGGTTGCGGCGGCCATGGCGATCGGCGTGCGGCAGCGCTTCGGCGTGGAGCTGGGGGTGGCCGTCACCGGCATCGCCGGGCCGTGGGGCGACACGCCCGACAAGCCCCTCGGCCTGACCTACATCGCGGTCGCCCGGGTTGGCCACCCGCCGGTCGTCATCGGCGAGGTCTGGCCCTTCGATCGCGACGGCAACAAGCGGGCCTCAGCGTTCCGCGCCCTCGAGCTGGCGATCAGCGTCGTCGGTGACACGGAATGAGCCCCCGCGTCGCCGCATTGCTCGCGCTGCGCCTGGCCGCCGCGGAGTAGGGGAGTGGTCCGGCCGGGCGAACGGATCCACATCATCGGCATCGCCGGCTCTGGCGCCGCTGGCGCGGCGCTGCTCGCGGCACGGGCGGGCGCCATCGTCGACGGCTGCGATGCGGATGCGCCATCGCCCTATACGGCGCCGCTGGACGCGGCCGGCATCCGGTGGGCATCGGGCCACGACCCCGCGCACCTGGTCGGGGTCGACAGGGTCGCGATCACCCCGGCACTGCGCGCGCACCCGGACCTGCCCGAGCTGCGCGCTGCGCAGGATGCCGGACTCGCGGTACTGCCCTGGCAGGCGCTGCTCGGCGAGCTGATGGCGTCGCCCGGTCATATCGGTCTGGCGGTGGCCGGCACGCATGGGAAGTCGACGACCACCGCGCTGCTCGGACACCTGCTGATTGCCGCCGGGATGGACCCGACGGTCGAGGTCGGCGCCTTCGTCGCCGAATGGGGAGCCACCGTGCGACCGGGAGGCGGCGCTCCGTTCCTGGTCGAGGCGGACGAGTTCGCCGACAACTTCGCCCATTACCATCCCGCGGCCGCGATCGTGACCAATATCGAGATGGACCATCCCGACTACTTCGCCGATCGGGACGCCGTGCTCGACAGCTTCGAGCGCTTCGTGCGTGGCATGCGGCCCAGCTCGGGCCTCGATGGACCGCTGCTGTTCGCCGCGGCCGGCGACCCCGGCGTTGACGATCTGCTCTCCCGGCTCACCGACTGGGACGGGCGGGTGATCCGCTACGGCGCCGGCGAGCACGCCGCGGCGGGCGTCGTTCCGGGGCCGGAGCGCACCGCCTTCGAGCTCCTCGGTCGATCGTTCGAGATGACGCTGGCCGGCGCCCATAACGTGCTGAACGCGACGGCGGCGTTGCTGCTCGCCAGTGAGCTGGGGGCCGACCCTGACGCCCTGGCTGCCGGACTGGCGACGTTCGTCGGAGCCGGACGGCGGATGGAGCTGATCGCCGATACTGCCGGGGTGATCGTCTTCGACGACTACGGCCACCATCCCACCGAGGTCCGGGCGGCGCTGGCGGCCGCGCGTCAGAAGGTCGGAACGCGGCGGCTGTGGGCCGTCTTCGAGCCACACATGTACTCGCGCACGGCGCTCTTCCTCGATGAGTTCGCCGAAGCCTTCGCCGATGCCGACGAGGTCGTGATCGCTGACATCTTCGCCTCACGCGACACCGACCTCTCGGTCGCCTCGGCCGAAGGCCTGGCCGATGCCATCGAGCGCTCCTCCGGAATCCCGGCGATGGCCGGTGGCGACGTGGACGCGACCGCGAGCTACGTCGCCGAGCACCTGCGCGCGGGCGATGCAGTGCTGGTGATGGGAGCCGGCAAGTCGTACCGCATCGCGTCGCAGCTGGCGGCGGCGCTGGCGGGCGGGGTGCTGCATCGGCGGTCCCTGCGGTGAGCGGCGCACGGGCGGCGCTGCTCGGCCTGCTGCTGGCGCTCGGGGTGGCCATCGCCGAGCAGGGACTGGTCAGGCTGGTCGAGGCCTCCGGCGCCAGGGATCAGCCGGCCCTCATCCTGGTGCTGCTCCTGGCCGCCTTCCTGGGCGTGCTGACCGCGGTCGCAGCCCGTACGCTGCATCTGCCCGGTGCGACGGCGCCGACGGTGCTGGTCCTGGCCTGGACGCTGGTGCCGGC
>DASURX010000160.1:0-2405 GCA_036375355.1 Candidatus Limnocylindria bacterium
GACGTCCTCATCCTGCTCGCCCAGGACCAGAACGCCGTCCTGCCGGCCGTGCAGAAGGCCAAGGACAACAACATCCCGGTCATCGCCTATGACCGCCTGATCGAGGATCCGGACATCCTCTACATCACGTTCAACAACGTCGGCGTCGGCGAGGCCGAGGCCAAGGCGGTCCTGGACGAGGTGCCGAGCGGCAACTACGTCCTGATCAAGGGCGATCCCGGCGACCCGAACGCGTCGACCTTCCTGCCGCAGGGCTGGGACAACGCCGGCCTCAAGGACAAGGTCGACTCGGGCGACATCACCATCCTCAACGGCCCGGAGGGCGGCAGCGGCGACTGGCCGGCCGACTACGGGACCTACACGGATGCGTGGGCGACCGAGACCGCGCAGGCGAACATGGAGGCCATCATCGACAAGGCGAACGCGGACGGCGACACGATTGACGCGATCCTCGCCGAGAACGACAGCACGGCCCTTGGCGTCGTCGCGGCCCTCGAGGGCAAGAACTACGGCTACCCGCCGCTGAGCGGCCAGGACGGCGACCCCGCCAACCTGAACAACGTGGCGCTCGGGAAGCAGTTCGTCGACGTCTGGAAGAACGCCAACGAGCTCGGCAAGGCCGCCGGCCAGGCTGCGCTCGCCCTCTGCCAGGGCACCGAGATGGCCAGTCTGACCATCAACGTGGACGCGTCCGTGGCACCGACCGACGGCAACAGCCCGGTCGACTTCGACACGCCTGGCAACAACACCGTCAAGTCCCTGATCCTTCAGCCGACCCCCATCACCGCCGACAACCTCGGCGACGTGATCAACGCCGGCTGGTGGGCAACCAAGGAGGACATCTGCAAGAACGTCAAGTCCGGCGATCCTGGCGCGGACGCCTGCGGCGTGTAGCCCGCAGCGTAGGCACCACGTAAGCCATCCTGCGCCCCCGGATCCGATCCGGGGGCGCAGGCCCCACCCCCGGTGAGCCTCGGGAGAACGACCGTGACGGACGTCGTCGACGCTGCGGAACAGCAGCAGGTCACGCCATCGATGCTCGCCCAGCTCCGTGCGGCGCTGGCCCGACTGCGGGCGTTCTTTGCCCAGACGGAGATCGATCTCCGGCTCTTCGGCATGCTGGTGGCGCTGATCGCCATCCTCCTCGGCTTCAACATCTACAGCGGCGGCACCTTCTTCAGGCCCGTCAACATGGTCACCCTGGCGATCCAGGGCACCAGCGTGGCGATCATCGCGACCGGCATGGTGCTGATCATCGTCTCGCGCAACATCGACCTTTCGGTCGGGTCCATCGTCGGCTTCGTGGCGATGAGCTATGCCCTGCTGATGACCGATTGGCTGCCCGCGATCGGCCTCGGCAGCGATTTCCCATTCCGCTGGGCCGTGGCGCTGGCCATCGGCCTCGGCATCGGTGCCGCATTCGGCGCGGTGCAGGGCTTCCTGGTCGCCTACATCGGGGTTCCGTCATTCGTCGTGACGCTGGGCGGCCTGCTCTCGATCCGCGGCGCCACCTGGTATCTCAGCCGGGGCGCAGCAGTATCGGGCCTGGATCCCACCTTCCAACGGCTCAACGGCTCAGCACAGGGTTCCATCGGCGGCACGCTGACCTGGGTCGTCGCCGCGGTCGGCTGCATCGCGGTCGCCTGGTTGTTCGCGAGCGGCCGACGGCAGCGCCTCAGGTACGGGTTCCCGGTGCGCCCGATGTGGGCCGAGATCATGTTGGGCGTGATCGCCTCTGCCGCGATCGTGTGGCTGGCGTGGTTTGCCAACGCCAGCTACTGGCCGAAGAACCTTGCGGCGCAGTACGCGCAGGAGCACGGAATCACTCCACCGCCCGGTGGGCTGCTGATCTCATCCGGCTTCCCCTTCCCGCTGATGCTGCTGGTGGCGGTCGCACTGGTGATGACCTGGCTGGCGACCCGCCGGCAGTTCGGCCGATACGTCTACGCGTACGGCGGAAACCCCGAGGCGGCCGAGCTCGCCGGCATCAACACGCGATGGACGATCATGAAGACGTTCATCCTGATCGGCACCCTCTCCGCCCTGTCAGCGGCAGTTGTCGCGGCGCGGTTGAATGGCGCAACCCTCGACCTGGGCGTGAGTTACGAGCTGTTCGTCATCGCAGCGGCGGTGGTAGGCGGGACGTCGTTCGCGGGTGGCATCGGCACCATCCCCGGCGCCGTGCTGGGAGCCTTCGTGATGGCCTCCCTGTCATACGGCCTCAGCTACATCGGCGTGAACTCGCCGGGCCAGAACGTCGTCGCCGGTATCGTCCTCATCCTGGCCGTGACGTTCGACACCTACACGCGCGCCGCAGCGGCCGCTGATCGAAGGAGGCCGATGATGACCGCTCCCACCACGAACGGCGGGGTGCCGCTCGTCGAGCTGATGGACATCCGTGTCTC
>DASURX010000161.1:0-15579 GCA_036375355.1 Candidatus Limnocylindria bacterium
CGGTCGGTGGTCGCCACCCTGTCGGGCGGCATGCGCACGCGCCTGTCGTTGGCGTGCACCATCGTCCATCGGCCCAGCCTCCTGCTCCTGGACGAGCCCACGGTGGGCGTGGACCCGCAGCTGCGCGCCGAGCTGTGGGACGGCCTGCGGGCGATGGCCGCCGACGGGGCCACCATCATCGTCTCGAGCCACGTCATGGACGAGGCGGAGCGATGCGACCGCCTGGGACTGATCCTCGACGGGCGGTTGCTGGCGGAGGGCACGGCCGACGAGCTGCGCGCCCAGGCCGACGCGGAACGCCTCGAGGACGCCTTCCTGGCGCTGGCGCGCGGAAGCGTCCGGAGCCCAGCATGAGCCTGCGCCGCACGCTGGCCATCACGCGACGGCTGCTGGCGCAGTTCCGCCACGACCACCGCACGCTGGGCCTGCTGTTCGTGACGCCCCTGGTGGTGCTCGGGATCTTTGCACTCCTCTTCGAGAACGGCGCCCAGGCTGCCCGCCTGGGCGTCGCGAACCTCGACACTGGCCCGATCGGCCCCGCCCTCGTGTCGTCGCTCGAGGAGTCCGATCGCGTGACGGTCATCGAGGCAAGCCCCTCGCGGCTCGCCGAGTCCCTGGATTCCGGGGAGATCGACGCGTACCTGGTCCTCCCCGAGCGCCTGACGGAGTCGCTGGCCACGGGCGACGGCACGCTCGAACTGCACCTTCGCGGGACCGATCCCGGGGCCTCCGCCGTCGTCCAGCGCGCGATCGGCGAGGCCGCCACGGCGGCGCTGGTCAGCAAGACTCCTCCCGGTGCGCCGGCGCGGCCAATGCTCCGGCTCGAGACGAGCTACCTCTTCGGGGGGCCGGAGCTGGACACGCTGGACCTGCTGGGCGGCCCCTTCATCGGCCTGGTCGTCTTCTTCCTGGTCTACGTGGTGACATCGGTCTCCTTCCTGCGCGAGCGAACGCTGGGCACGCTGGAGCGCCTGATGGCCAGCCCGCTGCGCCGCTCGGAGATCGTGGTCGGGTACATGGCCGGGTTCACGCTGATCGCGCTGGTCCAGGCGGTGGAGGTGCTCGTCTTCAGCATCTGGCTGCTCGGCCTGTACAACGCCGGGAACCTGTCGCTCATCTTCCTGATCGAGGTGCTGCTGGGGCTGGGTGCGATCAACCTGGGCATCTTCCTGTCGACCTTCGCCCGCTCAGAGTTCCAGGCCGTTCAGTTCATCCCGCTGGTGATCGTCCCGCAGATCCTGCTCTCCGGCGTGTTGGTTCCAGTGGCCAACGAGCCGGACTGGTTGCAGGTAATCTCCAACCTGATGCCGCTGACGTACGCCGTGGAGGGACTGCGCGCCGTGATGCTGGAGGGCCGGGGCCTGGAGCATGCGCGCCTGCTGATCGACCTCGGCGTGCTGGCCGGCTTTGCCGTCCTCGTCCTGCTGGCCGCCTCCACCACGCTTCGCCGCACCGTGGCCTGAGCGTCTATCGCCCTACCTGCCACCCGCCGCGGCCCCGATCCGTCAATCGACGTAGGCGGGCCGCGTCGCCCATCCGATGAGATGGTCCAGAACCTGCATTAGGTTCGGGCAGTGAGCGATGCCGGCACGATTGCCGGTCCCGGAGGAGAGACGATGCTGAGGAACGAGCGACTGCCACGGTCCGGGTCGACCGATCGAGTGTCCGACCTGGAGCTGGGCATCGCCGCGGTGCTGGTGGGCGTGGTCGTCCTGCTGGCCACCATCCTGGTCCCCCTCATCGGCTGAGGCTTCTCCGGCCCGCCGCCAGGGGAGCCGCGGTCAGCCGCGGCGAAGCGCCCCGCTGCCGGCCGCAATGGCTCCCAGCACCAGCGCCGCTCCCAGCAGCTGGAGCGCGGACAGCCGCTCGCCGAGCAGCAGCCATCCGCCGACCGCCGCGGTCGGTGGGTTGAGCAGCAGGAACGCGGCGGCGCGGCCCGCCGGCAGGCGTCGCATGCCGATCACCACCAGCACCGCCGCCAGGGCGCCGGGTGCCAGCGCCAGCCACGCGATCGCCAGCGCGGCCTCACCGGAAAGCGGATGCGCAATCCCGGCGTCGCCCAGCAGCGGAATGAGGATGGCGCCCGTCACCGCGGTCAGGCCCAGCGTGCCGACTCCCACGAGCTGTCCCGGCAGGCTGTAGGCGCTCGACCAGCGTCGCGACAGCACCAGGAACAGCCCGAACAGCACGGCAGCCACCAGGCCGATGCCGATGCCGCCCATCGCCCGGCCCTCCAGGTCCAGCTCACCGAGCAAGGCCGTGCCGAGCAGGGCCACGCCAAGCGAGACGATCGTCACCGCATTCAGCCGCTCGCGCAGCAGAGGCACGCCGAAGAGCGCGGCCAGGACGGCGTACAGGCCGGCCACGAAGGCGGTGATCGTCGCGCCCGAGGCCGCCACTGCCAGGTTCATGGCGATGATGAAGGCCGGCCCGCCCAGGACGGCGAGCACGGCCAGGCGGCCGAGCGCCCCCGACGTCAGCCGCTGCAGGCGCAGGCCGCCGGCCACCGGGAAGAGGATGACGACCGCCAGGAGCAGGGCGCCGAGCGCCCCCCGGGTGGCCGCGACGCCGAGTGGCGTGAGAGACCGCAGCGCGATGCCGGTCGCGACGTAGGAGGTCCCGTACAGCATGGCCGCGCCGCCGGCGGCCGCGGCACCGCCGCGATCGAGGCGCTCCACGCCCGGCAGGTCAGCCTTCGCCGGCCGTCGTGATCCGGCGCCGGGTCGAGACGTCCACCTTCGCTTCACGGCCCTCGTGGGCGGGATGCTCGACGAGCGCGATGAGGCGGCTGGCCATGAAGCGCCCGGTGCGCACCGGCGTTCCGCCGCGGGTCACCTCCGAGACCTCGACCACGCCGCGACTGGTGGTCACCTCCAGCCGCCGCCCTGCGCGCGTCGCCTCGATCACGAACGTCTGCGTTCCCTGGCCGGTGTCGACCACCGCCTCGACCCGATCGCCCTTCATGCGAGCGAGCGTAGCAGCGCGCGAGCCAGCTGGCGATACGTGCACCATGTGCTCATGCTCGCCACGCCCGCCCCGCACCCGGCTCCGCGGCCGGCCCGTTCGGCGGCGTGGCGGCTCACCTTCGCCACCATGCTGGCGCTGGCGATGGGCAGCGGCACCTTCGCGGGCTACGCCTTCGGGGTGCTGGCGCCGGACCTCGTCCGCGAGTTTGACGTCAGCCGCACGGAGCTGGGCCTGCTGACCGCCGCCTTCTTCCTGGTGGGCGGCGGCCTGTCCCGCGCGGCGGGTCGGGCGACGGACCGCTTCGGCGCGCGGCGCGTGATGCTCGTCGCGTTCGGAGTGGCGGCGGCGGCCACCCTCGGCATGGCGCTGGCGCCAGCCTATCCGGCCATGCTCGCGGCCGCGGGGCTGGCAGGCATCGCGCTGTCCACCGGCAACCCGGTCACCAACAAGCTGGTCGCGGAGCACCTGCCACCCGGCCGGCGCGGCCTGGTCATGGGCGGCAAGCAGGCCGGCGTGCAGGTCGGCGCGTTCCTGGCCGGTGCGGCGCTGGCGCCGCTCGCGGCTGCGATCGGCTGGCGCGCGGCGCTGGGCTGGAGCGTCGCAATCCCCCTCGGCTGCATCGTCGCGACCTGGCTCGTCATCCCGAGCGACCCGGTTCGCGGCAGGCACCCGGATGGAGCCTCGCCATCGGTCCTGCCATCCGGCGTGCGCTGGCTGGCGGCCTACGCCTTCCTGATGGGAAGCGGGGTGGCGGCGGTGAACGCCTATGCGCCGCTGTACCTTGTCGAACGGGGCGCCGCGTCGCAGGAGCTGGCAGGGACGGTGGTGGCGACCATCGGCCTGGTCGGCATCGGCTCGCGCATGATCTGGGGCTGGGCCAGCGAGCGGATGGCCTCCTTCGCGGGGCCGCTGCTCGTGCTCGGCGGCCTTGCCGCGGTCGCGGTGGCGATGTTCCTGGCGGTGGAGCGCGTCGGGCTGTGGATCGCCTGGCCGGCTGCCGCCGTATTCGGCGCGTCCGCTGTGACGTGGAACGCCGTCGGCATGCTGGCGGTCATCACGGCCTCGGGTCGCGAGCAGGCCGGGCGTGCCACCGGCGTGGTGACCTCGGCCTTCTATATCGGCTTCGTTCTCAGTCCGGTCGTCTTCGGCTGGCTGGTGGACCGATCCGGTGGTTATGCGCCAGCCTGGCTCCTGGTCGTGGTCACCTACCTCGGAGCGACGCTGCTCATCGCCGGCTGGCGACGGAGCGGCGGAGCCGAGGGCGCGCGCCTGGTTCGCGAGGAGGTCGGCTGAAGGGTCAGTCGACGCGCAGCAGGGCGCCGATCAGAGCCGCTGACAGCGCTGCCGTCCCGGCGATGAGCACCATCCTGACCCCGTCACGCCATGGCGAGCGCTGGGTGATGGCCGCGGTCGTGAGGCCCAGCGTGAACAGGGCCACCAAAGAGAAGGCCAGCGAGCAGACGACTGCGGCGTTGAGCGACAGAAAGGCGAAGGGCACCAGTGGCAGAAGGCCACCGGCCAGCGCGGCAAGCCCGGTGATGACGCCCGCCAGCCAGGGATGCAGGCGCTGGCGCGTCGATACCTCGCCCTGCAGCGCGTCCAGCTGCTGCTCCGCGCGGGTCGAGGTGTAGAGGACGCCCGCCATCGAGATCGACTCCGCGACGGCAGCGGCCAGGCCGGCCAGGGCGACCAGCTCGGCGCGTCCCGCGCCGATGGTGACGCCGAGGACCACGGCCAGCACGTTGGTGAGGTTGTCCTGCGCGCCCATCAGCACCTCGCGCACGGTGGCGCGCTCAAGCAGCGCGCGGCGCCCATGCTGGCGCTCGGCCGTGGCGGCCGACGCGGGATCGAGAAATGTCGTGTCCATCGCTCAGAGTTTCGGGGGCCGGGGTCGGGGCCGCGCAGGGCCAAACGTCCCGGCCGAGTGGGCCGTGGTGCACCGGCCCAGGTGGCCATGCGGCAGGTCGTGGCATGCTGAGGGCATGCCCCTTTCATCGCGCCTGACCCGGCGCGGCTTCCTGGCGCTGCTCGGCAGCGGTGCGGCGGTGGCGCTCGCTGCGTGCGCGGGCGTCCTGAGCCCGAGCCCCGGTGGCAGCGCCTCTGCCGTGCCCACCCCCAGCCGCGCTCCGTCTCCCTCGCCGGAGCCAACCATGCAACCAACGCCTCGGCCGAGCCTCCGCGCGCGCATCGCGCAGATGCTGCTGGTCGGCTTCCGCGGCACGACCCCTGCGGAGGCGGCCGCCGTCCTGGCCGATATCCGCGAGCGATCGCTGGGCGGGGTGGTGCTGTTCAGTACCGACCAGCCCACCGG
Source organism: Candidatus Limnocylindria bacterium (assembly GCA_036375355.1). Taxonomy (GTDB): domain Bacteria; phylum Chloroflexota; class Limnocylindria; order QHBO01; family QHBO01; genus DASURX01. Next base: position 5,279 of record DASURX010000161.1, read on the forward strand.
ATCGGCGGTGCGCAACATCGTCTCGGCCGCGCAGCTGACGGCGCTGACCGCGGCGCTGCAGGCCGCAGCCGCCGATGCCGAGGCACGGCTTCCGTTGATGGTCTCCGTCGACGAGGAGGGCGGTCGGGTGGCGCGGCTGGGTCCCGACCACGGCTTTCCGGCCACCGAATCGGCCGCCGACCTCGGCGCGCGCGGTGACCCCGCCTACACCCGGCGAGCGGGTGCAGCCATCGGCCAGACCCTGCGCTCGGTCGGCATCAACCTGGACCTGGCGCCGGTCGTGGACGTCAACGTCAACCTGGACAACCCGATCATCGGCGCCCTGGACCGATCCTTCTCTGGCGATCCGGACGTCGTGGCGGCCCAGGCCGAGGCGTTCGTGGCCGGCTGCCACGAGGCCGGCGTGCTGACCACGCTCAAGCACTTCCCGGGGCACGGCAGCTCCACCGGCGACACGCATCTCGGCGTGGTCGACGTGACCGATACCTGGCAGCGCGAGGTGGAGCTCGCGCCGTTCGCGCGGCTCATCGCCGATGGCTCCGCGGACGCGATCCTCACCGCCCACGTCTTCAACCGCACGCTGGATCCGGATCATCCCGCGACGCTGTCCGAGGCGACCATCGACGGCCTGCTGCGGGGGACGCTGGGCTGGGACGGGGTGGTGATCAGCGACGACATGCAGATGGGTGCTATCCGCGAGGCGTACGGCTACGAGGAGGCGATCCAGCTGGCGATCACGGCGGGGGTCGACGTGCTGACCATCGCCCAGCAGCAGGTCTTCGAGGACGGGATCGTGGGACGCACCATCGACCTCATCGAGGCCATGGTGGCCGACGGCCGGCTCAGCGAGGAGCGCATCGACCGGTCGTGGGAGCGGATCCGCGAGTTCAAGGCGCGCCTGGCAACGACGGCGGGCTGAGCCGCAGACCGAACCTTCGCAGCGTCCTCCGGCTACTACTTGTCACCATCCGCCAGGTGAGACTCGCGCAATGCGCCACGCGGTCATCGTCGTCGTTGCCCTGCTCCTGGTCGCCGGATGCGGAGCTCCGGCGCGCAGCGTTCCGTCGCAGGCGGCCACGGCATCGGCCTCCGGGTCGAGCGCGGCCGTGGAGGCTGCGCGTAGTGACCTGGGCAGGCTGCTCCGCGAGCTCGAGGCAATCCACCCCGAGCCGTTCCATGGCATCCCGCGCGGCCAGTGGGTGTCGGAGCTGGAGGCCCTGTCGGACCGGCTGGACCAGCTGAGCCCCGAGCAGGCCGAGGTGGCGCTGATGCGCCTGGTGGCCCTCCTGAGCCGCGAAGGCCGCGACGGGCACCAGTTCGCGCTGCCCGTTGACGGTGCCCAGGGTCCCGTCCTGCTGTTGCGCATTTACGAGTTCGCCGAGGGTGTCTTCGTGACCGATGCCCTGGCGCCCTACCGTGACCTGGTCGGGGCGCAGGTCCTCGCGATCGGCGATCACCCGATGGCGGAGGTGCTGGCGGCGCTTGAGCCGCTCGTCCCGCGCGACGGGCCGGCGACGGTGCCAGGCTTCCGCCCGGCCTTCCTGCTGCGGACCGACGTTCTCCGCGGCCTGGACCTGATCGGCGAGGGAGCGGCCTCGCTCACGGTCCGGATGCCGGATGGGTCCGAGGCGAGCCCCAGCGTTGAGCCGGTCGCGTGGGAGCAGTGGCTGGCGTGGGGCGGCGACTTCGGCATGCTGCGCCTTCCGTGGCGCGAGGGACTGGACTATTTGGACGTCGACGAGCCGTTCGCGTTCGCCTACCTCCCCGCGGCGCGGGCGCTGTACGTCCGCTACAGCGCCGTCCAGCGCGTCGATCCGGGAGCCGTGGCGGCCATGGCCGAACGGGCCGCGGCGGACGACGTCGAGCGGGTGGTGGTCGACCTGCGCCAGAACCCGGGTGGCGACAACCACAACTACCCGCCCCTGCTGGACGCGCTGGCCGCGAGCCCGGCAGCCGCCAACGGGCGGCTCTTCGTCCTGACCGACCGAGTGACCTTCTCGGCGGCGGCGAACTTCGCCACCGAGCTGGAGGGCGACCTCCGGGCACGATTCGTCGGCGAGCCGATGGGCGGTGGCCTGAACTTCTGGGACGACGTGGACTGGGTCGAGCTTCCCGACTATCCGGTGCCCATGCAGGTCGGTGTCAGCACGCGCTACTGGCAGATGGCGGAGCCGGACGACCCGCGGCTGACGATCGAACCGGAGATCGCCGTGGAGGCCCGTGCCGCGGATTACTTCGCCGGCCGCGACCCGGCGCTGGATGCTGCGCTGAGCGCCGGCGATTCCTGATTCGGCTCGGGTGCGGCGTTGGCCGCGTCCACGCGCTCCAGCCGCCGGACGCCCGGCACCAGCAGCACCAGCGCGTTGGCGGCGATGCCCAGCCCGGCCGCCAGCAGCAGGGTCGTCTCGACGCCGATCGCCTCCGACAGCGGCCCGACGGCCGCGAAGGAGAGCGGCTGGAAGACGAGGGAAACCATCCAGTCGTAGGAGCTGACCCGGCTCAGCGCCTCGCGTGGGATGTGCTGCTGGAGCATGGTGTCCCAGAACGTGTTGCTCAGGACGATGGCGCTGTAGGTGACGAGCGAGCCCGCGGCCACGACGGGCGCCGGCAGTGGAGGGATCAGCAGCAGCAGCTGGACCGTTGCCACGGCCATCAGCAGGAAGCCGGGGACCAGCGGCCGCCGTGGGCGCCAGCGCAGCGACACCGCGCCGCCGAGCAGCCCGCCGATCGCACCGCCGGTGACGATCACCCCCCACGCCGCCGCGCCCCCGAGCTCGCGGTCGGCGACGACCGGGCCGAGCACCTGGAACGCGCCGAGTGACGCGTTCGAAAGCGAGAAGGCGACGATCGCCGCCATCACCCAGCGGCGCGACGATACCTCGCGCCAGCCCTCCGCCAGCTCGGTGACGAACGGCCGCCGCTCGGAGGCGGGTTGCGGGGGGACGCGCATGGCGAGCAGGAAGCCGGCACTGACCAGGAAGCTGGCTCCGTCGATGGCGAACGCCCAGCCCGGACCGATGGTCGCCACGATCAGCCCGGCGAGGAGCGGCCCGAAGATGTGGGCGGCGCTCTGCGAGATGCTGACCAGCGCATTCGCCTGCTGCAGCCGGCCGGCGCTCACCAGCTGCGGCATGAGGCCCACCGAGGCCGGCTGGAAGAAGGCCGATGCCGAGCCCATCACCAGCGCGAGCCCGATGAGGTGGCCCACGCCCGCGTTGCCGGTGATCAGCAGCGTCGAGACCACGGCCTGCGCGGCCGCCCGCAGCAGGTCGCAGGCGACCATCACGCGCTGGCGGGGGAGCCGGTCTGACCAGACGCCGCCCGCCAGGGTCAGCACCACGCGCGGGACCGCGTAGGCGGCGAAGACGAGGCCCAGGTCGGCGGCGGACCCGGTGAGCTGCAGGACGGCGAACGCCAACGCCACGCCCACCAGCGCGTCGCCCACGGCCGACCCTGACTGCCCGATCCAGAGCAGCCGGAAGTCACGCTCGGCGAGCGCCTCGGTGGATCCGCGGACGAAGGCCAGCAGCCGCCGCATGGCGCGGCGAGGGTAGCAGTCCAGGTGGCAGGTGACAGGCCTGAACCGATGTGCCAGCCTGAGCCTCGGTCATCACACACAGGAGACAGAACCGATGCAGACCGATGCTCCCGGCCGGACCGAGGAGATCCGGATCAGCGGCGACCAGCTGCTGGCCAAGGTGAAGGAGATCGTCCACGAGGGCAACGTGCGACGACTGATCATCAAGAACAGCGAGGGCACCACCCTGGTCGAGATCCCGCTGACGGTCGGCGTGATCGGCGCGGCGCTGCTGCCGGTCTTCGCGGCGATCGGCGCGATCGCGGCGCTGGCCACCGACTGCGTGATCGTGGTCGAGCGCCGGGACTAGCCGCCAGGCCGGGTCACGTCCCGTCAGGCCACCCTCGGCAGGTCCGCAGACCGGCGATTTGACCGGCGATTCGACCGGCGCTAAGGTGCGGTCATGGCGATGACCGCACAGGCCCTGCGACGGCTTCCGGCGCGCGTCGTCTCGGAGGCGACGGGCGCCAACATTCGCACCGTCGAGCGCTGGCGCAGCGGCAGCGGCCCGCGACGCCACGAGTTCCGCGTCCGCCTGGACGACCTCGCCGCCGTGCTGGAGCTCCTCGGCAGCCGGATCGCGCCACGCGCGCAGCAGGCGTGGCTCACCGGGCGCAGCGCCCACCTCGGCTGGCAGCGGCCGATCGACCTGCTGGCGGCCGGCGAGTTCGAGCGGGTGCGCGGCGCCGCCCTGGCCTACGCCGCCGGGGACCTCACCTGAGCCAGCGCGCGCCCATCGCGCCCGTCGGCCGGCTCCGGGGGCGCGCCTGGCGGCAGACCGCCTTGCACGTGCCTGCCTGCCTGCCACCGCAGCAGCCCGCCCCGCACGCCGGCCGCTACCACCAGCCCGGCGATCCGTGGCCGCTGTATGCCTCGCTGGACCGCGACACGATGTGGGCCGAGTGGCGCCATGCCACCGACGCCGCAATCCGTCCCGAAGACGACCCACGCTGGGTCTGCGCCCTCGACGTGGACCTCGCCGTCCTCGACCTGCGCGACGCCGCCACCCGGCGGGCACTTGGCGTCACGCTGCGCCAGCTCACCGGCGCCTGGACGCCGGAGCGCCCCAACCGGGCGACCCTGCGCGTCGCCCGAGCGGCCGGATCGCTCGGCGTCGACGCGATCATCGTGCCCAGCGCGGCGCGCGAGGGCGGCTGGAACCTGGCGATCTTCCCGGTGGCCTTCCCCGCCGTTCGCCTCGTCTCGCGCCGAACTTCGACCGCTCCTGAGGCGTGACGCGCGGGCACCGCATCGTCCCGCTCGCTCGACGCATACTCAGCGCCGCATGACGCCGTCACCCTCGCCCGACCCCGTCGCCGACCCGCGCGGCTACCAGGAGCACCTCCTCTCGCTGCTCGGCTCCGACGACCCGGCGGTTGCCCAGGAGACCACGCCGGCGGCGCTGCGCGAGCTGATCGCAGAGGCGGGTAGCGACCTCCGCACCAGGCCCGAGGCGTCGGAGTGGTCCGTGCTGGAATGCGTCGCGCACATCGTGGATGCCGAGCTCGTGGCATCCGGCCGCTACCGCTGGATCCTCTCGCACGACGAGCCCGACCTGCCCGGCTACGACCAGGACCTGTGGGTCGACCGCCTGCATCAGCCCAGCGAAGGCCCCGACGAGCTGCTCGCCCTGTTCGACGCCCTGCGGCGGGCGAACCTGGCGCTGTGGCGCCGCACGCCGGTCGAGGATCGGGACCGGTTCGGCATCCACCGCGAGCGCGGCCCGGAGAGCTTCGCGCTCACCTTCCAGCTGATCGCCGGCCACGATCGGTTCCACGTCGGCCAGGCGCGCCGCACCCTCGATCGCCTTCGCTCCGGAGCCTAGTCCTTCGGCTGGATGACCGACAGCACGTTGCCGCTCGGATCGACGAACCATGCCGCCCACGAGTGGCCCACGTCGGCGATGCCGTCGGTCGTCACCGGATCGGGCGCCTCGTACTCCTCGACGCGCACGCCGCGGGCGCGCAGGTCGTCGATCGCTGCAGGCAGGTCCGGCACCCGCCAGGCGACCTGCGTCTGGGTATCGGCCGTGCCCACGGAGCTGCGGGAGATGATCAACCGCGTTCCCTCACCGCACCGCAGCACGAGGCGCTCCTCGTCCTGGGCGATTACCTCGAGCCCGAGGGTGTCGTGGTAGAAGGCCAGGCTGGCAGCCAGGTCCGTGGAGAGCAGGATCGGGGAGATGGGATGGTCACCGAGCACCTGGGAAGCCTCCACCATCCCCCTCGTCCGTGGCCGGGGTGATCGTCAGACCTGCTGCATCGGAGCGATCGGCCCCTCGAGCTTCACGCCCGTGGCATGCACGGGGCAGTAGCCGTTCGGGACCTTGGCCAGGTACTGCTGGTGGTAGTCCTCGGCGAAGTAGAACTCCCCGGCGGGGCCGATCTCGGTCTTGATATCCCCGTAACCGGCCTTGCGCAGCTCGGCCTGGTACATCTCGCGTGAAGCACCGGCTGCCGCGGCCTGCGCATCGGTGCTGGTGAAGATGGCGGAGCGGTACTGGGTGCCGACGTCGTTGCCCTGGCGCATGCCCTGGGTCGGGTCGTGGGCCTCCCAGAACAGCTTGAGCAGCCGCTCGTAGCTGATCTGCTTCGGATCGAACACGACGCGCACCGTCTCGGCGTGGCCCGTCCTTCCGGAGCACACCTCCTCGTAGGTCGGGTTCGGCGTGAATCCGCCCTCGTAGCCAACCGCGGTGACGATCACCCCGGGCTGCTGCCAGAAGAGCTTCTCCTCGCCCCAGAAGCAGCCGAGCGCGAACTCGGCGATCTCGCTTCCCTCCGGGTAGGGCGGCTTGAGGGCCGCGCCGTTGACGAAGTGGCGCTCCGCGGTGCGGATCGGTTCGGGGCGGCCAGGCAGCGCGTCGGTGGCGTCGGGCATGCGGGACTTGGATCGGAAGCTGAACATGGCAGGAGTCTAGGCCAGCCTGCCGACCGATGCAGCAGGGCCGATGGCGTGGCTGGAGGCGGCCGGGCCTAGATCGCGGAAGGGGTCTCCTCGTTGGGCAGAATCGTGCGCAGCAGGTCGCTGGCGGTGAGCACCCCGATCGGGACCTCCTCCTCGTCGACAACCACCACCCGGTGCACGTGCTGCTCGAGCATGATCCGCGCGGCTCGCTCGATGGAGGTGTTCATGTGCACCGCCAGGGCGGGGCGGCTCATCAGGTGACGCACCCGGACGCGATCCCAGTTTGCCCCGATGAGCTCGCTGGACCGCGCATTGAGCAGATCCGTCTGGCTGATGACGCCGACCAGCGCGCCATCGACCACCACCGGCAGCCCGCTGATGCGGTAGCTCTTCAGCAGCAGCTCCGCCTGGGTGACGGGCGCCTCCGCGTCGACCGTGACCGGATCGACGGTCATCAGGTTCCCGACCCTCAACGTCGTCTGCGTCGTCATCGCCATCACCTCGTGCCCGGCGCGGTGGGATCCCCGCGGTAGGCCTCAAGCCTGCCGCGCGCGACGCTCGTGTCCCATGGCCTTTCGGCCCGTCCCGGGTGGGTCGCCGGTCACATGCGTATCGGAGGCACCCGCCCGAGGGGCCGATCGGGCATCATCGGTCCCGCATGGGAGAACCCGCGATCGAGGGCCTGCCGGAGACCGAGGTGCGGCTGGTCGAGCTCGTCTTCCCGCACCTGACCAACCACATCGGCACGCTTTTCGGCGGGCACGCCCTGGCCATGATGGACAAGGCGGCGTTCCTGTCGGCGACCCGCTTCTCGCGCCGCTCGATGGTGACGGTCGCCAGCGATCGCGTCGAGTTCAAGGTCCCGGTGCGCGCCGGCCAGATCGTGGAGCTGGTGGCGCGCGTGGTGCGGGTCGGCAGGACCTCGGTGACGGTGTCGGTGCAGATGTTCGCCGAGGACCTGCTGACGCCGCGGCGGGTGCTCGCCACCCACGGCTCGTTCGTGTTCGTGGCCGTCGACGAGGACGGCCACCCGATCCCGGTGCGCTAGGCGGCTGCCACCAGCCGATCGTGCCGCTCGCCGGACATGATCCAGTCCCGGATCCACGGGCTGACGTTGTCGCGCAGCGCGCCGTCGAGGCCGAAGTAGTTGCCGGCACCGACGACCGCCAGGCCGAAGGTCACCACCGCGTAGGCGAGGTGCTGGTTCACGATGCCGAACTCGAAGTCCCAGGCCGCGACGAAGAAGAAGAGCATCATCAGCGTGCCCATCGCCGCCGAGAAGCGGGTGAACAGGCCCAGGATCAGGCCGATCCCCACGCCCAGCTGGCCGAACATGACCAGGAAGTTGACGACCGACATGGCCGCATCGTTCTGGCCGATCGAGACCCAGAAATCGACCGTGGGGTTGAACGGACCCTCCGCCCCCTCGCCGACGAAGGGCCAGCCCAGCGTCCCGCCGGTGCCGTGCTGGAGGAACCCGGCAGCGGTGAAGCCCCCGTCCCCCGAGCCGAGCAGCTTCTCGAGCCCGGCCCACAGGAAGATGATGCCGATGACGATGCGCCCGATCGCCACCGCCACCTGAGCCCTTCGATCGACGACGTACATCCTGCCGCTCCTCTGTTCTTATCTCGTCGCCGATCGGCGCGAGATCGCACATGGTAGCGGCGCATAGCATCAGCGCGTGGATCGCAGCGTATGGGCGCCCGAGCGGCGGCTGCTCACCATCGGCCTCGTCTTCTCGATCACCGCCGTCGCGTTCGAGGGCATGGCGGTGCCCACCGTACTGCCCGACACCCTCGACGACCTCGGCGGCCTGGCGCTGTACGGCTGGGCCTTCTCCGGCTTCTGGCTGGCCAACCTGGTGGGCATCACCCTGGCGGGGGCCGAGTCGGATCGCTCCGGGCCGTGGCGTCCGTTCGCGCTCGGAACGGCGTGCTTCGCCGTCGGCCTGCTGGTCGCCGCCTTCGCCCCGAACATGGCCATCGTCGTCGCCGGCCGCATCATCCAGGGCCTGGGCGCCGGTGCGACCTACGCGGTGACGTACGTCGCGGTCGCGCGCGGCTATCCCGCCGCCGCCCAGCCGCGGATGATCGCGGTCATTTCCAGCGCCTGGGTGCTGCCCGGCCTGCTGGGTCCCGCATTCGCGGCCCTGCTCGCCGACCAGCTCTCCTGGCGCTGGGTCTTCGCCGCCCTCGCGCCGCTGCTGCCGGTCGTGGCGATCGCGATGCAGCAGCCCCTTCGCCGTCTGGCGGCGACCGCCGCGGCGGCGGACGCGGACCGCCCGGACCCGCCGGCCGGGCTGGTCCGGCACGCGCGTGACGGCGTCGTGCTCGCCATCGGCGCCGGCCTCCTGCTCGCCGCGCCCACCAGCGGACAGGTGTGGCTCGGCCTGCTGCTGGCCGTGGGCGGCCTCCTCCTGGTGCGCGGCCCGCTGACGAGGCTGCTGCCACCCGGAACGCTGACCGGGCGTCCCGGGCGCACCGCCGCGATCGCGGCGGCCGGCCTGCTCAGCGTCGCCTTCCTGGGAACGGAGGCGTTCGTGCCGCTGGCCGTGGCGTCGGTGCGCAACGCCGGCATCGTCTTCGGGGGAATCGCGCTCAGCGCCGCGGCCGTGACCTGGTCGACCGGCTCCTGGATCCAGGCGCGCATCGCGGCGGGCGGCACGCGCTCGGCGCTGGTGACCGCCGGGTTCGCGCTGGTCCTGGTCGGCATCGGTCTCGAGACGCTGGTCCCGCTGACGTCGGTGTCGGTCTGGCTGGCGTTGGTCGCCTGGGCGGTTGCCGGACTCGGCATGGGGCTGGCCTACTCGACCGTCACGCTCGTCACCCTCGAGTCGGCTCCGCCCGGCGAGGAAGGTGCCGCGTCCGCCGCGCTGCAGCTGTCGAACACCCTCGGCATCGCGCTGGGAACCGGGGTCGCCGGCGGCGTGGTGGCGGTGCTGGCCGAGGGTCCGGGGCTGGCGCCGGGGATCGGGCTGGCCAACGCGCTGATGATGGTCGTCTGCGTGGTCGGTATCGTCGTGTCGCTTCGCGTCCCGACGTCGGTGGGGAGCTCCGGCTGAGGTCCGGCTCTTCGAGCATCTCCCGGGGACGTGCCCGAAGTCCGTCGCATAGGGGCCGTTCGGCCGGTGCCCGCCGCCGCGGACGAGCGCAGCATCGGTCCATGCATATCGCCTATGACCCGCGGGCCGTTGCCTTTCCGCGCGAGTGGCGGCTCGACATCGACGCGGGGCGGGTCGGCTGTCCGGTGCGGGGCGACACCGACTTTGAGACCTGCTTCAGCTGCGGCTACCTGGTCGCCGTCGATGGCGATCGTCAACCGCGCGTGATCTGCGCGCGTCCCGCCGAGGATCTGCCGGACTTACCCTAGCGGCATGCGGCCGATCGACTTCCTGCGCGCGCGCCCGCCGTCGGGACGGCTGGCGGGCGATCCGGTGCCCGAAGATGCGCTCACTGCGATCCTGGACGTCGCGAACGCTACCGGCTCGTCCGGTGGCCGTCACCCGTGGCGCTTCGTCGTCCTGCGCGATCGAGCGACGATCGATCGCCTGGCGGAGCTCGCTCCGGAGGCAAAGGCGCTGCGCGGCGCGCCGGTGGCCATCGTCATCGTGATGCCCGGCGGGCAGGTCGCGCTGGACGCCTTCGACGAGGGACGGGCTGCCGAGCGCATCCTGCTGGCGGCGCGCGCACAGGGGCTCGCCGCGCGCATCGGCTGGGTGCTGGCCGACCAGCGGCCGGCGGTTCGCGCCCTGCTCGGCATCGAGGGCGAGCGGCTGGTCCGGACCACCATCGCCATCGGCCGTCCACAGGAGCCGGCC
>DASURX010000162.1:0-7903 GCA_036375355.1 Candidatus Limnocylindria bacterium
CCGGGAGAACCGGCGGGGGGAAGGATCCGCAGCCAGCCAGCACCATCGCGAGAGCGACAGTCGCTGCCTGCCTGGCAACCTCACCCTGCAAACCCGCGCGCATCGCCCCGCAGCTCAGCCGTCCGCGAAGTCGACGATCAGCGGGGCGTGGTCGGATGGCACGCCCGGGTAGGTCGAGGGCTTGCGCGCGTCACGGTCACGCTCCGCCGCGAGCGCCCGGGCCGCCAGCCGCGGTGAGACATAGACATGGTCGATCCGCATCCCGAAGTTCTTGTGGAAGTGCCCCGCCCGGTAGTCCCACCAGGTGAAGAAGCCGGGCTCGGGGTGGAACTGGCGCACGACGTCGACCATCCCCCATTCGCGCAGCTTCGCCACGGCCGCCCGCTCGCGCGGCGAGACGTGGGTGGCGCCGTGCACCGCCTGCGGATCCCACACGTCGATGTCCTCGGGGGCCACGTTGTAGTCCCCGCAGATCGCCAGCTCCGTCGTCGGATCGTTGTCGTTTAACCAGGCCGATAGCCTGGCCAGCCATTCGAGCTTTGCCACGTAGAACTCCGAGTCGACCATCCGGCCGTTTGGCACGTAGATGCTCGCGACCCGAACGCCGCCGCAGGTGGCGGCCAGGAAGCGGCCGCCGTCATCGGTCCAGCCGTCGGCTGCCGGCAGGCCGGCGGTGACGTCCTCCAGGCCGATGCGCGAGGCGATGGCAACGCCGTTCCACTGCCCCAGGCCGTGGTGCGCGACCTCGTAGCCGAGCGCTCGGAAGTCCAGGAGCGGGACCGTCTCGTCGGTGAGCTTCGTCTCCTGCATGCACAGGATGTCGGGCCGATGCCGATCGGTCCAGGCCAGCACGCGGTCCAGGCGCGCCTTGAGGCTGTTGACGTTCCAGGTGGCGAGCCGCATCGCTGCCGAGTCTAGCCCGATTGCGCTGCCCGCTATGCTCGGGAGCAGGACGGCCTCATGCGCTCGTCCACCCGGAGGAGGACCAGATGTTCAAGGAGTTCCGCGACTTCCTGATGCGCGGCAACGTCGTCGACCTGGCGGTTGCCGTGGTCATCGGCGCGGCGTTCGGGGCGGTCATCAACTCGTTCGTCACCGACATCCTGACGCCGCTGCTGGGCGTGATCGGCGTGCCGGACTTCCGTGAGCTCTCGATCCAGGCCGGCGAGGCCACGATCAGCTACGGGCTCTTCCTGAACGCGCTGATCAGCTTCATCCTCATAGCCGCAGCCATCTTCTTCTTCGTGGTGAGGCCGATGAACGCCATGGCCGCCCGTCGCGCGGCCGGCGCTCCGCCCGAGGAGCCGACCACCAAGGCCTGTCCGTTCTGCATGACCGATATCCCGGTGGCGGCCACGCGCTGTCCCAACTGCACCAGCCAGCTCTCCGGGGGCACGGCGGGTTAGTTCGCGCAGTCAGCGTCGCGCGGAAGCCCGGCCCCAGGAAGTGAGAAGGCCCACCCCGCCGCCTCGCGTGGACGTGCCCTCGGACGTCAAGCGGATGGTGGAGTGGGCCATCCCGTAGGCCGGGTGATCAGACCTCTTTGTACTCGCCCTCGATGGTCTCCTCTTCCCCGGCAGGCTCGCCCTCGCCGGGCTCGGCAGCGCCGGCGCCCTCTGGCCCGCTGCCGCCGGTGCCATCGGTCTCGTCGCCTGGACCAGCGCCGGCCTCGTAGGCACGCGTCCCGATCCGCTGCAGAACCTCGGCAAGCTGCTGCTTGGTCGAATCGATCGCGCCGGCATCGGTCCCCTTCAGGGCCTCGCGCACCGCGTCGATCCGGGACTGGACCTCCGACTTCTCGGCGTCTGTAACCTTGTCGCCCAGGTCCTTGAGCAGCCGCTCGGCCTGGAAGGTCAGGGCATCCGCCTCGTTACGCGACTCGACCTCGGCGCGGCGCTTGCGGTCCTCCTCGGCGTGCTCGGCGGCGTCGCGGACCATCTGGTCCACGTCCTCCTTGGCGAGCATCGAGGAGGCGGTGATCGCGACCTTCTGCTCCTTGTTGGTGGCCTTGTCACGCGCGGTCACGTTGAGGATGCCGTTGGCGTCGATGTCGAAGGTGACCTCGACCTGCGGCACGCCGCGCGGGGCCGGCGGGATGCCGTCCAGGCGGAACGTCGCCAGCTTCTTGTTGTCGGCGGCCATCTCGCGCTCGCCCTGCAGCACCACGATGTCCACGCTCGGCTGGTTGTCGCTGGCCGTGGAGAAGATCTGGGTGTGCGAGGTGGGGATGGTCGTGTTGCGGTTGATCATCTTGGTCGCCACGCCGCCCAGGGTCTCGATGCCCAGCGACAGCGGGGTCACGTCGAGCAGCAGCACGTCCTTGACGTCGCCCGCCAGCACCCCGGCCTGGATCGCCGCACCGATGGCCACCACCTCGTCGGGATTGACGCCCTTGTGCGGCTCCTTGCCGTTGAACATGCCCTTGACCGCCTCGACCACCGAGGGCATGCGGGTCATACCACCGACCAGGATCACCTCGTCGATGTCTCCCGGCTTCAGGTTGGCATCGGCCATGGCCTGCTTGACCGGACCCTCCGTCCTGCGGATGAGGTCGGCGACCAGGTCCTCCAGCTTGGCGCGCGAGAGGGTCACCACCAGGTGCTTGGGGCCCGATGCATCGGCGCTGATGAAGGGCAGGTTGATCTCCGTCTGGGTCGTGCTGGACAGCTCGATCTTCGCCTTCTCGGCCGCCTCCTTGAGGCGCTGCAGCGCGATGCGGTCGGCCGACAGGTCGATGCCCTGGTCCTTGCGGAACTCGTCGATCAGCCACTCGATGACGCGCTGGTCGAAGTCGTCGCCGCCGAGGTGGGTGTCGCCGTTGGTCGAGCGCACCTCGAACACGCCCTCCGACAGCTCCAGGATCGAGATGTCGAAGGTGCCGCCGCCCAGGTCGTAGACCGCGATCTTCTCGTCCTTGGTCTTGTCCAGGCCGTAGGCCAGGGCCGATGCGGTGGGCTCGTTGACGATCCGCTTCACGTCCAGCCCGGCGATGCGCCCGGCGTCCTTGGTTGCCTGGCGCTGCGTGTCGTCGAAGTAGGCGGGGACGGTGATGACCGCCTCGGTCACCTTCTCGCCCAGGTAGGCCTCGGCGTCGCCCTTCAGCTTCTGCAGGATCATGGCGCTGATCTCGGGCGGGGTGAAGGTCTTGTCGTTGGCCAGCTTCACCACCACGCCATCGGACTTGGGGTCCTTGGCGACCTCGTACGGGACCAGCTTGCCGCTGCGCTGGACCTCCGGGTCGTCCGATCGGCGGCCCATGAAGCGCTTGATGCTGAAGATCGTGTTCTCGGGGTTGGTGATGGCCTGCCGCTTGGCGACCTGGCCCACCAGGCGCTCCCCGCTCTTGGCGAAGGCCACGACCGATGGCGTGATGCGGCCGCCCTCCGCGTTGGTGATGACCTGCGGCTCACCGCCCTCCATGACGGCGACCACCGAGTTGGTGGTTCCCAGGTCGATGCCGATGATCTTGCCCATTCGGTCAGTGCTCCTTCGGGTTGTTGGCGACGCGGACGAGGGCGGGGCGCAGCACACGATCGTGCAGCGTGTAGCCCCGCTGGAGCTCGCCGATCACTTCGTTGTCGGGATGGTCGGCGGTCTGCTCGTGGACGACCGCCTCGTGGACGTTCGGGTCGAACGGCTTGCCCACCGCCTCGATCGGTTCCAGGCCCTCGCTCTCGAGGACGCCTCGGAGCTTGCGCTCGACCAGCCGCACGCCGTCGACCCAGCCCTCGTGCGCGTCCTCCGGGACGTGCTCCAGGGCGCGGTCGAAGTCGTCGAGAACGGTCAGCAGCTTGCCGATCAGGACGGCGTTGGCAAAGCGGGCCAGGGTCTCCCGCTCGTCGTCGACACGGCGGCGGTAGTTGGAGAAGTCCGCCGCGGCACGCTGCCACGAGCGGAGGTGCTCCTCCGATTGCTCGCGCGCCGAGTCCAGCTCGTGCTGGAGCTCCTCGAGCTTGGCGATCAGCTCGCCCCGGGATGGCCCGCGGCCGCGCTCGTCGCGCTGCCCGGCGGTGACGGGCTCACGCGCGTCGCCGTTGGTGGGTCGGTCAGTCATGGTGTTCGCCGTACTGGCTTGTCATCAGCTCGTTCATCAGTGTCGAGAGATATCGGACGGTCGGGATCGCCCGTGGATACGGCATGCGGGTCGGTCCCAGCACGCCGAGCAGCCCGAGCGCCCGGTCGGGAGCGCCGTACGGCGCGAAGACGAGGCTCACCTCGTGCATCGCGTCGTTCGAGTTCTCGTGACCGATGATCACGTGAACCCCGCTCCGTCGTGCCAGTACCGGCATCAGCTGGGCCAGGAAGTCCGAGCGCTGCAGCACCTCCAGCACGCCCCGCAGCTTGGAGCCCTGGGCGAACTCGGGCTGCTCGAGCACGTTGGCGATGCCATCGGTGAAGACCTCCTCCACCGCCACCTGGTCGGCTTCCTCGAGCATCGAGGCGGCCACCTCGGCGACGTGCGCGGGCAGCAGCTCCAGCCGCGCGCCGCGGCGCCGTGCCTGCGGAGCGGTCAGGCCGGTCAGCTCGGCGTTCAGGACCGCGGCCGCACCATCGAGGTCGGCCTGGCTGATCGGCGCATCCGGGTTCAGCCGGTCCACCGTGGCTCGGTCCAGCCGGCGCTGCAGGACGTTGCCGTCCGAGAGCACCAGCACGGCCAGGCGCGACCCGTCCGCCAGCGCCACCAGCTGAACGTGACCGAAGCGTGCCCGTCGCGAGCGCGCCGGCGTGACCACCGCGGCCGAGCGCGTGGACCCGGCCAGGATCGACGCGGCCAGCCGCAGCCATTCGTTGCTGGTGAGCTGCACCTGGCGGAACTGGTGACGAATCATCAGCTGGTCCGCCCGGTCCAGCTGCGCCTCGCGCATCAGCGCCTCCACGTAGATGCGGTAGCCCAGGTCCGAGGGCACGCGGCCGGCGCTGGTGTGCGGGTGGCTGAGCAGCCCGAGCGCCTCGAGCTCGGCCATGGCGCTGCGCACGGTGGCCGGGCTGACGTCGAGCCGGTGCCGCATCACAAGCGTGCGCGAGCCGACCGGCGTGGCGGTCAGGAGGTAGTCCTCCACGACGGCGCGCAGCACGCTGCGCTGGCGCTCGCTCAGCTCGAGCGTCGGGGGCCGGGTTTCGGAAGGAAGCGGGGTCTGGTCTGGTGTCATATGGCGCGCTGTCCTGCCGCCTCGGGATCAACTTGGCACTCTCGGGTCGAGAGTGCTAACGGCGGCAAGGGCATCCTACCAATCGTGCCGGACCGGTGTCAACGAATGCCCGCCGCCCGTCACGGCGCAAACCCGACCAGTGCCTCGTTGGCCAGGAGACGCCCCGCATCGGTGAGGCGCAGCGTGCCCGGATCGACGGCGAGCAGGCCGGCCGCGCTGGCCTTCGCGACGGCCTCGGGATAGCGCGCGACAGGGTCGGAGCCGAACTCGACGGCGAATGCCGCGCGTTCCACGCCGCCGACGCGGCGGAGGCCGAGGGCGACGGCCTCGAAGGCGCGCGTCGGCTCGTCGAGCGTCTCCCCAGCGGCGCGCGGCAGGTCGCCGTGCTCGACTGCCGCAAGGTATGCATCCAGGCGGCGCTCGTTCCAGGAGCGTTGGGTGGCGCCGTCGTAGGAATGCGCCCCGGCGCCGATGCCGGTGTACGGGCGGCGCGCCCAGTAGGCGCCGTTGTGTCGCGACTCACGCCCGGGGAGCGCCCAGGACGACAGCTCGTAGTGCACGTAGCCGGCGCGCTCGAGGAGCTCTTCGGCGGCCCGGTACTGGTCGACGGCGACGGCGTCGTCCTGCCGTTCGACCATGCGCTGCCGCCAGCGCAGCGCGCCGGGCCGCGGCGGGGCAGCCCACTCGTCGGGAGCGAGTGCCAGCTGCAGCGCGTACAGCGACAGGTGGTCGGGCTCGAGCGCGAGCGCCTGGCGGAGCCCGGCGCGCCAGCCGGCCGGCGACTGCCCCGGGATGCCGTAGATCAGGTCGATGCTGACGTTGTCGAACCCGGCTGCCCGCGCGGCACGGAACGCCGCGCGTGCCTCGGCAGCGGTGTGGCCCCGTGCCAGCGTCGCCAGGTCGGCGTCGCGCAGCGACTGCACACCCAGCGACAGGCGGTTGACTCCCGCGGATCGCAGGCCGGCCCACTCGGGCGCCTCGCGCGCGGACGGGTTCGCCTCCAGGGTGATCTCGTTCGGCTGGCCGGCCCATCGGTCCATGGCGGCCTCGACCAGGCGGGCGAGATCGCTCGTCGGCAGCAGCGACGGCGTCCCGCCACCAAAGTAGATCGTCTCCAGCCTGCCGGCCGCCGGCCGCATGGCCATCTCGGCCAGCAACGCATCCACGTAGCGCGGCAGCGCATCGGCCCGGCCGCCGACCGTGACGAAGTCGCAGTACGCGCACACCAGCCGGCAGAACGGCACGTGGACGTAGAGATGGTGGCTATCCGCGGAGTAGCCGCTTATCCCGGACATGGAGACCCATGCTACCCGCGACCGAGCCCGATCTGGCGTGCGGCGGCATCGGCTCTGTCGGTCCTAGATCGGCCTGGTGCGCAGCCGACCTCCGGCGAAGGCGAACAGCGCGGCCAGCACCGCAAAATGGCCCACCATGGCCGGCACGACCGAGCCGGTCGTCACGGTCGCCAGCCCGGCGCCATATCCGAGCAGGACCGAGCCAACGAGGAAGTACCACTGGCGCTCGCGCCAGAGGCGTCGCTGCGCCAGCCCGTAGAGCAGCGCCTGGATCAGGAGCGCGGCCGGCACGCCACCGGGAATGTCGGCGAAGAGGAGCATGCCCAGCACGATCGAGCGGAACTGCAGCTCGTCGGCGACCGCGCTGGCAGCGGCGCCCAGCAGGCGCGAGGCGAGCAGGGGCGTGGGCAGTGGGGTGATGCCGCCGTACCAGCGGAAGGCGTAGCCGATGGCGTTCAGGATCGCGACCCCGGAGAACAGGAGCATGACCGGCAGCATCGTGTCCGGGTCGCCGGGGGTCAGGAACAGCTGCGCCCGTCCGCTGGGCAGGATCAGCACGATGCCGATGGCAAAGGCGATCACCAGCCCGTAGTAGGAGAGCGGCCCCATCCACGGGTAGCGGTAGCGGAAGTAGTCGGAGCGCATGATCCGCTCCGAGTCGAAGCGCAGCAAGACGAGGAAGATCGTCAGTCCCAGGGCGATGGACAGGCGCAGGCTTTCCTCGAAGTTCACCTAGGCGCCCTCGTTCACGCGGAGCACGGCGAGGAAGGCCTCCTGCGGTATCTCGACGGAACCGATCCGCTTCATCCGCTGCTTGCCCTCCTTCTGCTTCTCGAGGAGCTTGCGCTTGCGCGTCACGTCGCCGCCGTAGCACTTGGCCAGCACGTTCTTGCGCATGGCGCGGATCGTCTCGCGGCTGATGATATGCGAGCCGATGGCGGCCTGGACCGGCACTTCGAACATCTGGCGCGGGATCAGCTCCTTGAGCTTTTCGACCAGCACCTTGCCCTGGCGATAGGCATTGGACCGATGGACGATCAGGGAGAGTGCGTCCACCGGCTCGCCGTTGACCAGCACGTCGAGCTTCACCAGGTCGCCGGCGCGATAGCCGATGTACTGGTAGTCGAGGCTGGCATAGCCCGATGACCGGCTCTTGAGCTGGTCGTAGAAGTCGATGATCAGCTCGCCGAGCGGCATCTCGAAGTGCAGGTTCACGCGCCTGGGGTCCAGGTACTCCATCGTCCGGAACTCGCCGCGGCGGCCGGTGGCCAGCTCCATGATCGGCCCGATGTAGTCGCTGGGCGAGATGACCTGGACCGATACCCAGGGCTCGCTGATGGCCTCCACCTCCCCGGGCGGCGGCATCCTGGCCGGGTTGTCGACCACGATCTCGTCGGCGGCATGGAACGGCTTGACGCGGTACTCCACGCTGGGCGCCGACGCGATCAGGTCCAGGTC
>DASURX010000163.1:0-17200 GCA_036375355.1 Candidatus Limnocylindria bacterium
CCCCCACCGGTAGCTCTCCTTGACGAAGCGCAGCTCGACCATCGTCTCGGTCGAACGAATGCCGTCGATCTTGGCCAGCCGATCGGCGAGGACGCGCAGCAGATGCTCGTTGTCCTCGCACACCACCTCGCAGATGATGTCGAAGCGCCCGGCGGTGACGACCACGTAGGTCACCTCGTCCAGCGCGGCGACGCGTTCCGCGATCTCGTTGAGCCGATCGGCGTCGACGTGCAGGCCGATGAAGGCCGGCTGGCCGAAGCCCATGGCCAGCGGGTCGGTGACGCCGACCACCTGCACCACGCCGCGGTTGATGAGTCGCTCGGCCCGCTGCCGGACGGTGGCCTCCGGAACCTTCAGGTCGCGGCCGATCTGCGCGTACGGTCGGCGCCCGTCCAGCTGCAGCGCCTTGATGATCGCCTTGTCCAGGTCGTCGAAGACGGGGCGTCGTCCAGAGGACGACATCGAGCGCAGGGCCACGCAGGAATCCTAGACGCGCTCCCCCACCCGGTCAAACTTTCCGCAACTTCCGCGCACCAACTCGGCGGAATCAGGATGTTCCTGCCGGATCCGTGGGGCTCGGCTGCGCCGGCGGGATGCGGTCCGACCAGGCGCCGGTGGCGTCCGCCAGCAGCTCGGCGACGTCGGCCACGGCCACGTCATCGGCCTGGCCCAGGTCGTTCACGCCGTCGCGCAGCATGACCAGGCAGAACGGGCAGGCGGTGGCGATCGCGTCCGGCAGCTTGTCCAGCGCCTGCTCGACGCGCCGGTGGTTGATGCGCTGGCCCTCGCGCTCCTCCATCCAGAAGCGGGCGCCGCCTGCGCCGCAGCACATCCCGCGCCGGTGGTGCAGGTCCATCTCGACCACCGTCTGGCCGGGCACGGCACTCACGACACGGCGGCCGGGCTCGTACACGCCGTTGTATCGGCCCAGGTAGCAGGCGTCGTGGTAGGCCACCACCGCGTCGCGGTGGGCATCGGGCTTGAGGCGCCCATCGGCCACCAGCTGGTCGAGCAGCTGGGTGTGGTGGATCACCTTCACGCCGGCAAGGCCGAACTGCGGATACTCGTTGGCGATCGTGTTGAAGCAGTGCGGGCAGCTGGCCACGATGGTCCGAACGCCGTGCTCGTCGTGCGCCGCGCTCAGGGTGGCCACGTTCTCCTCGGCCAGCATCTGGAACAGGTACTCGTTGCCGGCCCGCCGTGCGGGATCGCCGCTGCAGGTCTCCTGCGAGCCGAGCACGGCGAACGGGACGCCGGCCTGGCGCAGCAGGGACGCCATGGCGCGGACCACCCGCCGGTTGCGGTCGTCGAACGCGCCGGCGCAGCCGACCCAGTACAGCACGCCGTCATTCGCCATCACGTCGGGAGATGGGGCGGCGCCATCGGTCCCGCCCAGGAGGGGAACCTCCAGGCCCTTGGCCCAGTCCATGCGCGCGCTCTTGGGCTGGCCCCAGGGATTGCCGGCCGTCTCCATGCTGCGGAAGGCGACGTTGAGCTCCTTCGGGTTGCGGCTCTCCTCCAGGACGAGGTTGCGGCGAATCTCGACGATCGAGTCGACGTGTTCGATCAGCACCGGGCAGCCCTCCACGCACCAGCCGCAGGTGGTGCACTGCCAGATGGCCTCCTCCG
Source organism: Candidatus Limnocylindria bacterium (assembly GCA_036375355.1). Taxonomy (GTDB): domain Bacteria; phylum Chloroflexota; class Limnocylindria; order QHBO01; family QHBO01; genus DASURX01. The sequence continues at coordinate 1,630 of DASURX010000163.1, forward strand.
GGATGGCGTTGTCGATCAGCGGCAGCGACAGCGCCTCCTGGGCGCGCTCGCGGGCGAGCGACAGCGCCGCATCCGAGGCTTCCACGCCGCCGTCGGCGCCACCCCTGGCCGCCCGCTGGGCCGATGCCGCGGCAGCCAGCGCGGTCTCGGCCAGCACGATCTGGTCGCGCAGGCCCTCCATGAAGTGCTTGGGGCTGAGCGTCTTTCCGGTCATCGAGGCCGGGCAGAACTCCATGCAGCGCCCGCACTCGGTGCAGCTCATCGGGTCCAGCAGGTGGCGCCAGGTCAGGTCCTTGAGAGATTTGGCTCCGAAGGTCGGCTCGACGCCGTCCACCGGCTCCGCCTCCAGGTCCATCTTGCGCAGCGCGCCACGCGGTTCCAGGTTGCGGAAGTAGACGTTCGGCTCGCTGGTCAGGATGTGCAGGTGCTTGGAATACGGCAGGTACGTGCCGAAGACGAGCACCAGGCCGATGTGCGCCCAGGCCAGGACGCCGTACCAGGTGGTCGCCGCTTCCGGACCGATGGGCTCCAGCAGGTTGGCGAGCGGCGTGGCCAGCAGGGCCCAGTCGCGCGCCGGGTCGCCCGGTTGCGCGACGAAGCGGAAGGCGTCGCCGGCCAGCTCGGTGAGGACCACCAGCGCGATAAGGCCCAGGATCCGGAAGGCGTCCAGGCTGAGGGCCAGGCGCGCCGGCCGCTCCACGATGCGGCGGTAGGCGGCGTACAGCACGCCCAGCAGCACCAGGCCGATGAACAGGTTCGCGAGCGCCACCGCGATCGCCCACAGCACGCCGCCGAACGGCCAGGACAGGATTGCCTCCACCAGGCCGTTCACGAAGTAGTTGCCGGTCGTGACCAGCAGCGAGAGGAAGCCCCAGAAGATCGCGGCGTGCATGAGGCCGGGTGCCGGGTCCTGGAGCAGCCGCTTCTGGCCGATGACGTAGACCAGGAAGCCCCAGATGCGCCGCAGCGGTTGGTCGAAGCGGTTCAGCGGCCGCCCGGCGCGCAGGATCTCGACGTGGCGTCGCGCGCGCCGCCAGAAGAGGAATGCCGCCACGGCGACAGGGACGACGATCAGCGGGTAGAACGGGATGCCTGGCTCCTGCATGCGGCGCTCATGCTACCGGCCGCGCTCGCGCGCGAGAGGCCGCTCGCGCAGGCGGCGGCCGTTTTGATCCGGCGCGGGGCCCCGCGGGTCAGCTGGGCGACGGTACCGGCGTGGCGATGGCGATGAACGATGCCCCCACCACCGTGCCGTCCTTCGAGATGTTCAGGTATGCCTGTGCCGCGGTACCCGAAAACGTGACGAGGGCGTGCCCGATCCACTGGCCGCCCGTGGACGGCGGGATGCTGGCCGGAGGACACATCGTCTGCTTGAGCAGCAGGTCGACCACTGGACAGAAGACGCCAGACCCTAGCTCCACTGTGATGACCGGTTGGGCGGTCGTACCGCTGACCCGATAGTCAGGGATTGCTGCCAGCGCCGCCTCGGACGCTGCCCCGCAATCGGCGGCATCCAGATCCCCGCAGGTGATGGAGGGCGTCGGCAGCGCGGTGGTGCTGGGGATGGGTGACGGGACGCTGCTGCATCCGATAAGCGCCACTGCCAGCAGGGCAAGAGGAACGACACGCCATGCCGCGTGGGTCATGTCGCCAAGACGAGCCGAGATCCCGTGTCGTTCCCGGCGCATGGGCAGCAGCAACGCTCGTCGGCGGCAAGGTCTCCCCGCGTCTTCCCGGTCAGTGATCGCCGCCGGCCAGCTGCTCCACTGCGTGGCGCAGGACCGGCAGCACCGCGGCCAGGGATTCGGTCGCGCCGCGCGGCGAGCCGGGGAGATTCGCGATCAGGGTCTGGCCCCGCGCGCCCACGACGCCCCGTGAGAGCGCGGCCATCGGGGTCGAGACCACGCCGGCGGCCCGCATCAGCTCGGACAGGCCGGGCACCTCTCGGTCGATCACGCGACGGGTTGCCGCGGGCGTCACGTCGGATGGAGTGAGGCCCGTGCCGCCGGTGGTCAGGATCAGCCGATGGCTGTCGTCCGCCAGGCGGCGGAGCGTTGCCGCAATCTGCTCCTCGTCGTCCGGCACCACGACGGGCTGCCGGTCGACATCCCAGCCCGCGGCCGCCAGCGCCTCGACCAGCGCCGGCCCCGAGGCGTCGTCCCGCTCACCGGCGGCCGAGCGGTTGGAGCAGGTGACCACCACCGCCTCGTGCGCCTCGCGCGTGGGCGCGACGACTTCCTCGCCGGCCTCCCGGGACCAGGAGCCGCTGCGGCCGCCCTCCTTCTCCAGCAGCTCGACCCGCTCGATCACGATGTCCCGCTGGAGCGCCTTGCTCATGTCGTACAGGGTGAGGGCGGAGACGCTGGCGGCCGTCAGGGCCTCCATCTCGACCCCGGTGCGCGCGGTCGCCTGAGCCTCGGCCCGGATCGACACCGTCCCGGCGTCACGATCCGCGTCCAGCTGCACGTCCACGCGGTCCAGGGGCAGCGGGTGGCACAGCGGGATCAGCTCGGCGGTGCGCTTGGCAGCGCCGATGCCCGCCAGGCGCGCGACGCCGAACGCGTCCCCCTTCGGCCCGCCCGCGTCGAGCAGGGTCGCCAGGACGTCCGGGCGCATGCGAACGAGGGCGCGCGCGACGGCGCGGCGCGCGGTCACAGGCTTGGAGCCGACGTCCACCATGCGCGGCTCGCCACCCGGCCCAAGGTGCGACGGCTTCACGTCAGCCCTCCGATCACGACCGCATCGTAGGTCGCACCGGGACGCGTCGCGGGCTCGCCCTCCGGCACCACCAGCAGCGCGTTGGCCAGCGCCAGCGTGCTCGACTGGGCCGATCCCTGTCCGCCCGCCGACCGGGCCACGTACGCGGCCCCGGAGCGCTCGACGGCGACGCGCAGGTAGGCCCGACGTCCAGGGTCCTTGGCGATCTCCTCGTCACAGCGTGCCGGCAGCACGGCACGCCCCGAGCCGGACAGGCCGACCATCGCGCGGATCAGGGGCCGCACGAAGAGCTCGAAGGTGACCAGCGCGCTGACCGGATTGCCCGGCAGGCCGATGACCGGCCGGCCGCCAATGCGGCCGAAGGCCAGCGGCTTGCCCGGCTGCACGGCGATCCGCCAGAAGTCGAGCGAGCCGAGGCGCTCGATCGCGGAGCGGACGTGGTCGTAGCGCCCGACCGATACGCCGCCGGACGCGACCAGCAGGTCAGCGTAGCCCGTCGCGGAGCGGATGGCCGCCTCGGTGCGTGCCTCGTCATCGGGGACGCGCGGCAACAGCTCCGGCTCGCCGCCGGCCTCCGTCACCGCGGCCGCCAGCGAGAAGGTGTTGGCGTCGGGGATCTGGCCCGGGCCGAGGGGCTGGCCCGGCTCGATCAGCTCGTCGCCGGTCGACAGGATGGCGACCCGGGGGCGCCGGTGGACGGCCAGCTCCCCCATGCCGAGCGAGGCGAGCACGGCGATGGCCGCGGGGCCGAGCGGGGCCGCCGGCAGCTCGACCACGTCGCCGGCGCGGATGTCGTTGCCGGCGGGCCGCACGTGGCTGCCGGCCGTGACCGCCGGCAGGCGAACGCGCCCGGCGACCTCGTTGGCGTCCTCGATCGGGACGACGGCATCGGCCCCGGCCGGCACGGGCGCGCCGGTCATGATGCGCACCGCCGAGCCCGGGCTGAGCATCGGCGGCAACCCGCCGCCGGCCGCCACCTCGCCGGTCACCGGCAGCTCGCCGGGAACGTCGGCAGCGCGCAGGGCGAAGCCGTCCATGGCCGAGCTGGCGAAGGGTGGGACGTCGACGTCGGCGCGCAGCCGGCGGTCGACTGGGACGCGGCCGGCGCATCGGTCCAGGCTGACCTGCTCCCCCGGCGTCAGCTGCGCGCCCGCCAGGATGGCGGTCAGCGCCTCCTCGACGCTGAGCATCGGGCTAGACGCCGAGCTTCATGCGGGTGTCCACCAGGCGCAGGATCCCGGCGCGGGTCAGCAGGCCGAGCACCGTGCGGCCATCATCGTCCACGACCGGGAGCTGGTTGACCTCGCGCTCCTGCAGGATCTCGAGCGCCCGCTCCAGCGAATCGTGGACGCGGACCGTGGCCAGGTCGGCGTAGCGGGTCATGATGTCGGTGACCCGCGCCGTCGGCCAGTCATCACGCGCGACCCGCCTCACATCCGACAGGGTGACGATGCCCGCCAGGCCGCCGTCGTCGTGGCGCACCAGGAACGAGCGCCCCTCGCCGCGCATCAGCCGCTCATTCACCAGCTCGGCGACCGTCTCGTTTGGCGAGACCGACGGTGCGCCCTCCTCCATGACGTCCCCGACCGCGATGCCCCGCATGGACCGCTGCGCTGTCATCTGGGCCACGCTCGACTCGGCGGCGCTGGAGATGAACCAGCCGATGAGCGCCAGCCAGATCCCCGCGAAGAGGTCCGCCTGGAAGGCCCACAGCACGCCGCCGGCGATCATCAGGTAGCCGAAGCCACGGCCGACGGCAGCGGCATTGCGGGTCGCCGCGAACTGGTCGCCGCGCAGCCTCCACAGCAGCGCTCGCAGGATGCGGCCGCCGTCCATCGGGTAGCCCGGGATCAGGTTGAAGATGCCGAGGCTGAGGTTGATGTAGCCGAGCCATTCGACGACCGCCTGGACCTGCGGCTGCGCCACCAGCAGGCGGATGATCAGCAGCAGGATGCCGAGCGCGATGCTCAGGAGCGGGCCGGCCGCGGCGATCAGCGCCTCGTCGCGGGGACGCCGGGCATCGCCCTCCAGCGAGGCGGCGCCTCCGAAGATGAACAGGGTGATGTCGCGCACCTCGATCCCGAAGCGGCGCGCCACCAGCGCATGGCTCAGCTCATGCGCCAGCACCGAAGCGAAGAAGAGCAGCGCCACCGTCGCGCCGACGATCCAGTACAGGCTCGTCGGCCAGCCGCGGAAGGTCTGCGGCAGGCTGCCGACCGCCAGCGAGTAGGTCACCAGGAAGGCGATCACCAGCCAGGACGGGTGCAGGGCGATGCGCACCCCGGCGATGGAGCCGATGGAAAAGGCGCCGCGACCCATCCGGGGAGTGTAGACCAGGGCCGGTCAGCCGCCGGCGCGCAGGTCCCGACGGCCGAGGAGCGCGACCAGCAGCGCGCCGACCACGATCGAGCCGCCGGCGATCAGCGCCAGGTCGAACCAGAGCGGCTCGGGGAAGAAGCGCAGCAGGTTCGAGTCCGGCCCGAACTGCCAGTTGCCCTGCGGGAAGAAGATGCCGTGGAAGACGGTGAAGGCCGCGTCGAAGGCGACGGCGAAGACCGCGCCTAGCAGGACCGCCAGGGCACCGATGGCGCTCGCCGCGAGCACCATCGCCCGGCCGCGGCGGTGGCGCTCGTTGCGCAGGCGGCGGCCGAGCAGCAGCGCGGCGGCCAGCGCCACCAGATCGGCCGCCAGCAGCGTGCGCACCACCCCGCCGACGTCGCGCATGTGGCTGCGCTCGGCGGCGTCGAGCACGGGCCCGCGCCGGTCGATGCTGACGGCGAAGTCGCCGCCGGTGAACAGGTCGCCGAGCATCGAGCCCGTGGCGCGGTCCACGGTGGCCTGGTTGGTGCCGAGGAGGCTCGGGACGTCATGGCGCGCCTGTTCGAAGGAGACCACGGGCGGGACGAAGAGGAGCATCGGTCCGGTCAGCAGGATCGCGACGGCGAGCGCGACACCGAACGCGGCGAGCAGCGCGGGGTTAGCGCGCGAGGGAGTCATCGGTCCCGCGCAGCGGAGGGCGGGGTCAGAGGACCTTTCCGGGCAGCCGGCTGACGCCGACGATCATCGACAGGATCCAGCCGACGATCGAGATCACGATCGAGCCCAGCAGCGCCGCCCAGAAGTCGTCCACGGTGAGCCCCAGGCCGAGCTGCTGGCTGATCGCGCCGACCAGCATCAGCATCAGCGCGTTGATCACCAGCAGGAAGAGGCCCAGCGTGACCAGGCTGATCGGCAAGGTCAGGATGCGCAGGACTGGCCGGATGTACGAGTTCACCAGGCTGAAGGCGACGGCGACCAGCAGGAACTTCCACCACCAGTCGGAGTTGCCCTGGTCGAAGTCGAGGCCGGGCACGAGCAGCACGGCCACGTACAGCGCCGCGGCATTGACCAGGATCTGGAGCACCCTGTCCATGTGCCGCACAGCGTAGCCGATGGCGGCACCGCCGGGAACGGCCTGCTACGCGGGGAGCCGCTTGCCGCGCACCCAGGCCCCGCGAACCATGTCGGGGTGTGGCCGGAAGATGAGCCGGCTCACCAGCTCCTCGGGCTCGGCCGGGTCCGGCAGGCCGGGCAGCGGCGCGGTCAGCGACGCATCGACCAGCACGAGATCCGCCTCCTTGCCCACCTGGATCGACCCGATCTGGTCGCCCATCCCCAGCGCCCGAGCGCCGTCCAGGGTGGCCATCCGCAGCCAGTCGAGCGGCGCGAGCGGCGGTCGCGGCCCGGCCGTGCCATTCAGCACCAGCACCCGCTGGGTCACGGCCGCGGCGCGCATCACGCTGAACAGGGAGAGCTCCGGCCCGGCCGCCAGGTCGCTGCCCAGGCCCATGCGGACGCCGGCGTCCAGGTAGCGCCCCGCCGGCATCATGCCGCTCGATAGGAAGAGGTTCGACGCCGGGCAGTGGGCCACGCGGGCGCCGGAGGCGGCCAGCCGCTGCACCTCGGAGTCGGAGAGATGGATGGCGTGGGCCAGGAGCGCGCGCTCCCCGAGCCCGCCGGCGCGCTCGTAGACGTCCAGGTAGTCCCGCGCACCGGGGAAGCAGCGCTGGACCTCGTGGATCTCGTTGGCGTCCTCCGAGAGGTGCGTCTGCCAGTAGGCCCCGTAGTGCGCTGCCAGCCGCGCCGACTCGGCCAGCATCTCGGTCGAGCACGAGACGGCGAAGCGCGGCGTGAAGGCGTAGCGCAGCCTTCCGTCATCGGCGCCGTGCCAGCGCTCGCACAGCTCGGCCGACTGGCGCAGCGAGGTCTCCAGGATGTCGCCCGGCGCGATCGACTCGTCGTAGGTGAGCCGGTCCATCATGACCTTGCCGATGACCGCCCGAATGCCGTGCGTCTCGGCCGCCGCGAAGCAGGCATCGGTGCTCTCCGGCCAGAGCGCGGCGTAGGCGGCGATGGTGGTCGTGCCGGCGCGCGCCAGCGCGCGGAAGGCGACCGGTGCCTGCTGCTCGGCGGTGGCACGGTCGAAGGCGTGCTCCAGCGGGAAGATGTAGCGCTCCAGCCACTCGAGCAGTCCCAGCCCCGCGCCCAGCCCGGCGTTGGGGATCTGCGGCAGGTGAACGTGCAGGTCGACCAGGCCGGGCATCAGCACCCAGGGACGCAGGTCGTGCGCGGGTTGGACCGATGGATCGGCGGCGGCATCGGTCCATGGCGCGACGGCCGCGATGCGGCCGGCCGCGTCGACCTCGACCCGCGCGTCGTCCTCGTGCAGGAATTCGCCGTTCGGCAGCGGCGTCAGCAGCCGTGCGCGCACGACGAAGGGTGGCCGCTCGGGAAGTGCCGCTGCACCGGTCACGGCCACGATGCTACTCCGGGACGGCGCTCCCCCGGCGCAGCCGCAGCGCGATCGCGATGGTGGCCAGGCCCACGCTGAACGCGACCATGTTGGGGATGATCAACGCCCAGTTGGGCAGCGCCACGCCGTAGGCGATCCACAACAGGAAGCCGAGCTCGAGCACGCCCAGGTACGCGATCGAGACGTCCTCGGACGAGCGTGTCTGCAGCATGCGACGGATCTGGAGCAGGGGCGAGATGGCCATCAGCACGCCATAGGCGGCGGCAATGGGACCGAGCGAGTCTGCCACGCAGTTCCTCTGGATTCGGCGGCTGCGCGCAGTCTAGGCGCCGTCGGGCGCCGCGGACGGAACGGGTCGGCGTGACCACTCGTCGGCGAGCAGGGCGTAGATCAGCTCATCGGTCCACTCGCCCTTCACCAGCTCGTTCTCCCGGAAGTGCGCCTCGCACCGCATGCCCAGGCGCTTCATGACCGTCTCCGAGGCCGCGTTCCGCGCGTCGCAGCTCGCCATGACCCGGTGCAGCCCATAGATCTCGAAGCCGACCTTCAGCAGGGCGCGCGCGGCCTCGACGGCGTAGCCACGGCCGCCGTGGTCGGGATGGGTGATGTAGCCGATCTCGCCCTGCCGGTGCTCACGGCTGGTGCGGAACAGGCTGTAGTCGCCGACCAGCTCGCCGGTGTCCGGCAGCACGCCCGCCAGCCGCAGGGCGTTGCTCTCTTCGTCCAAGCCGGTCATCAGCTTCATCCTCTCGAGGAAGTCGCGCACCGCGTCGAGCGAGCGCGGGCCCCAGTACAGGTAGCGAGTCACGTCCTCCCGGCGCTGCATCTCGTACAGCGCCGGCAGGTCTCCGTCCTCGAAGGGGCGCAGCAGGAGGCGCTCGGTCCGGATCGGCAGCATCAGCGTCGGCACGGCTCGCAATCCTAGCGAGCCATCGGGCCAATTAGGTGACCTTTCGCCCTGTGCAGCCCCCCACATGGGACCGATGCTGCGGCGGAGAACCCGAAAGGAGGCAGGCGAACATGACACGGGTGCTGGTGGTCCATCACGACGTCGACGTCGCGGACATCGAGGTCGATGAGCTGCGCAGGGCCGGCTACGACGTCGACCAGTGCGCCGGCCCGATCGGCGGCGACGCCTGCCCGGTGCTCAACGGCCTGCCGTGCTGGCAGGTCGACCGCGCCGACGTGCTGGTCTATGACATCTGGGCGTCCGGCGACGGGCGTCGCGAGCTGATCGAGGACCTGCGCGAGCTCCATCCCGACAAGCCCGTGGTGCTCACCTCGGGCGGCCTGCTGCTCGACTGGGTCGAGGCCGAGGGTCCGTACCAGGTGACGCCGGCGCTCGGGCCGCCGGACGCCTCGGTCCTGGTCGCCGCCATCGAGGCCGCGCTGCGCACCGGCAGCGAGCTGGCGGGCGAGCGCAACCGGGTCAAGGCCGGCCCGCAGCACCACCCGAGCTGGTAGACCCGGCAGCGCCGAAAGGGCCATTCCGGCCGGCGGTGCCTGGGCGCACCATGGCGCCATGTCCGGGGGCATGAACCTTCGCGCGGCCTGGCCGGTGATCGCGCTGCTGGCGGCGCTCGCCGTCGTCGCCGGCCTGACCCTGGCCTTCCTGCCGGGCGCGCCGGATCCCTCGCCCGCCGCGATCCCGACGGCCACTCCGTCGCCCACGGCCAGCCCGCGGCCCACGCAGCGGCCCACGGCGCGGCCGACGCCCTCGCCGTCGCCCACGCCGGGACCCGACCTCGACGCGCTGAACGTCACGGTCCTGCTGGTCGGGCGCGACTTCCTGAGCGAGCGCGTGGCCCTTGGCGAGAGCGGCTTCAACACCGACATGCTGATCGTGGCCAACGTCCGCGCCGATGGCAGCCGGATCGACCTCATCGGCCTGCCGCGCGACACCGTGGACATGCCGCTCAGCGACGGCAGCATCTGGAATCGCAAGATCAACAGCCTGCGCGCCTCGCGGGGACTACCCGCGCTCAAGGACGCCATGGCTACCGCGCTGGCCATGCCGATCGACTACTACGCCGAGATCACGCTCGACGACCTTCGGAACCTGGTGAATGCCATCGGTGGCGTCACCGTCCGCATACCGTCCACGCTGCGCGACCCGCATCTCAAGGTGACGTGGCAGGCCGGCGACAACACGCTCGACGGGCGCATGGCTGTGCTTTTCGCGCGGAGCCGCTACGCCGACAGCGACTACGCGCGCGGCGACCGGAACCAGGCGCTGCTGATCGCCATCCGGGACCGGCTCCTTGCCGGCGGCTACGATCCGCGGGCGCTGCTCACCGGCCTGGCCGGGCTGGACACCGACATCCCGGCGGGCGACATGCCGATGCTGCTGGATCTGGCCCGCGCCAGCTCCGGTGCTCCAATCGGCCGTGAGGTCCTCGCTCCGCCCGAGTACACCACCTTCGTTGGCCTCTCCGGCGCCCGTGGCTGGATCTCGGTCCCGGACCTCGCGGCGATCCGCGCCTACACCGCATCCGTGCTGGCGCCGTAGCCCACCGGCGGGCACCGCGACCCGAATTCGGGCGAAACCCGGGACACGCGGCACTTGTGCTCGATCCTGCGCCGGTCGAATGCTTCGGTCGGCGGCCATCGCGGGATGGTCCGCGGAAAGGAGGTGGGCGCGATGCAGTGGGACCTCGGTCTCCAGGGCCTGGGCGTGCTGGCGCTCATGTCACTCGCCTTCGGCGTCATCGCGCAGGTTCTGTTCTGGCGTCTCGGGAACCGGTGGCTGTGGCTGATCGGTGGGCTGGTCTACTTCGTGGCCGGCATCTTCATCAGCGAGGTCATGTTCGGGTGGGCGACAGCTGAGGAGCTCCAGCCGAACATCGACGGCCTCTCGTTCGACGAGGTGCTGCTGGGCGGCGTCCTGGTCGGCCTCGTCGTCCTGCTCGCCACGTGGTTGGTGAGCCGGCGCTCCCCCGCTCACGGGAGCCCGATGCGCCCCTGACCCGAGGCTTCTGGCACGGCGGGGCACACGGCGGCGGCCGGACGCGCGGTCGCCGCCGGATCCGCCTGCTGCGGTGGCGTGGTACCCTGCATGTCTGCCGATCGTGGCAGCGTCCGCTGGTCGATGGTTCTTCTCGAGCCGGCCCCGCGCCGTAGTGAGTTCGAGAAGAGAATGGGAGTCCATCGTGACCACCGGTACCATCAAGCGCGTCATCTCCGAGCGCGGCTTCGGCTTCATCGTCGGGCCTGACGGCAAGGAGTACTTCTTCCACCGCGACGGCCTCGGGCCCTCGGTCGACTTCGATCGCCTCGTCGGCGGCGAGTCGGTGAACTTCGAGGTCGAAGCCGGTCCCAAGGGACCGCGCGCCGTCCAGGTGCAGACCGCCTGACCTCGGTCCAGGTGTGCCGCCGGGCCGCATGGCTCGGCGGCAGCTTCTACCGTACGAGGCGGTCCCCATGTCGATGCCATCCCCCTCGCACCCGAGGGTGCCCCGCGGCAGCCCGATCGCCGGGCGTTACGAGCTGCTGGTCATCGAGCGCGCGAGCCTGTTCATTGACGACCTGGGATCGGACCTCGATCGTCTCCTCGCCTCGGAACCACGCGCGACGGAACGCCTTCGGCTGCTCCGCGAGACCACCAACCGCATCACGCGTACCGCCAACGACGCTATCCAGGCGTATGCCAAGGCGCGTCGTGTGATCGATGCCCAGCTGGAGCGGGCCGACGGGAACCACGAGCTCCTGCTCGCCACGCGTGCCCGGCTGCGCTCCGCTCGCCAGGACCTGCTGCGCGCCATCAGCACGGCGAACCGCCGTTACCCGTCCGAGCCTGACGAGCCAGGGCCTGGCCTTGCTGCCAGCCCGATCCAGGGAGATGCCATCAGCGGTCGCTGATCGATCCAGAATCCCGCGGGCCTCGCGATCGCCCACTGACGACCCTTAACGCACTTGTCGCGCTGCCGGATCCGAGAGCGCCGAGATTGGCGCGATGTTCACCAGCTTCGACGCAGCCTGGGCCAGCTCGGCGTCGAGCGTGACGAGGGCATCGGCCTGCAGCTCGGTCAGCGCGACGTACTCGGCGCTGAGGGTATCGGGCCATTCCAGCTGGCTCGCGACCTTCCAGGCGACCGCCTGCAGGACTCGGTCCCCGAGAAGTCGCATCCGGAGTCCACGCAGGTAGTCCAGCTGCTCCTCTGCCTCGCGGCGGGTGAGCTCGCCACGCCGCACGGCCTGGTACAGCAGCGAGAGCGTCTGCGAGCGAATCAGCGAGGGCGCCACGATCTGATGTGCGCCCGAGATGACCGTCCGGTCCGCGGCCAGGCGAAGGGCGACGCCAGGGTCGATCACGAAGCGCGTCATCCGGTCACCCGCCCGCGCCGCTCGCGCAGGCGGTCGGCCAGTCTGCGCAGGGCGTGGTCGGCGTGCTGGCCCGATGCGCTGCAGTAGTCCTCGAACGCCGGCCCTTCCGCCAGCCCGATCCAGACCTCCTCGAAGCGGTAGAGGCCCGCGATGCGCCAGCCGAGCGGCAGCGATGCCTCCGCAGAGACCCAGGCCTGGGACAGGGCGCCGAGGAGTGCCACGCGGTCGCTACTCCTTGCGATCGCGCTCGTGGCGGATCCCCAGGCGCACGGCCCAGTAGATGACGAGGAACGCGAGCAGAGCTGGCAGGGCAACGTAGACGATTGCGACCAGGACGAAGGTGACGAGCTCGACCATGGTCCCGACATGATACGGACGCGTCCTGCCCGACCACGGCGCAATTCACAGATGTCGATCTGAGTCGCGCTGGAGCCTGCACACGCGCACGAGCGTGAGGAGCCGTGGTTCGGCCGGGTGCAGGTCAACTTACGTCGACTCACATCGACATTCGTGAAGAGCGGCGCGTGGGCTGGGAGAGTCATCGGCCGCGTGAGAAACTGGTCGGGGCGAGAGGATTCGAACCTCCGACCTCCTGAACCCCATTCAGGTGCGCTACCAGGCTGCGCTACGCCCCGACCGTCGCTCGACCGCGGACTCCGCGGGAGCCGCCTGAGTCTACCGCACCCGCCCATCTGCCGAGGATTCGCCCGCGAGGGCCGCAACCGCCTGGAGACGTACCTCCTCCCTCGGTTCCTCGGCGGCGCGCCGGAGGAGGGCCACGGCATCGGGCGACATCGGTCCAGCGTTGGCGAGGGCCGCGATGGCATTCCGCAACAGCCGATGCCGCCCCGCCCGGGTGAGCGCCGTCTCCCCCACCGCCCGCGCGAATGCGCGTGCGCCGAGCGGCAGCAGCCACTCGATCAGGGGGATCAGCGGGACGCGCAGGGGGCCGGCGTCGTCGGCATCGGCATTGACCGGGCAGACCTCCTGGCAGACGTCGCAGCCGAAGACCCAGTCGCCGATGGCCCGCGCCTCCCACGGCTCGAGCGCGCCAGGATGCTCGATGGTCAGGTAGCTGATGCACCTGCGGGCGTCGATCGCCCCCGGGCCGATGAGCGCGCCGGTCGGGCAGCCGCCCAGGCAGCGCGTGCAGGATCCGCAGCTGGTCCTGACCGGCTCAGACCGCGGCAGCGCGGCGGAGGACAGGATGGTGCCCAGGAACACCCACGACCCGGACCGATGGTGTGTCAGCAGGTTGGTGTTCTTGCCGATCCAGCCGAGGCCGGCGCGTTCGGCCAGGGCGCGCTCGGCCAGCGGCCGGTCGTCGACGTAGGCGACATCCCCGGCGGTGACCCCGGCCTCGCGCAGGTCGCGCGCGAGGGCCTCCAGGCGGGCCCGCAGCGATGCGTGGTAGTCGCTGCCCAGGGCGTAGCGCGCGACCTTGCCGGCCGGCTGCTCCGGCGCCCCCGACAGCACTGGCGTCAGCGCGCGCCGCAGGGCGTCTGCTGCCGGATCCCACGTCGCGCGATCCCGTCCGGCGTACGGTGCGGCGACGACGATGACGCTCCGCGCGGCGGGGTCGTGTGCCGCTGGGTCCGTCGCGACCCGTGGCCGGTCGCCGTCCATCCAATCCATGCGGCCCATGCGCCCGGCCGCGACGCTGTGCTCCATGCGCTCGCGCGCCTGGGGCAGGGGCGAGGCATCGGTCACGCCCACGAGCTCGAGGCCGTGGTGAGCAGCGAGCTCTTCGAGGTCGGGTGCGCGGGCGGGTCGGCTGCGGGCCATCGGTCCATGCTACGGCCGGCCCGCGCGGTTGGCTTGCCTGGTCCATCGGGCGAATTCGCGCGGGAGGGGCTGGCTGCGCGCGGTTCTGCATGGTCCATCGGGTAATCGTGAGCATGAGCCGCGGAAACTGGCCCGTCACGCTCGGAATTGCCCGATGGATGCGGCAATTCAGCGGAGGAATGGGGCCTCATGCGCCGGTTTACCCGATGTATCGGATGGTCGCCGTGGACGGGGAGCGCCATCGGCCCGGTGTGGGTGGGCCGAACGGCACTTGGTCGGCGCCCGGGCGAAGCCGATCCTGCGAACCGGGGTCAGCCGAGGAGACGCGCCCCGACGCACGAGCCAGGAGGGCTCCATGACGACACAGCTGCACCGGCCATCACGGCTGGGCGTTCCGCCCGACTTCCTCACCCTGGATGCCTTCGACGCCGAGCAGCTCGCCGCGCTGCTCGACCTGTCGGAGCGGTTCGCGCGCGAGCCTGAGCTGGCCCGAAACGCGCTGGCCGGCGGCAGGATCGCGATGATCTTCCACAAGCCCTCGACGCGGACGCGGGTGAGCTTCGAGGCGGCGGCCTGGCGGCTGGGCATGCTGCCCATCGCGTTGCGCGGCGACGAGCTGCAGCTGGGCCGGGGCGAGACGGTCGCGGACACGGCGCGCACGCTGTCGCGCTACGTGGATGCCATCGTGATCCGCACCTTCAGCCAGGCATCGGTGCAGGAGCTGGCGGATCACGCCAGCATCCCGGTCATCAACGCCCTGACCGATGAGCACCACCCCTGCCAGGCGCTGGCCGATGTGCTGACCCTGCGCCAGGAGTTCGGGCATCTCGCCGGCCTGCGCGTGGCGTTCGTGGGCGATGGCGACAACGTCGTCCACTCGCTGATCCAGGCGGCGGCGCTCACCGGGTTCGAGCTGCGCATCGCCACGCCCGAGGGCTACGAGCCCTCGACGAAGATCCTCGCAGCCGCTCGCGAGGGCGCCAAGGTGACCGGCGGGGCGATCGTGCTCACCCACGACCCGGTCGAGGCCGTCACCGGCGCAGACGCTGTGTACGCCGACGTCTGGACCTCGATGGGCCAGGAGGCCGAGCAGGACGCACGGCGCATCGCCTTCGCTGGCTACACCGTGGGCACGGAGCTGATGGCCCGGGCCGATGACGCTGCGATCTTCCTGCATTGCCTGCCCGCGCACCGCGGCGAGGAGGTCACCGACGCGGTGATCGACGGCCCGGCCTCACGGGTGTGGCCGCAGGCCGAGAACCGCATGCACACCGAAGCTGCGCTGCTCTACGCCTTGCTGACCGGCGAGCTGTCGGGCGTGGCCGGCTGATCCACGGCCGCCGGCCGGCGATCGAGATCGCGCATGGCCGGATTGACGAAGATCGAGAGGGTCACGACCAGGTAGGCCGACGCGATCCCGATGATCGCGGCGACCACGCCGAGCTGCTCGCTGACGATGCCGGCCAGCAGCATGCCCAGCGGCATCGCGACCCAGGCGCCGGCAGTCAGCGGCCCGAGCACCCGCCCACGCATCGAGGGCGGGACGCGTTCGAAGATCACGGTCGAGATGATCGGGTTGATGGGTCCCGCGGCCAGGCCCATCAGCAGCGCCGCAGCGATGGCCACCCAGAACGGCGGCGTCAGCGCCAGCATCCAGAACGGCACGCCCACGATCACGAAGGCGAGCCCGAAGGTGAGCCGCCGGGGCAGCCGATGGCCGATCGCACCAAAGATCAGCGAGCCCGCCAGCGCGGCGGCGCCGAAAGCGCCGAGCAATGCTCCCAGCTCCACCGCGGACCCGTACGCCTCGCGCACGTAGACGGGCAGGATCACCGAGAAGATCGGCGCGTCCAGGAAGTTGGTGAGCATGATCGTGATCACGATCGCGCGCGCCACGCGGTCCGCCCACAGGAAGCGCAACCCTTCCCGCAGGTCGTGCAGGTATCCCGGCCG
>DASURX010000164.1:0-3009 GCA_036375355.1 Candidatus Limnocylindria bacterium
ATTACCCGCAGCGGCGGCTGCTCGCTCATTACCCGGCCTCCACCAGCGGCACTTCCACCAGGACCCGCGTCCCGTCGCCCGGCGCCGAATGCACCGTCAGTCGCGCACCGATGATCTCCGCCCGCTCCGCCATGCTGCGCAGACCATAGCCGCCTCCCGACACGGCGGACGTGTCGAAGCCGCGCCCGTTGTCCGAGACGCTCAGGCGCAACTGGCTGGCGTCCCGCTCCAGGCGCACGCGAACGCGGGTCGCATCGGCGTGGCGGTGGGCGTTGTTGAGCGCCTCCTGCACGATGCGCAGCAGCTCCGCCTGGGCCCGTGCCGGGAGCCGGTCCCCCGCCGGGTCGATATCGGCGTCGGCGGGGATGCCGAAACGGTCCGCGAAGTCGCCGACGTATCGGTCCATCACCTGCGCGAAGGTTGCCCCCTCCGAGGGGCGCAGGGCCAGGATCGCCTGCCGCGCCTCGGAGAGCGCGGACTCCAGGGCGGTCTGCACCTCGCGCGCGAGCTCGCGAGCGGCATCGGGCAGGCTGTCGAGGCCGACCAGCCGTCCCTGCTTGAGCTTGGCGTACCACAGCTCCTGGCTCATGCCGTCGTGGATCTCGCGGGCCAGGCGGGCGCGCTCCTCGGCGGTGGCGCGTGCGACATCGGCCTCGCGCAGGCGGACGAGCTCCAGGTTGGCGCGGCGCAGGGCTCGAATGTCGGCACGCGTCTCGACCGCCACGGCGACCAGGACCACTGCGTAGAAGGCCATCCGTAGCAGGTCGCCGCTGGTGACCAGCGACGCGAACGACCCTGGATGCAGCGCCGAATGCAACTGGCTGAAGGCAGCCAGGATGAAGCCGATGGCCAGGTAGGCCTCCTCGTCCCGGCCCTCGCGCCGGTAGCGGCGGTACGAGATGAGGGCTGCCGCCAGGAACGCGATGCCGATGCCGGCCTGCAGCAGGATGAGCGGCGCGCCGGCGGCCTCGAGCAGGGGCGAGGTGGGATCGGCCCGCAGCTGGGCAACGGCGTTCGCATCGAGCAGCTCCGGCAGGCTGGCATGCGCCGCGATCATCGCGCCGTTGAGGGCGACCACCGCGAGCGTGGGACCGACGAGCAGCGAGCCGGCCGCCAGGACGGGCAGGGGGCGGACGCTCGACGCAAGCAGCCCCGCCACCACGAAGAGCTGCGCTGCTGCGCCTCGTCCGAGGATCACCGACCACAGCGGCAGCTGCCCAGGCTCGGCCAGGTCCAGGCCCAGCGCCCGGGACTGGCCGGCGACGGCGATGCCGATCGGAACCAGGTTCTGGGCCGCCAGCACCAGGAAGGCCGATGCCCGGATCAGCGCGCCACGGTTGCCGTCCTCGCGGTAGTGCGTCCAGGCCAGGATCGCCACTGCGACGGCGACCAGGGCAGCGGCCGCATTGAGGACCAGGTCCAGCGGCGCGTTGACGTACGCCGGTGCGACCTGCGGGTCGAGGACGACGACGCCGGTGACGACGACCAGCGCGCCGATGACGCCGGCGATCGCCAGGTCGCCACGGCCGCGCTGCGGCTGCGTCACGCCGCCTCAGGCACCGAGCTGGCGGCGCAGCTCCTCGTTGACGAGCTTCGCGTCGGCGCGACCGGCGGTGCGCTTCATGACCTGGCCCACCAGGAATCCGTAGATCTGCTGCTTCCCGGCACGGTACTGGCCGACCTGCTCGGGGAATTCGGCCAGGACGGCGGCGACTTCGCGGCGGATGAGCCCCGAATCGCTGACCGCTCCGAGGCCCTCTGCCTCGATCACGGCGCGCGGCGACTCCCCGCTGGCGAACGTGCGGGCGAGGACGGCCTTCGCGTTCGTCGCCGACACGCGGCCCGCATCGAGCTCCGCCAGCAGCTCCGCCAGGCCGGGCGGCTGCAGGGCGACGGCCCCCGCCCGCAGCCCATCGGCGGCGTGCTGGTTCAGCAACCGGCTGAACTCGCCGCTGACCCAGTTGGCGGCCGTCTTGGGGGCGATGCCCGCGGCCACCACCGCGTCGAAATAGCCGGCCAGCTGCACGTCGGCGGTCAGCACGCCCGCGTCGTATTGCGACAGACCAAGGTGCTCGACGTACCGCGTGCGCCGCGCGGCAGGAAGCTCGGGAAGGCCCGCCCGCAGCTCGGCGACCCATGCCGGCGACGGCCGGAGCGGCGGCAGATCAGGCTCGGGGAAGTATCGGTAGTCGTTCGCCTCTTCCTTCGAGCGCTGGCTGATCGTCCGGCCCACGTTCTCGTCCCAGCCGCGTGTCTCCTGGACGAGGCGTTCGCCGCGGTCGAGGGCCTCGGCGTGGCGCGCGACCTCGTACTCCATGGCGCGCTCGAGCGAGCGGAAGCTGTTCAGGTTCTTGACCTCGACCTTGGTGCCGAAGGCGCTGGAGCCAATCGGCCTCAGCGAAACGTTGCCCTCGATGCGCATCGAGCCAGTCTCCATGTCGCCGTCCGATGCTCCGATGTAGCGCAGGATGTCGCGCAACGTCTCGCCATACGCGCGCGCCTGGGCCGGCGAGCGGACATCGGGCTCGGTGACGATTTCCATCAGCGGCACGCCCGCCCGGTTGAAGTCGACCAGCGTGTGGCCCCGGCCCCCGTGCTGCAGGCGGGCGGTGTCCTCCTCCAGGTGCGCCCGGGTGATGCCGATGACGACATCGGTCCCCTCCGAGGCGACGGGCACCTGCAGACGACCGTTGGAGCACAGCGGCAACGCATACTGGCTGATCTGGTAGCCCTTGGGCAGGTCCGGGTAGAAGTAGTTCTTGCGCTCGAAGCGGACGGCCTCGGTCTCGACGTGGCAATCGAGCGCGATGCCGGTGAGCATCACCAGCTCCACCGCGCGGCGGTTGATCACCGGCAGCGTGCCGGGCATGCCCAGGCAGATCGGGCAGACGCGGGTGTTCGGCTCGTCCGGCTCTCCCTCCAGCGCGGCGGTCGGGCAGGGGCAGAACATCTTCGAGGCGGTCTTGAGCTGCGCATGCACCTCAATGCCGATGACGGTCTCGTACTTCG
>DASURX010000165.1:0-2352 GCA_036375355.1 Candidatus Limnocylindria bacterium
CGAGCGCGTCGCGCAGCGCGTCAGGGAGCGGGACCGCGACGAAGAGGCGCCACGCGGGCTCGGTGGAGGGAGGCATCGGTCAGGCGGTCGCCGGCGCCAGCCGGGCGTCGACCAGGGGCACCAGCTCGGCGAGCGACCGGATCAGGGGGACGCCATCCGGCAGGTCGGCCGGGGTGAATCGCTCCCGGCGGTCGATCAGGACCGCGCCGATGCCCACGCCGCGTGCCCCGGCGACGTCGGCGTCCAGGTGGTCGCCGACGTGCAGCGCGGCACCCGGCTCCACGCCTGCCTGGGCGAGCGCATAGCGAAAGATCTCGGGGCGCGGCTTCTCGAAGCCGACCCGCGCGCTGGCGGCGATGAAGTCGAAGTGGCGCACCAGCTCCAGCGAGTGCAGCAGCTCGGGCAGCTGCCAGACCCAGTTGCTGACGGCGCCGATGGTGAGGCCGCGTTCCTTGAGCGCCTCGACGGCCGGGATCACGTCGGGGAAGACGTGCCAGTTGCTGGTGACCAGGAACAGGTCGGAGAGGCGGCGAAAGAAGGCCTCCGGCATCGGGCCGATACCCAGCTCGGCGATGGCGGCCTGGTCGATCTGCATGGTGCGCTGAAAGCTCGACTCCTCCGTGGCGTGGAAGCCTTCGTCGAAGCCCCAGCCGCCATGGTGGTAGGCCCGGCGCAGCGCGGCACGCAGGTCGTCGAGCGGCACCTGCACCCCGTACTCCTCGAAGGCGATCTGGTAGATGTGCTCCCACGAGGGATTCGGGCGCATGACGGTGTCGCCGATGTCCAGGAAGACGGCGCGCAGCTGGGTCATCGGGCCAAGCCTACCGAATGAAGGCCGATGGGGTGGCGCGCCCTCCGCCGCCGGCACTGGCATCAGCCTTGAACGACGCCTCCGGACCTGGTTCGGGCCGATGGAGACGCCGCTTCAGCGTGGAGTAACCAACGGAGAACGAGGCCGCCATTCCGGTCCACGATCTACCGGCACTGGTAAATGCCGGACGAATATCGGGCCGAATCGGGCACTGCTTCTCCGTTGGTTACTTGTGCGTAAAGCGCCCCGCGTAACTGGGCCCCTGGGCCCACGCCCGCACTGACCGATCAGGCTCAGGCGGCCGACACCGAGCCCATGCGACCAAGGATCTGGTAGATCTCGGTGCGGTAGCGCAGCCCCGAGGCGTGACGCGACAGCCAGCGCAGGTAGTCCGGATCCTGGCGGGCGAGGTCGCGCAGCGTCCAGCCGGCGTAGCGGCCGAACTCCAGGCGCGTCCCGGCGCTCGCCGAGCGGGCGGGTGGCGGCGGGACCGCCCGCACCGATGGCGTGGTCGGGAACTCGTTTTGGACGTGGCGACGCGAGCGGTCGTAGGCGGCGCGGCGCACCCCGTCACGCACCAGGGCCCAGGCCGCGTTGAGCTGGGCCATGCGCCGGGCGGCCTCGGTCGAGCCGTCCCGGTCGGGGTGGTACTTCAGCGCGAGCGCACGGAAGGCGGCGTTCAGGACGACCTGGTCGGCGTCCGGGACGACCTGCAGCACGCGATAGACGTCGGGCAGCGCCATCGGGCTTATCGAGGCCGGGAGCCGCTACTCGTTGTAGAGCCGCTCCTCGATCAGCTTCTCGGCCGTCTGGCGCCCAGTCGGATCGAAGCAGCTGTACTCGAAGAGCTTCTCGTACTCGAGGTCGACGTTGTCCTGGCCGCCGCGGTTCTTCTCGACCGTCACCACCACCCAGTCGCGGTAGCGCTGGGCCTGGTACGGGTTGAACTCGATGTTGACCTTGGCGACGATGTGGTACTTGTCGTTCAGGATCAGGATGATGTCGCTCTCGTAGTTGATGGCCGATGAGCCGCGCAGGTGATGGTTTCGCAGCCGCTTTGCCTTCAACCCCTCCCGGTCGGCTGCCACGATGGCGACGACCGGCACTTCCAGCGCCAGCGCGATGTCCTTCAGCCCGCCCACGATCCTGGTCACCTTCTCCGCCTCGTCCGACGGCTCGGGGATGACCGGCACCTTCTGCAGGTAGTCGACGAACAGCACCAGGCGCCGCTCCTCGACGCCGCGGTGCTCATCCACCAGCTGGCGCAGGTTCTCGATGGTCGAGGCGGTGGCGGTGCCGCGCATCAGATACAGGTTGCTGCCGTAGCGCGCGATGCGCTCCAGGCTCGGCCGCAGGCGCGGGTTGGCACCCAGCTTGGCGCGCGTGCCGGTCTCGGCGGCGGCCGTGTAGCTGCCCAGGACCTCCTTCTTGACGTCCTGGATCTTCACCGCGCCCGACTTCTGGGGCAGGTGGGTGAGCGCGCTCGGCATCGTGCTCAACGCCATTCTCGGCTGGGCGCTGATCTTCGGGCGGCTCGGGCT
>DASURX010000166.1:0-31597 GCA_036375355.1 Candidatus Limnocylindria bacterium
CCGGGGACTAGCTGATCGCGAACCAGGCGCGCACCCGAGCAGTAATCTCGATCTCACCTGGGGCGACCTCGGTCGGGACGCCGGCATCGGCCTGGGCCATGCGCGCCGTGGCCATCTCCGCGAACGGCTGCGGCACGCCGCCCATCTCCTCCTCGATGCGCTCCGCGGCACCGAGCCTCAGGCCCGCGGCCGCGGCCAGCGCCTCGGCCCGTCCTCGCGCCACGGCCACGGCTGCGGCAAGAGCTTCGCGCACCGCGGCCTCCGGCTCGGCCAGCTGCATGGTTGTGCCGTGGACCTGGGTCGCGCCGTCGTCGACCAGGCTGTCGAGCACGGGCGCCAGCAGGTCGACGTCCCGGATGCGCACGCTCATCGGCCGGGAGGCCTCGTACCCGGTAAGCCTGCCGGATCCGCGGCTGTAGTCGTAGACCGGCTGCACCATCAGCGAGGGCGCCTGCACGTCCGCGTCGGGGATGCCCAGCTCCGCCAGGCGGGCCAGGATGGCCGAGGTGCGCCGATTTGCCTCGTCACGCGCGGCCCTCGTCGCCCTGTCGCGGACGCTGACCGTCAGCGACAGCAACGCGAGGTCCGGCACGCGACGCACCGTCGCCTCTCCGCTCGTCACGATCGAGCGCCGCTCGGGATCGGCCACTATTCGACGGCTTTCCAGACCGATGCGATTCCCTGCCCGACGCCGATGCACATGGTGGCCAACCCGTACCGAGCGCCGCGGCGCCGCATCTCGTGCAGGAGGGTCGTCACCAGCCGGGCGCCTGAAGCGCCCAGTGGATGGCCGATGGCGATCGCGCCGCCGTTGACGTTGACCCGCTCCGCATCGAGGCCGAGCTCACGCATGCAGGGGATCGCCTGCGCGGCAAAGGCCTCGTTGAGCTCGACCAGGTCGATGTCGGCAACGGCGAGCCCGGCACGCTCCAGCGCCTTGCGCGAGGCGGGGATCGGGCCGAGGCCCATGGTCGCCGGATCGACGCCGGCAACCGCGGACGCGAGCATGCGGGCCATGGGACGCCAGCCGAGCTCGCGGGCACGTGCCTCGGAGGTGACCAGCACCGCGGCGGCGCCGTCGTTGATGCCGGAGGAGTTGCCGGCTGTGACGCTCCCCGATGCGTCGCGCCTGAACGCCGGCTTGAGCCTGGCCAGCGACTCCATCGTGGTGTCCGGCCGCGGGTGCTCGTCGGTGTCGACCGTGCGCGTCTCCCGTCCGGCGGGCGCCTCGATCGGCACCACCTCGCCGGCGAAGCGACCCGCCTGCTGCGCCGCGGCCCAGCGGCGCTGCGACTCCACCGCGAAGGCGTCCTGCTCCTCGCGCGTCACGCCACAGCGCTCGACGACGTTCTCGGCGGTCTCGCCCATCGAGTACGGGTAGAAGGCCTCGGCCAGGCGCGGGTTGGTGAAGCGCCACCCAAGCGTCGTGTCGTACAGCGTCTGCTCGCCGCGCGGGAACGCGGCCGATGGCTTGGCCATCACCAGCGGCGCGCGGGTCATGGACTCCACGCCGCCCGCCACGAAGACCGACCCGTCGCCGGCGATCACCGCGTGCGCCGCGTTCACGACGGCGTTCATGCCCGATCCGCACAGCCGGTTGACAGTTGCGCCCGGCACCTCGACCGGCAGCCCGGCGAGGAGCGCGGCCATGCGGCCCACGTTGCGGTTGTCCTCGCCCGCCTGGTTCGCGGCGCCGAGCACCACGTCGTCGATTTCGCCGGGGTCAACGCCGGTGCGGTCAACCAGGGCACGGATGACGTGGGCTGCCATGTCATCGGGCCGCACGCCGGCCAGCGCCCCGCCGTAGCGCCCGAAGGGCGTGCGCAGGCCGTCGACCACGACGGGTGTGTGTGCGGGATCGGTCCTCATCGGGCGCTCAGGATGCGCGGCGGGCCGGATGGGTCGCGGTCACGGCGTCCAGCAGGCGCTGCGATGCGGCGGCGACCTCGTCGACGGCCGCCTGGAAGGCGGCCTCGTTGGCCGGCGACGGCCTGCGGTAGCCGCTCACCTTGCGGACGTACTGCAGCGCGGCGGCGCGCACGTCGTCCTCCGACGCGGGGACGTCGAGCACGCGGAGGGTCTTGATCGATCGACACATGCCCGGCAGTGTAGCCCTAGACCTCGGCGAGCAGCTCCTCGAGCGAGGCTATCACGCGATCGGCCTCCGAAACGTCCGTCTCCGCGAACTGCGGCACGGCGATGCACACCAGCCCGGCGGCCTTGGCCGCCGTGATGCCGCTGGGCGAGTCTTCCAGCGCCAGGGCGTCGGCGGGCTCCACGCCGAGGCGCTCGCAGGCGAGCAGGTACAGGTCCGGCGCCGGCTTGGCATGGACGACGTCGTCGGATGTGACGATCGCATCGAACGCGTCGGCGATGCCGGCGGCGGCCAGCGCCGTGTCGACCAGGCGGCGGGGCGAGTTCGAGGCGAGGCCCAGCCGCGTCCTGCCGCGCAGCCGCTCGACGAGCTCGACGGCGCCCGGCCGACCCCGCACCTGGCGCTGCAGGTTCTCGTGCATCAGCTCGATCATCTCGTCCACCAGGGCCGGGCCGTCGGATCGCTCGACGCCGAGCCGATCGGCGAAGTAGTCCGCCGTGATCGCGAAGCTGGTGCCCATCACCGCCAGCTTGTCGTCCCAGGTGAACTCGACGCCGCGGCGTGCGAAGAGCTCAACCTCCGCCTCGTGCCAGAGCAGCTCGGTGTCTAGCAGGAGGCCGTCCATGTCGAAGATGACGGCCCGATAGCGGTCGGGCAGCAGCACGTCCCCGGGCGTCACGCGAAGAAGCTTCCCTCGCGCTCCGCCAGCGAGCGCAGCAGCGGCGTGACCCGGTAGCGACCGTCCGGTACGCGGGCCTGGAGCGCGTCCAGGGTGTGGACCACGTGCGACAGGCCGATGCGCTCTCCCCACTCCAGCGGGCCGGACGGGTAGTTCGTGCCGAGCCGCATGGCGGTGTCGATGGCCTCTGGGGTGGCGACGCCCTCCTCGACGGCCGAGGCCGCTTCGTTGACGATGGTGGCCAGCACCCGGGCACCGATCTGCTCCTCGCTGAGCCGTGGGAGAGCAGGCCCGTCCGGCCGGCGGGCGATGCCGGCCCAGGCCGCTCCGCGCGTGCCATCGGCGTCGTACTCGTAGAAGCCACCGCCCGTCTTGCGACCCAGCCGACCGGCATCGACCAGCGTGCGCTGGATGGGGTGCGGACGGTAGCGCGCGTCGCCGAAGAACTGCTCGAAGACGCTCTGGCTGACCGCCAGGTTGACGTCCAGGCCGATGGCGTCGACCAGCTCGAACGGACCCATCCGGAACCCGATCCCGCGCAGCGACGCGTCGATCGCCTCGATCCCCGCCGACCCCTCGCCCAGGATTCGCAGCGCCTCGAGGTAGAACGGGCGCGCCACCCGGTTCACGATGAAGCCCGGCGTGTCGGCCGCGACCACCGGGGTCTTGCCCAGCCGTGTCGCGACGATGACCGCCCGGTCCACCACCGTGGCGGACGTCATCGGTCCGGCCACCACCTCCACCAGGGCCATGAGCGGCACCGGGTTGAAGAAGTGCATGCCCACCACCCGCTGCGGGCGATGGGTGACCGCCGCGATGCGCCCCACCGAAAGGCTGCTGGTGTTCGTGGCGAGGATCGTGTCGGCGGGGGCAGCGGCGTCCAGGCTGCGAAAGACGTCCTGCTTGAGCGACAGGTCCTCGGGGACCGCCTCGACCACCAGCTCGGCGGTCGCCAGCTCGGCCAGCGAGCCGACGGGGCGGATGTGGCCCAGCGCCGCGTCGCGGTCCTGTGCGGTGATCTGTTCCTTTTCGACCCGTCGGGCCAGGAACTGCCCGATGCGCTCGCGCGCCCGATCGACCGCGCCGGGCAGCGGGTCGCTGACGAGCACCTCCATCCCGCATTCGGCAGCCACCTGCACGATGCCGGAGCCCATCGTCCCCACTCCGAGCACGCCGATGCGGCGCATGCCAGGCTGGCGCTCGGGCTCCGGCCGCGCCTCAGCGGCCAAGGAAGCGCGGCTCCCGCTTCTCGGTGAATGCCGCCAGCCCCTCCGCGTGGTCGGCGGTGCGGCCGGCGAGCTCCTGCAGATCCGCCTCGAGCGCCATGCTGTCGGCGAGCGAGGCATTCTCGGCGGCGTTGATCAGGCGCTTGGCGTAGGCGATCGCGCGCGTCGGCGCCGCCGCCAGGGAGCGAGCCGCCTCCGCCACGGTGGCCAGCAGCTCGGTGCCCGGCACGACCCGGTTCACCAGCCCGGCGGCGTGCGCCTCCGTGGCGCTCATCGGTTCGCCGGAGAAGATCAGGGCCGCCGCACGATGACGGCCCAAGGCGCGGACCAGGCTGCGGGTCGAGCCCGAGTCGGGCACCAGGCCGATGCGCACGAAGGCCTGGATGAAGCGCGCCTCCTCGGCGGCGTAGACCAGGTCGCAGGCCAGCGCCAGGCTCACCCCGGCGCCGGCCGCCACGCCGTTCACCGCCGCGATGACCGGGCGCGGGAGCTCCCGGATGGCGGTCATCAGCGGGTTGTACTCGGCGGTCAGCACGCGCCGGAAGCTGCGCTCCTCGTCACCGCCACGCAGGTCCGCACCGGAACAGAATCCGCGGCCCTCGCCGGTCAGCACCACCGCTCGCACCGCCTCGTCGCGCGCCAGCGCCTTGAAGGCCGCCAGCAGCTCACGGCGCATGCTCGTGTTCAATGCATTGAGCGACTCGGGGCGGTTGAGCGTGACGGTCGCGACGCCGTCCGCGACCGCGACGCGGATCGTCTGCTGGGCAGGATCGGCCATGCCGCGGATTCTAGGCGCGACGGTCGAGTGGCAACCGTTCGACAGCGCGAATCACCAGCAAAAGACGCTTGACTGGTGACGTGAATTGCCATAGCATCGGCCCCCACATCACAGCGAATGGAGGCAGCACCGTGGACCGTCCCGGCGTCGAGCGATGGATCGAGGCGTACCGAAAGGCCTGGCAGACCGACGATCCGCAGGACGTCGCGGCCCTTTTCACGGAGGACGCGACCTACTCCCCGTACCCGTGGCCGCGCGACCGGGAGCCATGGACCGGCCGCGACGCGATCGTGCGCAAGTGGATCGAACGCGGCGACTCGAAGATCGGCTGGCGGTTCGAGCACACCGTCCTCGCCGTCGAGGGCGATACCGCGGTGATCGAGGGCTGGACCTCGTACGACCGCGGCGAAGGTGAGCCGTGGGACGAGCAGTACGCCAACGTCTGGCTGGTTCGGTTCGGGGCGGACGGGCGGGCGCGCCAGTTCGTGGAGTGGTGGGTGCAGAAGCCGGAGGGCTGATGGCCGGCGCTCAGACGAGCGCCGATCCCCCATCCGCGGCCATCGCTGCGGCGACGGCACGCCGGCTGGCAAGCCAGTCGTCGGCGGGCACGCGCGGCAGCAGGTCGTCCCAGACGGCCAGCATCGCGCCGCGCATCTGCCACATCCCGCGCGGCCGGGCCAGGAACCAGACGTGGAAGTGCTCGCTGCCGTCGCCCCAGCGGTTGACGTGCACCCGGCCGACGCCCTCGAGCCGGCCGACGGCACGCACCACGCGCTGGATCATCGGTCCCAGCTCGGCGGCCAGGTCGGCCGGCAGGTCCTCCAGGTCGTGATGCGCCATCGGCAGCAAAACGGCGACCATCGGCAGCCCGTGAGGCTCGTCGCTGACCACCAGGCGCCAGCGATCGTCCTCCCAGATGGTCCACGGCGATCGCGAGCAAGTGCGGCAGTCCGTCCCGCCCTCGCCGTGGCGTTCCGGCTCGGGAAGGATCGGCTCCTGGAGCGGCTGGAGCCTGATTTCCCCGTCGAAGGGAAAGAGCGGATCGTCCAGGATCGAGTCGACCGGCAGCCGCTCCCCGATCGGCAGCCGGCGAACGTACCGGCTCGGCTGCTCGCGTTCGCCCATCGCCTCAGTCCTCCCGACGCTTGACCCAGGTGCGGCCCGTCTCGACGAAGCCGCTGGACCGATACAGCCGATGCGCCGTCTCCCGGCCCGGCCCGGATTCGAGCCGCACCTCGGCGGCGCCCGCTGCATGCGCCGCCCGCAGGACGGCGTCCATCAGGGCACGCCCGATGCCGCGCCCGCGCATCGGCTCGGTCACCACCAGGTCCGGCACCCAGGCCTGCAGCCGATCGTCCCAGAACGGCCGCTGCCACTCGAGCGTGGCAACCCCGACCACCTTGCCCTCGACCTCCGCCACCAGCGAGCCCGCGATGCCCGCCTCGACGTCGCGCAGGTGCCGCGTGAAGGTGCGCATGACGGCGTCCATCCGGTCGGGCACCGGGGAGCGCCACGGCCCGAACTCGGCGATGAGGCGGGTCACCGCATCGGCGTCGCCGCCCGCCAGCGGACGGATCCGCACGTCGGTCTGGGCTCCGGCCTCGGTGGGCGGCACCGGCTCGAGCCTGAAGTCGATCATCCACTCGCCGAAACCCGCCGCGCTCAGCAAGGCGCCGCAGGCATCCTGCCCCGACGCCACGTCGACGAGCAGGCGATGCGCGCCGCGCAGCTGCCACTCGGCGACCGCGGCGTTCAGCAACGCGCGCCCGATCCCCATGCCGCGTGCGCCGGCCGCCACGGAGAGCTCCGCGAGCCAGCCCTCGAACGTCGCGAAGTTCAGCCGGCGACGAAACGCCAGCACGACCTGGCCGGCCGGCTCACCGTCGCGCAGCGCGACGAACGGAGCGATGTCGGCGCTGTCGAGCAGCGCGGCGAAGCGGTCGCGCAACGGCTCGGGATCG
Organism: Candidatus Limnocylindria bacterium; assembly: GCA_036375355.1. Classification (GTDB taxonomy): domain Bacteria; phylum Chloroflexota; class Limnocylindria; order QHBO01; family QHBO01; genus DASURX01. The sequence goes on from DASURX010000166.1 coordinate 6,740, forward strand.
ATCGGCGGCAGGGCGCGCGCCTCACGCGCCAGGCCTACCGCTGCGGCGAGGTCGTCCCGGCCGATCGGCCGCAGCTCCACCCCCGGGGGCGGGCGAACCGCCAGGCCGCCGATCGGGCGGTCCGGGTTCCCCAGCGTCATCGGCCCTTGAAGTCGGGCGTCCGCTTCTCGAGGAAGGCGGCCATTCCCTCCTTCTGGTCCTCGCTGGCGAACAGCAGGTAGAAGAGCCGCCGCTCGTGGGCCAGGGCATCGGTCAGCGGCATCTCGTACGCGGCGTTGACCGCCTCCTTGGCCAGGCGCAGGGCCACCGGCGACTTGGTCGCGATCGTGGCGGCCAGCGCGAGCGCGTCCTCGACCACCAGCTCGTCGGGCACCACCCGCGCCACCAGGCCGCGGCGCTCCGCCTCGCGGGCGTCCATCGGCTCGCCGGTCAGGATCATCTCCATCGCGCGGCTCTTGCCCACCGCGCGCGTCAGGCGCTGCGTCCCCCCCGCGCCGGGGATGACCCCGATGTTGATCTCCGGCTGGCCGAACTTCGCGCCCTCGCCGGCGATGATCAGGTCCAGGGTCATGGCCAGCTCGCAGCCGCCGCCCAGGCACCAGCCGTTGACGGCGGCGATCACCGGCTTGCTCACGCGCCGGACCCGGTCCCACTGGCCGATGCGGTTCGAGCGCAGCATGTCGATCGGCGTGGCGTTCGCCATCTCGCCGATGTCCGCGCCGGCCGCGAAGGCGCGTTCGTTGCCCGTCACGACCACGGCGCGCACGCCCTCGTCCCGGTCCAGCTCCTCAAGCGCCTCGCAGAGCGCGTCCATGACCTGCGCGTTCAGCGCGTTCAGCTGCCTGGGACGGTTGAGGCGCACGAGCGCAGTGCGCTGCTCGGCATGGTGCTCGACGAGGATCACCGCGTCGGCAGAGGGAGTCATCGGGTCAGGCTCTCGCGCGCGGGCTGCCCGGCCGGCTGCTCATGGGACCCCCTCCTGCAAGGCCGTGAGCGCCGATCCGCACATGGGGCAGTACGTGTAGCGTCCCGAGAGCCCTCGCTCGCCGCAGGACGGGCACTCGCGGCCGCCGGCGACCGCGCTTGCCCGCAGCTCGTCGTACGCCGGGGGGCGCTTGTCGTGGAAGGCCCGGACCGCCTCCAGCGTCTCATCCGACGTCGAGTGGATCGCCAGCCAGTCGCGGGCATGGGTGATGGTCTGCGCCCAGACCAGGTCGCGCCACCAGTTCAGCTGGGCCTTGGTGTAGCGAATCGTCTCCGGCAGCTTGCGGCGCAGGCTCTCGGCCAGCTGGGCGACCGTCGCGTCCAGCTCCCCGCGCGGCACGACGCGCGAGACGAGCCCCCACTCCAGCGCCTGCTGCGGCGCAACCTTCTCGCACAGCATCACGATCTCCCGCGCGCGCCGATCGCCCACCACCAGCGGAAGCCACTGCGTCGCGCCGCCGGCCGGCACCGATCCGTGCTCCGGGCCCACGTGGCGGATGTAGGCGTCGTCGACCATGACCGACAGGTCGCAGGCGAGCTGCAGCTCCTGCCCGCCGCCGACGCAGGCACCGTTGATGCGCGCGATGGTCGGCTTGCCGATGCCCCGCAGCCGGTCGTGCATCTCGATGAAGGCCCCCATCCAGCGCCAGTACTGGCCGCTGGTCGAACCCATGGATGCCTGCTCGTCGAGGTCCGCCCCGCTGCAGAAGGCCCGATCGCCGGCACCGGTCACCACCACCACGGCCACCGACTCGTCCCAGGATGCATCCTCGAACGCGCGCGCCAGCTCGCGCAGCGTCTGGAAGTCGAAGGCGTTCATCACGGCGGGCCGGTCGATCGTCACCGTGGCGACCGCGCTGGCCGCGTCCTTGGCGTAGCGGACCTTCTCGAAGCCGAGGCCGGCGGGATCGGCCGGCGAGGCCAGGCGCGGCTCAGGCATCGGTCGCCGCCTCGTCGTCCGCGACGAGGAGCAACGCGCCGGCGGTGGCGAAGGCGCGCATGTCGCGGCCGCTCTCGATCCCGGCTTCTGAGGCGAGGGCCGCGTCGAGGTCCGCGCGGGAGTCGAACAGGATCTCCGCCATGAGGTAGAAGGCCGGCATGCGACCGGCCACGCCGTCGAGCCTGGTCAGGCGAATGCCGCGCAGGTTCGGGTAGCGCCGCACGATGGGGGTGTGAACGTCGCGATAGTGCGTCTCGAACGCGCCGGGGTCCGGCGGATGGTAGTAGAGGACGATCAGGCGGGCACCCATGCTATCGGCCCACCCGCTACTTGTTGGCGAAGTAGTCGGCGTTGATCTGGATGAAATTCGTCCACTGCTCGGGGACGGCATCCTCCGCGAAGATGGCGGTCACCGGGCACTCCGGCTCGCAGGCGCCGCAGTCGATGCACTCGTCCGGATCGATGAAGTACATCGCGTCATCCTCGGTGGCGTGGATGCAGTCCACCGGGCACACGTCCACGCACGAGGCGTCCTTGACGCCGATGCAGGGCTCGGTGATGACGTAGGTCATGCAACGTTCTCCGCAGGTTCGGGGCTCTTCGGAAGGAACAGGACCTGAGGATACACCGATGGCCCGGCCGCTTCGCCGGGCCTGCGTTGTGGTGGCCGGCATCGGCGCCGGCCTCAGCCGTGCGCCAGCTCCACCGCCGACGCCTCCGCCCGCAGCTGGGCGTAGCCGGGCTTGACCTGCTCGTTGATGATGCGCAGCCGTCCGTCGAAGGGCCAGAACGCGGACTTCATGCCATTCAGCGTCAGCCACTCCATCTCGTCCAGCCCGATGCCGAAGGCCTCCACCAGGGCCGTCATCTCGCTCGTCATGCTGATGCCGCTCATCAGGCGGTTGTCGGTATTGACCGTCACCCGGAAGCGCAGGCGGCGCAGCAGGTCGATGGGATGCTCAGCGACGCTCGGCGCTGCGCCGGTGTGCACGTTCGAGGTCGGACACATCTCCAGCGGCACGCGGCGGTCCCGGACGTAGCTCGCCAGCCGTCCCAGCACCACCCGGCCGTCGTCGCGCACCGTGATGTCGTCCACGATCCGGACCCCGTGGCCGAGCCGTTCCGCCCCGCACCACTGCAGCGCCTCCCAGATGCTCGGCAGGCCGAAGCCCTCGCCGGCGTGGATGGTGAAGTGGAAGTTCTCGCGGGCGATGAGGTGAAACGCGTCCAGGTGCCGGCTGGGAGGGTAGCCCGCCTCCGGCCCGGCGATGTCGAAGCCGACCACGCCGGCGTCCCGATGGCGCACCGCCAGCTCGGCGATCTCTACCGAGCGGGCAGCCTGGCGCATGGCGGTGATGATCAGCCCGACGGTGATGTGCCGGCCCTCGGCGCCGCGCCGCAGGCCGGCGAGCATGGCCTCGGTCGCGTCGTCCAGGCTGAGGCCGCCCTCGACCAGCAGCTCCGGGGCCATGCGGATCTCGGCGTAGACCACGCCATCCGCGGCCAGGTCCTCCACCGCCTCGGCGGCCACCCGCTCGATGGCGTCGCGGGTCTGCATGACCGCCACCGTGTGCCGGAACCCCTCCAGGTACAGCTCCAGGCTCTTGCGGTCGGCGCCGCGCGTGAACCAGGCGCCCAGCTCGCCCGCGTCGGTGGTTGGCAGCTCGCGGTAGCCGGCCTCGCGCGCCAGCTCGATGACGGTCGCGGGACGCAGCCCGCCGTCCAGGTGGTCGTGCAGCACGACCTTCGGTGCGCGGCGGATCGTCGCGGAGTCGAGCGCGCGCCGGGCGACGGTCACCATCGTGGCGGGCAGCCTACCGGGCGCGGCTCGCGGCTGGCAAGGTACGCTTGGCCCGTGTCACGCCTGCCATGGGACCTGCCGCACCGGCCCCTGATCGTCGCCGCCGCCACGCCGCTGCGCGAGGACGGCGCCGTCGTGGACGAGGGTGCCATCTGGCCGATGGTCGCCTTCCTGGCCGAGCATGGCGCCGACGGCGCCTTCGCCTGCGGCACCACCGGCGAGGGAATCCTGCTGTCGCTCGAGGAGCGCCAGCGCGCAGCGGTGGTGTTCCGCGCGGCGCTGCGCGGGATCCTGGTCGTCCACTGCGGGGCGCAGTCCACGGCGGAGACGGTCGCGCTCGCCGCCCACGCGGCCGAGATCGGGGCCGATGGCGTGGCGGTCATCCCGCCGCCCTACTTTCCGCTGGACGCCGAGGCGCTGACCGCCCACTTCCTGGCAGCGGCGGCGGCGTGCGAGCCGCTGCCGTTCTTCATCTACGCCTTTGCGGCGCGCAGCGGTTACCCGGTGCCGCTCGAGGTGGTCCAGCACGTTCGCGAGGCAGCGTCCAACCTCGCCGGGCTCAAGGTCAGCGAATCGCCGCTGGCCATGGTGGAGCCCTACCTGCGGCTCGGGCTGCCCGTGCTGGTCGGCTCGGAGCCGCTGATTCCCGGCGCCGTGGCCCGCGGCGCCACGGGCGCCGTCTCGGGCCTGGCCGCCGCCTTCCCCGACGTGGTGCGTGCCGCCCTGGACCAGCCTGATGCGTCGGCCGAGGCGCGCCTGGGCGCGCTGCGCGCCGCGATGGAGGCACAGCCGTTCATCGCGTCGGTCAAGCACGTGCTGGCGCGGCGGGGAGTGCCGATCGGGCCTGACATGCGGGCTCCCATGCGTCGGCTGACGCCCACGGAGGCCGCCACCCTCGACGTGGCGCTGGAGGCGCTGGCCCAGCCCGTCGAAGCCTGAGCGCGGCGCGAGCGGCTAGCCCGATTCGGCCGGCTCGGTGGCGACGGCCATCTGGCCGCCCGTCGCGATCCCGGTTTCGCGGTGGAACGGCGCGGTGGCCGCGTCATTCATCTCGAAGCGCGAAGGCGGCGCCGCCTCGGCCAGCCGCGCGATCACCTCCGGCGTGAGCTCGTACCCGTAGCGGATCGCAGCCACGTTCTCGTCCTGGAAGCGGCGCGGCAGCGACTCGCGGATGGCCGTCTCGTCGAAGTCGATCTCGGCCAGGCGCAGCAGCCGGCCCAGGGCGATCATGTTGCCGAACAGCTCCTTGCCGAACTTCTCCGATCCGAGCGACGCGAACGGGATCTGCTCGGCTCCCGGAACGTTCAGGCCCAGGTCGGTGATGACCGTGTGCCCGTGGATGCGCATGTGCCCCTTGTCGGCCAGCTTCAGCATGATGTCCGCCTCCTCGACCACCGGGTTGAGGATGGGGGCGTCGTCGAAGATGACGAACGCGTCGGACATCGAGCCGCGCACCGACGAGTCGTAGTCGAACAGGACGGTGACCTGCTTTCCCATCCGCGCCAGCAGCGCGCCCAGCACGCCGGCGATGACCCGCACCCCCTGCCCGCCGACCCCGTCCAGCGCGATGCGGGTCGTCACTGGTCGACCCCGGCTTCGCGCAGGGCGTCCTCCAGGCTGATCTCGCGTCGTGCGACCCGCAGCTTCAGCTCGGAGGAAAGCTGCTGCATCAGGGCCAGCTTGCGCTGCGACTCGGCGCGCCGCTGCTCCTTCGGATCGAGGTCCGGGGGCGCGGCGTCAGCCGACGAGAGCGGCCGGGCGGGCTGCACCTCGACGCCCTCCTCGGCGAGCGCCTCGGCCTTCTGGGCTGCGAGGTCGCCGGGCTGGTCCTGGGTGTTCGGATCCCGGCCGGTGGCGCTGATCTCGACCTCGCCGGGTGCCACGGGTGCGCCCGCCGGCGCGCTGGCACCGGTGCGCAGCCATTCGGGGATCGGGATGGCGGCCTGGCTGAGTGCGTCGGCCAGGGTGAGCTCCTTGCGCGCCACCGCCATCTTGACCTCCGCGGAGAGGCGGCCCATCAGCGCGGCGCGCTCCTGGGACTCGGCGCGACGCCTGGCCTTCTCCGCGTCGTCGGCCGTCGGCGGCTTGGCCGTCGCGCCCGCCGAGCCCGGCGAGTCGGTGGTGGACGCCATCGGTCCGGTGGGCTGCGCGGGAAGCGCCTCCGGGCGGACGGCGGCGGCCGGAGCCGCGGAGCCGTTGCCGTTCGCGGCGGCGGCCGCGCCATCGGCCTGGGGGTAGAGCACGCCGATCTCGAACGGGTTCAGGCGGGTCGCATCCTTGCCGGCGCGCTTGTAGGTCTTGCGGTAGAACGTGAGCATCTCGTTGGCGCTGGCGAAGCCGATGCGCCGCCCGTTGTTCTCGATGCACTGGCTGGTGATGTCCACGAAGCTGAAGCCAGGGTGCTCGATCGCCTCCCGGATCACGTTGCGCATGTGCATCTGGTGGTAGACCGTGGTCTTGGCGTACAGCGAGTGCGGCGACGAGCGGACCAGGCCCTGCAGGTTGATCGGCGTGTTCGGGTTCCCGGCCGGGCTCGAAAGCGTCTTGGTGCCCGATGGCGTGGTCGGCCCGGTCTGGCCGCCCGTCAGCCCGTAGATCTCGTTGTTGTTGCACAGCACCGTCAGGCGCGCGTTGCGGCGGATGGCGTGGATCAGGTGGTTGCCGCCGATGCTGGCGGTGTCGCCGTCGCCCGACACAACGATGACGTTCATCTCGGGGCGCACCGTCTTGATCGCCTCGGCCACCGGCAGGGTCCGACCGTGGAGCGTGTAGACGCTCTCGCACTTCATGTAGCTGCCCATCCGGCCGGTGCAGCCGATGCCGGTCACCACGATCGTGTTCGTCTCGTCCAGGCCCATCTCGTCCATGACCATGGCGAGCTGGATCATGATCGTGCCGATGCCGCAACCCGGGCACCAGATGGTCGGGAACAGCTCGACCTTCAGGTTGCGCTTGAAGCCGAGCTCGGCCATGGGAGCCTCAGGCATGGACCGATGCCTCCATCAGCCCACGCCCAGCGGTGAACGGGGCATGGGCTCCTCGGGTGGCGCCGGAATCGGGGGCTCGGCCGGCCCGCCGGCCAGGACCCGCTCCAGCCCGTCGCGCACCGCCTCGAGCGAGATGCGGCCGCCGAGCAACGGCACCCGCTTCACCTCGCGACGCAGCGCCAGCTCCAGCATGTCGGCGTACTGCCCGTCGTTGGCCTCCAGGCAGACGACCTGCTCATAGCGGTCGGCGATGGCGCGGACCTCGTCGGCCAGCATGGGGTGGATCCGGATCGGGCGGAAGAGCGCGTACTGGTCGGCCAGCGGGGCGGCCACGCGCGACACGATCCCGTAGCAGACCACCAGGACCGGGGCGTCCACGTTCCACCCGTGCTCGTACAGCGCGTAGCGCTGCGCTACCTCCAGATGCCGATGCTTCGCAGCGTAGAACTGGCGGAGGTACTCGTCGGCGTCGGCGGTGGCCGGCTCGCCCGCATTGGGGCCGTGCTCGTACATCAGGACGCCGGCGAAGAAGCGCGGATGCCCCGGCTCGTGCTTGCCCAGTGCCGGGACGCTGCGCCCGACGACGGCCATCTGCCCCGCCAGCTCGTCGAGGTCGACGACCTCGTTGAGGTGTGCCACGAAGGTATCGGTCAGGATCACGACCGGGCTGAGCGATTCCTCCGCCGCGTTGAAGGCCTGGACCGTGACACGGAAGGCCTCCTCCACGCCGTTGGGGTAGAAGGCCAGCGGCGTGTAGTCGCCGGTGCTGCCGTATTTGACCTGCATGACGTCGCCCTGGCCGGGCATGGTCGGCATGCCGGTCGCCGGCCCGACGCGCTGGACGTTCACGAAGACGCACGGCACCCCCACCTTCTGGGCGTAGCCGACCGCCTCCTGCATCAGGCTGAAGCCCGGCCCGGAGGTGGCGGTGAACGACTTGGCGCCCGCCAGCGAGGCGCCGATGATCGCGTTGGCGCTGGCGATCTCGTCCTCCGCCTGCAGGAAGCGGAACTCGGGGTGTTCGGCGGCCCAGCCGGAGGCCACGTTCAGGATCTCGGTGGACGGCGAGATCGGGTAGCCGGCGTAGTAGTTGGCACCCGCCGCCACCGCTCCGCGGAAGACCGCCTCGTTGCCCTGGCTCAGGCGGCGCGTCATTCGGGGGCCTTGCCCTTCGCCTCGTGCGCCGCCACGGCGGCCGGGAGCATCTCGATGGCCAGGTCCGGGCAGTAGCGCTCGCACAGCCCGCAGAGGATGCAGTTCTGCTCCTCGATGATCGCGTCGTTGCGCAGGACGAGGGTGTCCTTGGGGCAGATGTCGACGCAGATATCGCAGCGTTTGCAGAAAACGGGGTTCCAGCTGATGTTGACGTAGTCAACCCAGCGGATGCCGTCCTTGTGGTTCTCGGAGATACCGGAGCCGAACTCGATCGCCCCCGAGGCTCGGTCGCGTGTCATGCGGCCTTCATGTTACGTGGATCGAGCTGAGGGCGGCGGACCATTCAGTCCCCTGCCGACGGGCCATCCGGCCCGTTCGCACGCGGGCCGCGGCCCCGGCAGGGGTCGCGGCCCGCGCGTCGCGTGGGTCAGTCGATCTGGCCGCGGATCTCCCCGCCCGGGAAGTCGCCCGGCCCGGTGTTCGGCGGATCGACGCCATCGTTGGTGTGCACGTTCACATAGGCGCCACCGTTCTGCAGCAGGTCGATCAGGTCCGACAGCGGATGCCCGGCCAGTGGCCCGGTCAGGTTCGCGGCGGTGAAGCTGCCCGTGGCCAGCACGCCGTCATGACGGCCGCCGCCCGGATCCGCGGCCGGCGGCGCGGTGTCCGGGAAGAGCCACACCACGATCGGCCCGTTGGTGCCGGCAGCGCCCACGTGGATGTGCGCCATGATCACGTTCTCGATGTTCGAGGCGATGAGGCGGTACTCGACCGTGTCGCCGCGAACCTGGAAGATTGCCGAGCCGCGTGCCAGCGTGTCGCGGGCCGGGTTCTCCTCGTTGCCGGACATCGGCGTGACGAAGTTCTGAGGCGGGAACGCGAACGCGACGGTGACCAGGGTGAGGGTCAGCGCGACCGCGACCGACCCGACGATGGCGAGGATGCGTCGGCGAGGCATGGGTTCTCCTCCAGCACGGACGGGGCCTGCCCGAGGGACGCAGGCCTCCTCTTGTCGGGTCCGTACGTCGGCGGTTACACGCCGCAGCCTCGGCCACGCCGGTCGAGCGGCCGCGCGTACCATGCCGGCCATGCATCGGTCCACGCGCCGGAGCCTCCCGCCTATCCTGAGCCTGCTCGCGGCCGTTGCCCTGTCGGCCTGCGGTGGCACGCCCAGCCCCAGCCCATCGGCCTCGCTGGGGCCAACCCCCACCCCCGAACCGACCACCTCGCCGTCGCCCACGCCGGAGCCGGTGGTCGAGTTCCCGCTGGCCGTGGTCACCGGGTACACCAACCTGAAGGCGGAGATCGGCATGGACGAGCTGCGTGCCACAGCCGGCCTGATCCTGCCCTGCGGGCTCCAGGCAATCGTGCCGGAGGGGTTCGGCGACCTGGCCCGATGCACGCCGGCGGACCAGATCGCGGCCCAGCTGGCCGCCAGCCCCTCGGCGGTCGCGCTGCTGCCTCCCGGGCTGGTCGAGCCGAAGACCAAGGTCCTGCCGCTGGACGGCGCCGATCTCTTCGGGGGGCCGCAGGCCCGTGCGCGCGACTATCCGCTCAGCGGCCGCGCCATCGGCCTTCCGGAGGAGTGGACGGCGTACGACGCCGGTTCGGTGCGCTCGCTGATCTCGCTTGGCGATTCCTGCCCCGACCGCGGGGTGGCCTACCAGGCCATCACCCTGGGCAAGGGCTGGGACTGGGTCTTCGATGGAGGGCGGGCGCGCTACCTGCGCGTCTATCCCAACCCGGCGCCGCCGGGCACGGTGGGCAACGGCTACAACGTCGTGGACGCCGAGCCCGCCGGCGACGAGGGCGCCGTCGCCCGCCTGGTCAGCGACGCGGACGTGACGCTGGACGACTTCGAGTGCCCGGTGGTGGCGAACTTCACGGTCAACGACGGGGTGGTGTTCAGCATCGACCCCGCCGTGCTGCCGCGCCTGCGCGACACCTACGGCGTGGACGTCGTGACGCTGGCCGCCAACCACCTGTTCGACCGCGGCACGTCCGGCTTCCTGGAGACGCTCGACCAGTTCGCCTCGGCCGGCATCCCTCGCGCCGGGGCGGGGAAGGACCTGGACGATGCCCTGGCGCCGGCCGTGATCGATGCCGGTGGCGTGCGCTTCGCGTTCGTCGGGTTCAACGAGGTGCCCGGCTCGCAGGCCGCCGCTCCGGGTGTTCCCGGCGTCCTGTGGCTCACCGACGAGAACGTCGCCGAGGCGGTGCGCCGGGCGCGGGAGGCGGCCGACATCGTGATCTGCGTTCCGCAGTGGTGGGGCGGCTACGAGTATCACGGCGACTTTACCGCCGGCATGCTGCGCCAGCAGGACGTCTTCTACGCCTCCGGCTGCGACCACGTGGTGGGGCACGGCACGCACTGGTCGGGGCCGATCGACTTCGTGCCGGCCGCCGACGGCAACGGGGTCCACTTCACCATCGCCAGCCACGGCAACTTCCTATTCGGCCAGTCGTGGAGCCAGCAGACCCAGGAGGGCGTCATCGCCGAGCTCTCGTTCGTCGGCGCGCGCCTGGCCCAGGCCCGGATGCATCCCTACGTCATGCTGCTCCAGGCACAGACCAACCTGACCGATCCCGAGACCGATGGCGCCTACGTGCTGAACCGCATCTTCGAGAACAGCGACACGAGCTACTGACCGCCCCTGAACGGGGTCAGCGACGAATCGTGCGCTCCCACTCGGGGAAGTAGCGCCCGATCACCGGCAGCTCGAAGTGCCGCAGGATCGACTCTCGCGGCTCGCGCTCGAGCAGGAAGTTGAACGACGCGCGCACGAGCGAATCCGGGCTGGCGCCGCCCGGCGCCAGGCGTGCCAGGTCCGCGCGCGAGAGGGTGACGTCGTGGATGGTCGCCGCGGCATCGGTCCCGACCCTGACCCTGCAGTGCCAGCCGTCCGCCTCCGGCTTGCAGGAGACCTCCAGCGCGCGCTCGTCGGCGGTCATGAGGGCTGCCCCGCCTCGTCGCGGACGTCGCGCTCATGCGGCTCCAGCGGAGCCATCTCCGGCTGCGGTCCGGGCTCCTCGGCCTCGCGCGGGCGCCCGGTCACCATCGCCACCACCGCACCGATGATCAGCGCGGCGGCCAGCAGCGTTCGCAGCGACAGCTGCTCGCTGCGGAACAGCATCCCCAGCGCGACCGCCACGATGGGGTTGACGTACGCGTAGGTCGCAACCGTGGTCACCGCCACGTGGTTCAGCAGCCAGACGTAGGCGGTGAAGGCGACCAGCGAGCCGAAGACGACGAGGTAGACCAGGCCGATGATCGAGGCGGTCGAGACGGCCCCGAGATCGGTGCGGCCCAGCTCGCCCACGGCCAGCCCGACCAGCGCCAGGGTGACGCCGCCGGCGAACTGCTCCATGCCCGTGCCCAGGAGGTCGTTCCTGGGCAGGGGCCCGTGCCGCGCATACAGCGACCCGGCGGCCCACGAGACGGTGGCCACCACCAGCAGGGCGATGCCGAACGGGTCGATGGTCGCCACCCCATCGGTCGGCAGCAGCAGGATGGCGACGCCGACGACGCCCACCAGCAGGCCGCCGATGGCGAGCAGGCTCGGCCGGCGTCGCGTCAGGAGCGCGTCGAAGACGCTCATCCAGATCGGGACCGTGGCGATGATGACGGCCGCGATCCCCGAGGGGACGGTGCGTTCCGCGACCATGACCATTCCGTTCCCGCCCAGCAGCAGCAGCGCGCCGACGATCAGCGCTGTGCGCCACTCCACCAGCCGTGGCCGTTCGAGGCGTGGCGCGTTCCGGCGTCGGCGGCGCCATCGGTCCTGGGCGACGAGGTACGCCAGCAGCAGCCCGCCGGCCACCAGGAAGCGGGCGCCGGCTGCGAGGAAGGGGGGCAGGGTCTCGACCACGTAGGCAATGGCCAGGTAGGTCGAGCCCCAGACGACGTAGACGATCCCCAGTGCGATGGCGACCGACAGCGTCGAAGGATGCGGTCGCGACTGGGTCATCGGCGCATTGTGGACCAGTCGGGTAACGGCCCGCTGGCCGTCGATATTCGCCGCACCCGTTCGTCGTCACAATGAGCGGTCGACCGGCCGCGCCATGCAGCCAGGAGGTGCAGCAAGGTGAAGTACATGGTCCTCATCGCCGACGCGGAGGAGAAGTGGGGCGACATGAGCCCCGAGGATCGGCAGGCCGCCTACGAGCGAATCGAGGCCTGGTGGGGCGAGCATGCAGCCGCCGGCGAGATCGTCGAGGGCCACGAGCTGCAGTCGACGTCCACTGCCACCACGGTTCGCCGGGACGCCAGCGGCGCGGTGTCGGTCACCGATGGGCCGTTCATGGAGGCGAAGGAGGCCGTCGGCGGCTACGCGGTCATCGACGTCCCGGACCTGGACGCGGCGATCCGCATGGTCTCCGGCTGGCCGTCGGAAGCGGCGCTGGAGATCCGCCCGGTGGTGGATAGCCGGGAGTAGCAGTTGGAGCGCCCGGCGGCGGTCGATGCGTCCCTGGAAGCGGCGCTGCGCGAGGAGCGCGGCCGCCTGACGGGCGTCCTGGTCCGCATCCTGCGCGACTGGGACCTCGCCGAGGAGCTGGTCCAGGACGCGGCGCTGGCGGCGCTCAGGCACTGGCCGGTGGAGGGAATCCCGCGCAACCCGGCGGCGTGGCTGACGACCGCCGCGCGACGGCGCGCGGTGGACCTGCTGCGCCGGGATGCCCGCTACCGCGAGCGCCTGGCGCTGCTCACCGCGGAGGCACGCCACACGGAGGCGGCAGGCTCGAGGACGGGACCGATGCAGGCCGACGACCGGCTTCCCCTGCTTTTCACCTGCTGCCACCCCGCATTGTCGCGCGAGGCGCAGGTTGCGCTGACGCTGCGGACCGTGGCCGGCCTCGACACGCCGGCGGTGGCACGCGCCTTCCTTGTCCCGGAGGCCACGATCGCCCAGCGCCTCGTCCGTGCCAAGCGCAAGATCCGCGATGCCGGCATCCCGTACCGGGTCCCGGGCGACGACGAGCTGCCTGAGCGGCTGGCGCAGGTGCTGGCCGTCCTGTACCTGGTCTTCAACGAGGGGTACCTCGCCAGCTCCGGAGCGGCCGCAGAGCGCCGGGACCTGGCGGATGACGCGGAGTGGCTGACCTCCCTGCTGGTGCGCCTCATGCCGGACGAGCCCGAGGCGCTGGGCCTTCTGGCGCTGATCCGGTTGCATCGGGCCCGAGGCAACGCTCGCTTCGCCGCCGACGGGTCGATGGTGCTGCTCCGCGACCAGGACCGCTTGCTATGGGACGCAGACGCCATTCGCGCCGCGGGCGAGCTGCTTGCGCGGGCGCTGCGCATGGGTCGCCCCGGCCCGTACCAGCTGCAGGCGGCGATCGTGGCCACGCACGCGCAGGCGCCGCGTTACGAGGAGACCGACTGGGCCGCCATCGTCGCCGCCTACGACCGCCTGCTGATCCTCAACCCCGGCCCGGTCGTCGCGCTCAACCGGGCGGTGGCGGTCGCGGAGCTGCGCGGGCCTGCCGAGGCGCTGGCAGAGGTGGAGCCGCTGGCCGAGCGCCTGGATGGCTATCACCTCTTCCACGCCACGCGGGCCGAGCTGCTGCGACGCCTGGGCCGGACACACGAGGCCCGAGAGGCGGACCGCAGGGCGCTGGCGCTTACCGCCAACCCGGCCGAGCGCACGCTGCTGGCGGCACGTATCGGCGGCCAGCCGGCCGGGGACGCCACCGCGTAACACGCCTCGGTGCGTGGACGTTCCAGATTCGACGACGCCCGATGGCGCCGCACCTACATACGGAGCACCCACCATGACCCGACCAGGGTTTCGCATTCCTGCCCTCGTGGCCGGCCTGGCGCTGTTGCTGCTGAGCGCGGCCGCATGCGGGCCGGCGTCCTCGGCCACGCCAAGCACCACCGCCTCCGAGAGCGTCACGCCGTCCATGGACAGCCAATCCCCCGCCGCGACCTCGTCGGCGGCTTCGGAGAGCGCCTCACCCAGCGACGAGCAGGGCCCGTTCGCCTGCAATCTGCCGATCAACGGCGTCGGTTCCACGAAGCGGGCGCAGATCACCGACGTGCGCGTCGGGGAGCACGATGCGTACGATCGCATCACCTTCGAATTCGCGACCGGCATTCCCGAGTTCTCTATCGAGGAGGCGGAGCCGCCCTTCACCCAGGACGCCAGCGGCCTGCCGCTCGAAGTCGACGGTACGTACTTCTGGAAGATCGTCCTGCACGGCGGCACCAAGGTCTCACCGGACGGCGGCATCACCTACGACGGCCCGACCGAGTTCACGCCGGGCTACGCCAAGCTGGTGCACCTCGTCGAAGGCGGCGACTTCGAGGCGGTCAGCACCTGGTACGTCGGCATGAGCGGCACCTCGTGCATCCGGGTCGCGACCCTCAACGATCCGGCGCGGCTGGTGATCGACATCGAGCATTGACGCCGACATGAACGCCGAGAGGCCGGCGGCCGACGACCTCCGAGAGGCGGTGGCTGCGGTGCCCAGGGCGGTGGCCATCCTGCTCGCCTCCGCCGGCCTCGGCCTGCTCGCCCAGCTCCTCTTCTTCGAGGTGGGGCTGGGCATCAATTATCCCCTGATGCTCGCGGCGCTCCTGGCCGCCGGCTGGCTCATCGCCGGTGGCGCCCGTCTGCCGCGCCTCACCGATGCGTGGCTCCCGGTCGCCGCCCTGGTGCTCGGCGCATTCGTCGCTCTCCGCGGCGACCGCACGCTGCTGGCCCTGGACGTGCTCGGGTCGCTGCTCCTCGCCGGCGCATCGCTGGCCAGCTTCGGCGGGCAGCGCGTGGTGGAGCGGCCGCTGGCCGGGGTGATGGTGCTGGCCGGCCGGGTGTTGACGGCGAGCCTCGCCGCAGGCGTGGCGCCGCTGCGATCGGCGCTGGAGGCGGTCGATCGACGCAGCCTCTTCCCGCGGCTGCGCAGCGGCATGCCCGTCGTCCGCGGCCTGCTGATCGCCATTCCGCTGCTCGCCCTCTTCGGCATCCTGTTCGCCTCGGCCGACGCCGTGTTCTCGCGCATCGCCGGCGACCTGCTTGGTTGGGACCTGGACCTTGGGTCGCTGCCTGGCCGCGCGCTCCTCACGCTGCTCGTGGCGTGGCTGGCCGCGGGGCTGCTGACCTTCGTGGTCCGCGCGGACGAATCGGACGCGGAGGGGGCGCTCGAAGGCGCATGGGCCGGGCGCCCCAGGCTGGGTTCGACGGAGGCGGTCACCGTGCTCGTCGCGCTCGACCTGCTCTTCGCCATCTTCGTGGTGGTGCAGGCGGCCTACCTGTTCGGCGGACAGGACACCAGGGCGGCCAGCGGCATGACCTATGCCGGCTACGCGCGCCGCGGCTTCTTCGAGCTTCTGGCGGTCGCCTTCGCCGTCGGCGGCCTGGTGCTGGCCGGAGAGGCCCTCGTGGCGCGCCGCACGCGCGCGTACGTCGCTGCCTTCGTGGCGCTGGTGCTCCTGACGCTGGTGGTCCTGGCATCGGCCTTCCTTCGACTGCGGCTGTACCAGGACGCCTACGGCTGGACCGAGCTGCGCTTCTACGTGTTCGCGGCGATTGCGTGGCTGGCGATCGGCGCCGTGGGCGCCATCGCCGCGCTGCTGGCGGACCGGACCGCGTGGCTGCTGCACGGCCTGGCGGTGCTCTCGGTCGCGTTCGGCATCGGCTTCAACCTGGTCGGGCCGGTGCACTTCGTCGCGGAGCGCAACCTGGAGCGCGTGAACCATCCGGAGACGATCCCCGCCGGCGGCGAGCGCGACCTGGATGTCGACTACCTGGTGAGCCTGGGCAGCGACGCCGTCGACGTCGTGCAGCGCTGGATGGTCGCACGCCCGCTGCCGCCGGAGCTGGCCGAGCGGATGACCGACCGGATGGCCGAGGCATCGGGCCTCGACGAGGAGGGCAACCGCGCGTGGCAGGCCTGGAACCTGTCACGTGCGCGGGCGCGGGAGCTGCCGGGCCGGTAGCATCGGCCTTTCGAAAACCCCTCCGGAGATCCGATCATGGCTGATGGACCGATGCCGCCCTCGGGCGCGCTCGACACCTCCAGGTCCTACGTCGCGCGCTTCAAGACGGGGCGCGGCGATATCGTCTGCGAGCTGTACGCCGACAAAGCTCCGCTCACCGTGGAGAACTTCGTCAGCCTGGCACGCGGCGGCTACTACGACGGCACGACCTTTCACCGCGTGATTCCCGGCTTCATGGCGCAGGGCGGCGATCCGACGGGAACGGGTCGCGGCGGGCCGGGCTACACCTTCAGCGACGAGTTCCATCCCGCGCTGCGGCACAGCTCGGCGGGCATCCTGTCGATGGCCAACGCCGGGCCCAACACCAACGGCAGCCAGTTCTTCATCACCTACGGCCCGACGCCGCACCTCGACGACCGCCACACGGTCTTCGGTCGCGTGACCGAGGGCATGGACGTGCTGGCCTCGATCCGCGAGCGGGACCCGGCACGCGATCGGGAACCGGGCGACCGGATCGAGACGATCGAGATCGAGGAGCGCTGAGCCAGCGCGTGGCCCGCATCACCATCGAGGAGATCGGGCGCCTGCCGCTGCCCGGGACGGCGGTTCCGGGCAGCATCGCGTTCGCGCCGGATGGCTCCGGCATCACCTTCCTGCACGACCCCGGCGGCGCGCTGGTCCGCTCGCTGTGGTGGCTCGACCTTGCCAGCGGCGAGCGGATGCTGCTCGCCGGGCCCAGCGAGCGGGCGCTCGACGAGGCGTCGCTGTCCGACGACGAGCGGCTGCGGCGCGAGCGCACGCGCACGAGCGCGCTGGGCGTGACCGAGTACGCCTGGGCGCGCGACGCGATGACCCTGGTGGTGCCGATTGCGCGGCAGGTCCTGGTCGCAACCGGCGACGCCCTGGCCGCCGGGGCCCGGACGCTGGCCGCCCTGGATGGTGCCTCCGGCGCCGTCCCCTCCCCAGACGGCCGGCTGGTTGCCGCCGTCCGCGACGGCGAGGCCTGGGTCGCACCGGTCGGTGGAACCGGCGAGGCCGTGCGGCTCACCCACGACGCCGCCCCCGGCACGTTCAACGGCCTGCCCGAGTACGTCGCCGCCGAGGAGCTCGGCCGCTTCGAAGGCCTGTGGTGGAGCGGCGACTCACGGCGGCTGGCCGTCGCGCACGTCGACGAACGTGGCATCGAGCCGTACGTCATCCCGCATCCCGCCGCCGAGCGCCCGACCTTCGAGGAGCACCGCTACCCGTTCGCCGGCGGCCCGAACGCCGTCGTCTCGCTGCGGATCGTGGAGGCGGACGGCTCCGCGTCCCCGCGCGAGGTCGCGCTCGGCATGGAGGTGGGCGATTACCTGGCGCGGGTGGTGGCCGAACCGTCGGGCGGCTGGCTGGTGGCGGTCCTGCCCCGCGCGCAGCGCGAGCTGCGCTGGCTTCGCGTCAGCGCCGCCGGCGAGGCCACGACCCTGTGGACCGAGCCTGGCGACCCGTGGGTCAACCTGGACGACCTGACACGGGTGCTCGCCGACGGGCGCATCCTGCGCGCCACCGAGGAGACCGGCTTCCGTCACCTCGAGCTGCGTGCGCCCGACGGGGCCTTCCTGCACCGCCTGACCGAGGGCCCGTGGCTGGTCACCGACGTCGCCTGTGTCGACGAGGCACGAAGCGAGGTCTGGTGCACGGGGACGGCGGATGGCGCGACCGAACGCCACCTGTACCGCGTTCCGCTCGAGCCCGCGGCCCCGACCCGCGTCCCGGAGCGGCTGACCACGGAGCCCGGCTGGCACGAGGTCGCCGTCAGCCGCGACGGCAACGCCTGGGTCGACACCTGGTCCAGCCTCGAGCGATCTCCGACCGTGGTGCTACACGACCGCGACAGCGCCGGCCAGGTCCTCCACGGTCCGGAGATGATCGCGGGGGACGACGGCTTACCCGTCCCGCAGCTGCTCGAGCTGCGGGCCGACGACGGCGAGACGCCGTTGCACGCCGCCTTCTACCCACCCGCCGGCGATGCTGCGACGCGTTCACCGTGCGTGGTGTGGGTCTACGGCGGCCCGCACGTGCAGTCGGTCAAGAAGGCCTGGGAGCTGACCGTCCACGGCCTGCGCCGCTACCTCGCCCAGCAGGGCGTCGCCGTGCTGGTGGTCGACAACCGCGGGTCGGCGTTCCGCGGGCTCGCCTTCGAGGCGGGGATCGGGCGCCATCTGGGCTCCGTCGAGGTGGACGACCAGGCGGCCGCGGTCCGGCAGCTCGCCGAGCGCGGCCTGATCGACCCGGCACGCGTGGCCATCACCGGCGGCAGCTACGGCGGCTTCATGACGATCCGCTGCATGCAGTCCCACCCCGGGCTGTTCTCGGTTGGCGTCGCGGTCGCGCCGGTCACCGACTGGCACGGATACGACACGGCGTATACCGAGCGCTACCTGGGCACCCCGGCGGACGAGCCGGAAGCGTACCGACGCTCGTCGGCGCTGCCCTTGGCGGGGGCGCTGGAGGGTGACCTGCTGCTCATCCACGGCGCCGTCGACGAGAACGTGCACCTGCGCCACTCGATCCGACTGGTGGACGCCCTGCAGGCCGCCGGGCGAGACGTGGAGCTCGTGGTGCTGCCCGGCGACCGGCATCGCGTCCGCTCGCCGAGCGGGCTGCTGACGCGCGACCGGCGCACGGTCGAGCATCTCCTCCGGGGCCTGGGCGTCGCCGCGCGGCCGGCGCCGAACGGCTAGGCCGCGACTGGCTGGTAGAGCAGCTCGAACGTGGTGACGGGGTCCGGCGCGAAGGTCATGTGCATACCGCACGCGCTGCACACCATCTCGTCGGCCGTCTCGTCGATGTCGAAGGGGACCTCGTCCGAGCAGGCGGGGCAGGAAAGCAGAACAGTCATGGCGCGATCCTGAGCGCGCTGCGCGACACCTAGCCTGTCGCAATCCGGTCCCTGCCAGCCCATCGGCCTCCGACAAATCACTTGCGTAATTGCGCAATCAATGAGAGAATCGGCACCTGATGGAAGCGACCCTCACCCCGGAACGGTTGCGTGACCGAACCGCGGCGATTGCCAAGGCTCTGGCGGATCCGAAGCGCCTGTGCGTCGTGGAGCGGCTCTCCGACGGCGAACGCTCGGTGAGCGACCTGTCCCGGGACGTCGGATGCCAGGTGCCGAACATGAGCCAGCACCTCGCGGTGCTACGCGCGGCGGGCATCGTCAGCACCAGGCGCGAGGGGAGCACCATCTTCTACCGCCTCGCGGACCCCCAGGTCCTGGAGGCGTACCGACTACTCCAGCAGGTTGCCCGCTAGGGCTGCATTCCGGAAAGGACCGATCGAGATCCCATGTCCAACGTACGCGAAGCGACCGACGCCAACTTCGAAGAGCTCGTCCTCAAGAGCGAGAAGCCGGTGATCGTCGACTTCTGGGCCGCGTGGTGCGGTCCCTGCCGGCTCGTGGCCCCCGAGATCGACAAGCTCGCCGAGAAGTACGCGGGCAACGTCGAGGTGGTCAAGCTCGACGTGGATGCCAACCCGCACACCGCCATGCACTACGGGATCATGAGCATCCCCACGGTGGCCTTCTTCGCCCCGGGCCAGCCCCCGCGCGCGGCGGTCGGGTTCCGGCCCGCCGAGCAGCTGGAGAGCGCCTTCGGCCTGGCGACCTACGCGCAGACCGCCTAACCTGACAGCCGCCGGCTGACAGCCGCGTCGACGCCCGTTCCCTTCCGGAGGGGACGGGCGTCATCGTGTCCGGCGCACGTGCCGTCGGACGCGGGCCCTTGGGGAATCGGTGCGGCGTGCGGCATACTGCCGAACATGCCCCGAGCCATCGCACGGGCGCTGGCCGTCGCGTTCATCGTGGCGACGCAGGCGCTGCCGCTCGCGCTCCCGCCCCCCACGCGCGCAGCCGACAGCGGCCTGGTGGTGCTGGCTGATACCACCTACGACGTGCTGCCGGAGCAGGCGCGCGTGCACGTCACGGTGGAGGCCGTGGCGACCTCGTTCGAGCCGAACACCGACGAGCAGGAGGTCTTCTTCTCGGGCGTGACCTTCGCCGTGCAGCCCGGCGCCAGCAACGTGGCAGCGTCGGCGGACGGGGCTCCCCTCGCGGCCCGCATCGCCGAGCAGACCGAGGGCTACACCGCCATCGAGGTGACCTTCGCGCACGGCGTGTTCTTCCAGGAGAGCTACGCCTACACGGTGACGTTCGACCTCGTCGATGCCGGCGGCGCGGCCGGGCGCGAGTTCCGCATCGGCACTAGCCTGGTCGCCTTCCCGGTCTGGGCCTTCGGCACCGAGGGCGAGCCGGGCAGCAGCGTGACGGTCGACCTGCCGCCCGGCTACAGTCCGGACGTCCAGGGCACCGGCATGCAACGCGCCAACGCCGCGACCGGCGGCACGCTGCTCAGCGCGGAGCCCGACGACCCATTCGCCTTCTTCGCCTACCTCACCGCCGAGCGTCCCGGCGCCTTCACCGAATCGGTGGTCGAGGTCCCCGTCTCGAGCGCCTCGCGGCCGGTCGTGATCCGCGCCTGGGAGGACGACCCGCAGTGGGCGGAGACGGCGAGCAGGTTGATGACCGATGGCCTGCCGGCCCTCGAGGGGCTCATCGGGCTCGACTACCCGGTGGCCGGTCGATTGAGCGTCGAGGAGGCCGCCACCTCGCGCCTGGGCGAGTACGCCGGGATGTACGACGCCGCCACCGACGTGATCCGGATCCGGTACGACGCCGATCCGTTCGTCGCCCTGCACGAGGCGGCGCACATCTGGTTCAACGGCACGCTCTGGCAGGACCGATGGATCAACGAGGCCTGGGCCGAGTTCTACGGCGTCAGCGCCGGGACGGCAATCGGCACCAGCGGCGATACGTACGAGCTGACCGATGACCTGCTGGCGGCGCAGATCCCGCTGAACGACTGGGGCGCCATCGGCGTGGAGAGCCTGCAGGTCGAGGACTTCGCCTACGCGGCCACCTACGAGCTGGCGCGCAGCATCGCCGACCGGACGGACCTCGACGGGCTGCGCGCCGTGTGGCGGGCAGCCGCCGGCAACGAGATGTCGTACCAGCCGATCCACGGCGACGGCTCGCCGCGGACCGGCGCCAGTGCCGGGGTGGAAAGCTGGCAACGCCTGCTCGACCTGCTCGAGGAGCGCGCCGGTGAGCGCTACGCCGACCTGTGGGCCGACTGGGTGGTGAGGGACGACCAGCAGGTCCTGCTGGCGTCGCGCAGCGGCGCCCGCGCGCAGTACGCGACGGTCGTGACCGAGGCCGGCACGTGGGAGCTGCCCGAGTCGATCCGGGTCGACATGGGCGAGTGGGACTTCACCGCCGCGCGCGACGCGCTCGACGACGCCGACAGCGTGCTCGCGGACCGCGACGCGATCGCGGCCCGAGCGCGGGCGCTGCGCCTCGCCGTGCCGGACGACCTGCGGCTCGCCTTCGAGGGCGATGGCGGCCTGGCGGCCGCTGCGGCAGAGGCCGACGCACAGCTCGACGCGCTCGACGCGGTGGCCGCCGCCGAGGACCGCCTGGACGACAGCCCGTCCCTGCTGGAGCAGATCGGCCTGCTGGGCGTGCAGCCGGCGATCCATCTCGACCGCGCGCGCGACGCGTTCGAGGATGGCGACACGGGCAGTGCCGTGGCCGCGGCCGACGAGGCGCGCCGGCAGCGGGACGCGGCCCTCGACAGCGGAACCGACCGCGTGGTCCTGGCGGGCACCGGCGTGCTGTTCCTGGACGGCATCGGGCTGGCCACGGCATCGGCCCTGCGAGGACGGAGGCGCCGCGGACCGCCGGCTCTGGCCGCGTGACCCGGTCGCTGTCCTCGGTCCTGCTCGGCACGTTCACCCTGCGCTTCAGCACCGGGCTGACCGGCGGCTTGCTGGTCTACTACCTTGCCGAGCTGCCCTCGTACGGCGGGCCGGAGGTGAGCGCCACGATCGTCGGGCTGCTGACCGCCACCTACTTCGTCGCCGAGCTGGTGCTGTCCCCCGCCTTCGGCGTGCTCTCCGACCGCTTCGGCGCGCACCGGGTGATGCAGTGGGGACCGGTCTTCGGGGCCGTGGCGGTGGTGCTCACCGCCTTCACCACGCACCTCGGCCTGCTGGGGCTGACCCGCTGGCTGGAGGGCGCCGCGGCGGGCGCCAGCATTCCCTCCATCCTGGGCTACATCGCGCTCGCCACCGCGGACGACGAACCGCTGCGCGGCCGCGTCGTATCCAGGTTCGAAGCCGCGACGCTGGCAGGCATCGGCGCCGGCGTGGTGGCCGCGGGCTGGCTGTACGACCCCAACGGCCTGGGCCTGCGCACGGGGGCCTTCCTGCTCAACGCACTGATCTACGTGGGGTCGTTCCTGATCTACCGCTACGGCGTCGAGGAGCTGCACCACCCCGACGAGCACGCCGGGGAGCCGGGGGCGGAACCCCCGAGCTCCGAGGAGATGCGCGCGCAGCGCTTCAACCTGCGCCGCTACCTGGCGCTCATGCGCGCGCCGCAGGTCTGGTTGCTGGCTCCCACCTGGATCGCGCTGAACGCCGTGCTGGGAGCGTGGACCACGCAATCGGTCTTCCAGCTGGTGCGCGAGAAGCCGGCTGATGAGTTCGCCGACCAGATGCTGATGGGCGGCTTCCGGCCGGTGGAGGTCAGCATCGGCCTGGCGGCTGCCGGCGTCATCTTCTTCGCCGGCCTCTTCTACTGGGGCGGGCGCTTCGGGACGCTGCGCCGCACCACCATCATCGGGGTGGGGCTGGCCGGTGCGCTGGTCATGGTGCTGGCCGTGTTCGCGCTCAACCACTCGGCGGGCATGACCACCCCCATCCAGTGGGGGCTGGTCGCGATCGCCGGCGGCGGGCTGTTCGTGATGGCCGGCGCCACGCCCGCGGCCCTCGGCCTGCTGGCCGACATCAGCGAGAGCCACCCGGCCGACCGCGGCGCGATCATGGGCCTCTACTCGGTCTTCCTGGGCGTGGGCCAGATCGTCGGGGCGCTGGCCAGCGGCACCGCGGCCGACTGGGCGGGCATCGACGGGCTGCTGCTCGCCAGCCTGGCCCTGCTGGTCGTC
Organism: Candidatus Limnocylindria bacterium; assembly: GCA_036375355.1. Taxonomy (GTDB): domain Bacteria; phylum Chloroflexota; class Limnocylindria; order QHBO01; family QHBO01; genus DASURX01. The sequence goes on from DASURX010000166.1 coordinate 29,586, forward strand.
GCCGTGCTCCCGATCCATCGGCTTCGCGAGTCGGAGCACCTGGTGGGGGTGCGCGCCGAGAACCTCACCGCGCCCTGAGCGGGGAGCGGCGAGGGGCCGCCACGCCATCGGTCCGCTATCCTTCGCGTCCCATGCGCCTGTCCAAGCTCTTCTTCGCCAGCCTGCGCGACGATCCGGCCGAGGCCGAGATGGTCAGCCACAGGCTGCTGGTGCGCGCCGGCTACGTCCGGCAGCTGGGGGCCGGCATCTACACCATGCTGCCGCTCGGGTTCCGGGTCCAGAAGCGGATCGAGCAGGTCATCCGCGAGGAGATGGACGCCATCGGCGGGCAGGAGATGGAGATGCCGGTGGTCCACCCCGCCGACCTGTGGCGTGAGACGGGGCGCTACCAGAAGATCGGGCCCGAGATGGTCCGCTTCAAGGACCGCGGCGGGCGGGACATGGTGCTGGCCATGACTCACGAGGAGGTCGTCGCCGACCTGCTGCGCGACCTGGTCAAGTCGTACCGGCAGCTGCCGGCGATCGTGTACCACTTCCAGACCAAGTTCCGCGACGAGCCACGCTCGCGCGGCGGATTGATCCGCGTGCGCGAGTTCGTGATGAAGGACTCGTACACCCTCGACGCCGACGAGGAGAGCCTGGAGCGCTCGTACATGGCCCACTACCACGCCTACGAGCGCATCTTCGCGCGGCTCGGGCTGGAGACTGTGGCGGTCGGCGCCGACGTCGGCATCATGGGCGGCTCGCTGGCGCACGAGTTCATGGTCCTCAATGACTACGGCGAGGACACGCTGGTGCTGTGCGACGCCTGCGGCTACGCCGCCAACCAGCAGATCGCCGCGGTGCGCAAGCCGGAGCCTGCGGCCGAGGAGGCGAGGCCGACGGAGGAGGTCGCCACGCCGGAGACGCCCACCATCGCCTCGCTGGCCGAGCTCCTTAGGGTCGGGACCGATCGCACCGCCAAGGCGACCTTCTTCGTGACCGGCGACGGCCGGCTGATCACCGCCATCGTGCGCGGCGACTTCGAGGTCAACGAGACGAAGCTGTTCAACGCCGTCAAGGGCGTGGGCGGCCTGCGCCCGGCGCAGGCCGAGGAGATCCGGGCCGCGGGCATGGAGCCCGGCTACGCCTCGCCGATCGGCGCGCATGACACGACGGTGGTGGTCGATGACCTCGCGGCGGCCTCTCCCAACCTGGTGGCCGGCGCGAACCGCCACGGCTACCACCTGCTCAACGTGAACGTCGGGCGCGACTTCAGCCCGGACATGGTGGTCGACATCGCCAACGCGCGCGAGGGTGATCCCTGCCCGCGCTGCGGCAGTCCCGTCGTCCTGCGGCGCGGGATCGAGGTCGGCAACATCTTCAAGCTCGGGACCGATTTCACCGAGAAGCTGGGCGCCACCTACCTCGCCGACGACGGCAGCCGTCACTTCGTGATCATGGGTTCCTACGGGATCGGCCTGGGCCGCGCGATGGCCTGCATCGTGGAGGAGCATCACGACCCCAAGGGCATCGTCTGGCCCGATGCCGTGGCGCCCTACCGGGCTCACCTCGTATCACTGGGCGCGGCCAGGGACCCGGCGGTGAGCGACGAGGCCGAGGCGCTGTACGCCAGCCTGACCGACGCCGGCATCGAGGTCCTGTACGACGACCGCGACGAGTCACCCGGCGTGAAGCTCACCGACGCCGAGCTGCTGGGGATGCCCTTCATCCTGACCGTCTCGCCGCGTTCCCTGGCCGCCGGCGGCGTGGAGGTCACCCGGCGGGCCACCGGCGAGCGCTCGGTGCGGCCCATTGCCGAGCTCCAGGGCCTGCTCCTGGCCGATGCCGCGGTCGAGCCGGGCGAGTAGCGCCGTGCCGCGCGACCCAAACGTCCCCGACGCGTTCGACGTCTACACCATGGTGCTGCTGCGGCGCGCTCCCGACGCGCCCGACCTGCCCGACGAGGAGCTCGACGCGCTCCAGGCCCGCCACCTTGCCTACCGCGCGGAGCTGAAGCGCGACGGCGTGCT
>DASURX010000167.1:0-5186 GCA_036375355.1 Candidatus Limnocylindria bacterium
GGGGGCCGGCGCCACCCGCCAGGTCGGGTCCTCGCGCACGTGGCGCGTATTCGGCAGGAAGTCCGGCAGCTCGCCGGAGTCGAAGCGCTTTTGCCGCGCCCGGCGGTCGGCCAGCAGGCGCTGGCGGCGCGGGTTGAAGGACCGATGCAGCTGCGCCACGAAGGCGAGCGCCTGTGGATTCAGAACCTCCTCGGCCTCCGCGGCAACGCCTTCCGGGGCGGTCACCTCGATGCCCGAGATGTCAACCAGCGCCACGCCTCACCTCCATGCCTGCCATGCCCCAGCCATCAGCACGTGACGCGCCAGTGCCGCGAGCCAGTGGTCCGTAGCCGATCGGTCGCTCACCGGCCGGACGCGCGCTCCGCCCGCGAGACGAGGAACGGTCGGGGGCGCGTGCCCCGGCGCAGCGCGTCCAGCAGCTCGGAGAAGCGGCGCTCCCTGGTCTCGGGACGCTTGGCCGACGCCACCCAGTGGGTCGCCTGGCGCCGAAACGAGGGCGGCCCCGCCTCCCAGCCCTGCCAGGCGATCGAATCGGCGCGCAGCCGCTCGGCGAGGTCACCAGGCAGCTCCGCCTGTTGCTCGTACGAGTACGTCGCGTCCCTGCGCACGTCGCGCTCCGCGAAGGCGCGCAGGCCGGCCGGGCGCATGCGTCCCTCGGCGGCCAGCCGGGCAACCCGGGCGATGTTGCTTGCGCTCCAGTTGCTCGTGCGCCGGCGCGGCGTGAACCGCGTGGCGATCAGCCCGTCGCCCATTCCGTAGGTGATGCCGTCGATCCAGCCGTAGCAGAGCGCCTCCTCGACCGCCTCGACGTAGGTCATGGCCTGCGCGGGCACTCCCTTGCGGTAGTACCCCACGAACAGCTCGCCGGCGGTGGCGTGGTGCTCGTCAAGCCAGGCGCGGAACTCGGATGCCGTCGCGAAGACGCGCACGTCCTCGCGGCGTGGCGGCGTGATCGGCACCGCCTACCAGCCGCCCTCGTCGCGAATGAGCCGATACAACACCCATCCGGCGACCGCGCGGCGGTAGTCGGCCGTGGACCGCACGTCGTCGATGGGCGCCACTTCCTCGATAAGGGCGGCCGCCGCCCGGTCCGCCGTCTCCTGGGTGGGTTCGGAGCGCTCCAGCACGGCCTCGGCGCGCCGCGCGCGGACGGGGGTGGCAGCCATCGAGCCCAGCGCCACGCGCACGTTGCGCCAGCCCGGCTCGTCACGGCGATCCCAGGCGATGGCCATGACCACCTTGGAGATGGCCTGCGCCCGGCGCGTGCCCACCTTGCGGAAGCGGACATGGCGCCCGTCGACGATCGGAAAGGCGATCCGCAGCAGGAGCTCGTCGGGAGCCAGCGCCGTGCGACGGTACGACGGCCAGAAGTCGGCGGCCGCAATGGCGCGCTCGCCGCGGACCGAGCCGACGACCAGCTCGGCGTCGGCCGCTAGCAGGATCGGGAGGGTGTCGCCGGCGGGCGACGCGTTGACGGCGTTTCCGCCGATCGTGCCGCGATTCTGGATCTGTGCCGCGCCGATCGTCCCGCTCGCCGCCGCCAGGGCCGGCAGGTAATCCTCGACGTCCGAGGACTGTCGCAGCTCGGCGTACGTCGTCAGCGCGCCGATCACCAGCCGCCCCGGCTCGACGCCGATGCCGCGCAGCTCGTCGAGGCCCCAGATGTTGAGGATGCGCTCCGGCGGCTCACCCTGCTCCCCGCTGATCTGGACCATGAGATCGGTCCCGCCGGCGAGCGGCCGGTAGCTCTCGGCCGCGAGCAGCGCGTAGGCATCCGCCAGGTCGCGGGGCGTGACGACCGGAGGCTCGGGTGGCAGCGGCACGGCGACGCCCCGTCAGGTCCCGGCGCCGCGGCGCTCGGCGGCCAGCGCGATGGCCTCGACGATCTTGGTGTAGCCCGTGCAGCGGCACAGGTTGCCGGCGATCGCCTCCCGGATCGTCACCTCGTCGGGCACCGCGCCGGAGGCGAGGATGGCCTCTCCGGCCATGAGCATGCCCGGCGTGCAGATGCCGCACTGCGCGCCGCCGGTCTCCAGGAAGGCGGCCTGCAGGTCGTTCAGCCGACCGTCGACGGACAGGCCTTCGACGGTCTGGACCGAGGCGCCCTCCACCTGGCACAGCGGAACGAGGCAGGAATCCACGACTGCGCCGTCGAGCAGCACCGAGCAGGCGCCGCACTCGCCCTCGCCGCACCCCTCCTTGGTGCCGGTAAGGCCCAGGTCGTAGCGCAGCGCGTCAAGCAGGCGGCGCATCCCTGATGCGTCGACCTCGACCGGGTCGCCGTTGACGACGAATCGGTAGCTCACGGATCGAAGTCCTGGGGTGGCTCGGTCGGGGAGCGCAGCGGCATCGGGTCACCACCCTGCGGCAGGTCCTCGATGGGTGGGGGAGCCGACTCCGCGCTCGGCGCAGAAACGCCGGGACCGGGAGGCATCGGGCCATTGGTCATGGCGGCCATGATCCGCTCCGGCGTGGCAGGCAGGTCCGTGATCCAGGCCCCGACCGCGTCGTGGATGGCGGCGATCACGGCGGGAGCGCCCACGTCCATCGGCAGCTCGCCCACGCCCTTGGCGCCGTGCGGCGCGCCCGAGAAGGGCTTCTCGACCAGGATGGAGCGGATGACCGGCGCATCCAGCGCGGTCGGGATCAGGTACGTGGCCAGGCGGTCGTTGAGGTACCGGCCGTCGACGAGCTTCATCTCCTCGATCGTCGCGTAGCCGACCGCCTGCAGCGAGCCGCCCTCCACCTGGCCCTCGGCCAGGACCGGGTGGATGACATGGCCGATGTCGGCCGCCGCCGTGTACTCCCTGACCGCCACCTCGGCGGTATCCAGGTCCACCTCGACCCGCGCCACCGCGGCCGCCCAGCCATAGGCCGGGTAGGCGTCGCCCTGGTACGTCTCATCGTCGAAGCTGATGCCCGGGTACGGCGTGAAACGCTCGTCCACGCGCAACGGCCCGGCCTCGCGATACACCTCGCGGAACGGTCGGCCCGTGCGCTGCTCCACCTGCGCGCGCAGCCGCTCCGCCGCCCTGATCAGCAGCCCGCCGACCACCATGGCCGTGCGGCTGGCGACCGTCGGGCCCGAATCGGGGACGATGGAGGTGTCCTGCGGCGCGATCTCGACCTCGTCGTACTCCACGCCGAGCGCATCGGCCACCAGCTGCGGGAAGATCGTCTTGGTGCCCTGGCCCATCTCGGTCGAGGCGGTCAGGATCCGGATGCGCCCCTCGGCGGTGATCTCGAGCGAGGCGACCGACGCCAGCTTCACTTCGCCCGATCCGGTGAACCCGGCGCCGTGCCAGGCCAGCGCCAGGCCGATGCCGGTCGCGCGCCGCGCACCCTCCCGCCGGCGCAGCCGCTGTTCGCGAGTCTGCTGGCGGTGGCGCTCGTAGCCGGACCGCTGCGCGACGGCATCCAGCACGTCCAGCGCGCCGACGCTCTCGCGCAGGACCTGGCCGGTGGGGGTCACGTCCTCCTCCTGGTAGGCCCACCGCCGGCGCAGCTCGAGCGGGGAGAGGTCCAGCGCCTCCGCCACGCGGTTCACCTGGGTCTCGATCGCGAACTCGGTTTGCGGCGCGCCGAAGCCGCGGAACGCCCCGTTGGGCGGCGTGTTGGTGGCCATGGCGCGCCCCACGATGCGCACGTTGTCGCAGGCGTACGGGCCCCCGGCGTGCAGCGTGCCGCGCGACAGCACGACGGGGGTCAGGGTGCAGTACGCGCCGCCGTCCATGACGACCTCGATCTCCTGCGCCACCAGGTCGCCGCTGCGGCTGACCCCGGTGCGGTGACGCACGATCGCCGGATGCCGCTTGGTGGTGGCGCTGATGTCCTCGTGGCGGTCGTAGATCATGCGCACCGGCTTGTGGCACTTGAGCGCCAGCAGCGCGGCGTGCAGGGCGATCATGGAGGGGTACTCCTCCTTGCCGCCGAAGCCGCCGCCGGTCTCGGCCTGGACCACCACCGCCAGCTCGTCGCCCATGGAGAGCGCCCGCTTCATGGCCTTGTGGATGTAGTACGGGCACTGCAGCGAGCCGTGCACGGTGATGCCCCCGTCCTCGCGGGGCACCGCGATCATGGCCTGCCCCTCGATGTAGAGCTGCTCCTGGTGACCCACCCGGTACGTGCCCTCGATCACCACGTCGGCGCGCTCCATCGCCGCCGCGGCGTCGCCGCGCTCGACGACGTAGTGCGCGAACTCGCGCTCGCTGCGGAGCGGGTCGAACACAGGCGGCAGGCGCTCCACGCGCGGACGGACGTGGCGTCGCGCGGCGCGGACCGTCTCCGGGTCCGCGGCGGCGACGAGCGCCAGCGGCTCGGCCTGGTGGCGGATCTCGCCGCCGACCGGGACGAGCACCGGCTGATCGTCGTCGATCAGGCTGACGACGTTCTCGCCGGGGATGTCCTGCGCCGTGACGACCACGGCGCGGCTCCAGTCGAAGGCCTCGTCCAGGTCGAAGCCCAGCAGGCGACCGTGCGGCACCTGCGACCGAATCGTGGCGCCGTACCAGGCGCCGGGGAAGACGAGATCGTCGGCATACCTGGCGGTACCCGTCAGCTTCTCCGGGCCCTCGCGGCGCAGCGGCAGCGCCGGTCGGGCACGGCCCGGAACCATGGTGTCCGGCCGCACGACGACCGCCTCGGGAGCCCCCGTGGCCGGCAGCACCCGCGTGGAGCTGGCAGGCCCATCCATGCCGGCCATCGTACAACCGGCACGATGCCGCCCGCGCCACCCGGGCGCCGCGGCGGAACGCATTCAGCGGCCGCGTCGCAGCGCGCGGCCGGGCGTGGCGCCGGTATGCACGCCGCCGGCGATCACCGGCGTGCCGTTGACGATGACGTGCTCGATCCCGTCCGGGAAGCGCCGCGGCTCGTCGTAGGTGGCCCTGGCGCGGACGTGCTCCGGGTCGAACAGGACCACGTCCGCCGCGAACCCGTCGCGCAACAGCCCGCGGTCGCGCAGCCCGAGCCGGGCGGCCGGGGCGCCAGTCATCTTGCGCACCGCCTCCTCCAGGCTGAGCAGCGCCTCATCACGCACGAACTGGCCCAGGATGCGCGGATAGGAGCCGTAGGTCCGCGGCGACGGCTTCTCCCCGTAGAACGTCGAATCCGTGCCGACCATGGCCAGTGGATGGGCCAGGAAGCGGCGCAGCCCATCGGTCCAGGGGCCGGTCGTCACCTGGGTC
>DASURX010000168.1:0-2051 GCA_036375355.1 Candidatus Limnocylindria bacterium
ACGTCGCCCAGCACGACCGCATCGCGGTCCGGGTGGCGGTTGGCGCTGTCCTCGAGCAGGACGGAGAGGTTGAGCATGGTGGAGATCCTTGGTAGCTGGTGGTGAGAGGAGGACCGAGCGCGGGCGGCGCGCCGACGCGCGACCGCGTTCTGACGCGAGATCGCTCGGCTGGTCCGCCTGCGTTTGACGGCTCGACGAGCTGTTGATACGAAGGTAGGTGGCCCGGGCCATGGAGCGCTTTACGGATTGGGACAAGGTCCTGTCCCTTTGAGGTCACCGTCGACGCCGCGCGCACTCAACGAGATTCAGTGCAGCGGACGATGGGGGCAGGGCTCTCTGGCGGCGCTGGACGGCGGCCAGCCGTTGATGGACGGCTGGCCGCCGGTGGCGGGCACAGCCTGCCGGTGGGCGTCAGGCGACGCGGCCGTTGCCGGTGGGCGCCGGCACGTGGCCGCTCAGGAGACCGAGCAGTGCCTCAGCGCCCAGCCACTCGCCGAACCCGGCTGACGGGTTGAGGTGACCGACGGGTCCGACGTCGATGAAATGGCTGCCCCACGCGTCGGCCAGCTCGCGGACCCGTTCGAAGTCGCCGAGCGCGTCGTTGGTGCTGGCCGCGACGATGCTGGGAAACCTCAACCGCGCCAGCGGGATCGGCAGCCAGCCGCTCTCCGTCAGCTCGCTCAGTGACGGGTAGGGCGGCCCGAGTGGCTGAGCGAGGTCCGGCGGAGTGGCGAGGAGCGCTCCCTGGACCGCCAGGTCGTGCTGCTGTGCCCAGTGCACGGTGGTCAGCACACCGGCGCTGTGGGCCACGAGGATCACGGGCTTGCCCGCCTCCGAGATGACTCGGTGGAGGTCTGCCACCCGACCGGCCAGGTCGCGCTTGGCCCGGCCGAACGAGGGGACGACGACCGCGTTCGGCAGCTTGTCGGCGAGCAGCGTCTGCCAGTGGTCCTCGACGTGCCCGCGGAGACCCGGCACGATGACGATGGTGTGTGGTTCCCGGGACATCATGCCGGGTCTCCTTCTGTTTGTTGCGGATCCGGGTTGTCGTGGATCCGGGTTGGTGCGGATCCACAGGTGCGGATCCGTGTGGTGCGGGTCAGGCCGAGGCGATGTCGCCGGCCCGGCTAATGCTGCTCGGGTAGGCCCGGCGCCCGATGAGCAGCGCCACGATGACCAGGACCGAGATGAAGGGGACGATCTTCATCGCGCCGACCAGCCCCATCCGGTCGGCAAGGATCCCGACCACCAAGGGGCCGGCGGCCAGACCGAGCAGGTTGTTCGCCAAGGTCAACGTCCCGAACGCCGTGGAACGGATCGATGCGGGGGTCAGGTTCGCGACCATCGCGCCCGCCGGACCGGCCGTGCCCGCCGCGAAGAACGCGCCGGCCCCGATGAGGACGAGCTGCAGGGTGCCGGGGCCCTGGGCGAAGCCCAGAGGCAGCAGCACAAGCGACAGCGAGGCGTAGACCAGCGCGGTGGTCCACTTTCGGATCGGCAGGTGCCGCGTGAGCCGGTCAGTGACCATGCCGCAGATGATCATGCCGGCGCCCATGAGCAGGATGAAGCCGGCGGCGCCGATGGCGGCCTTGTTCGGCGCAAGGTGGTATGCGCGGCCGAGGTAGCTGGGCATCCAGGCGAAGAGCGCGCCGGCAACGAACAGCTGAAGGCCGCTGCCCACGTACGCGCAGATGACGGCCGGGGTGGAGACCAGGGTGCGCAGCTTCGCGCGCTTCCGCGTGGCCGCGACGGGCTCGGCAGGGATGTTGCCGGGGTGCTGGTTGCGGACGAGCTTGCGGTCGTTGACGAAGAGCCAGTAGAGCGCGACGAGGACGAGGCCGATGATCGCCATCACGGCGAACGACCAGCGCCAGCCCAGCTGGACCGCGAGGATGCCGCCGAAGAAGACGCCGAGGACCGAACCGAATGAGCCGCCGGCCATGAATGCACCCGTCAGCGACGCGCGCTTGGTGGGGGCGAACACCATCAGCACGACCGCGAGGCCGACGCTGCCGTATGCCGCCTCGCCGAGGCCGATGAAGAACCGGGCC
>DASURX010000169.1:0-8680 GCA_036375355.1 Candidatus Limnocylindria bacterium
ATCCGAGCGCGATGTGTGTCCCTCTGCCTGCAGGTTCGTCCAGGTGGCGGGGTAGGTGAGGATCAGCTCTCCTGTTCTCACCTTGGCAACCTCGCCCGCAGATGCTTTGAGCTGGGATGGCTCTGGCGTGCCACAGGCACCAAAGAGCGCGGCGATGAGAAGGCCGGCAACAAGGCTGAGGAGCGAGGCGACGGGCTTCGTCTGAATGAGCCGCAGCTTGTCTACCAGCTCAACCGCACCAGGGTGTGTGCGTTGCCGTCCAGGTACCACCCTCGGCCCTGCCCGTCAGTAGCAACGTCGTTGACTCTGGGCCGCATCCTACCTATTACGACGCCCCCGGCAGGATTCGGCACCTCGACGCTAACCTCGTCGAACTCCAGGCGGCCGACAAGTTCGTCGCCGGCGAAGAAACTGACTGTTGCCGTTCCAGCGTCGTAGATGACCGTCGTTGTTCCGTAGGTCGCAACGCGTGACTCGTCACTGCGCCCAATCGCGGGTCCGGGATTCACCGTCCCGTCAGGCGCGAGTTCAGCCGAGCCATTCGAGACACCGAGTGCAATCACACGACCATCGGCTGCCTCCAACCTGATCCCGCCACCGCCGACGGTGGTCACAACGTCGCCGTTCGCTGCCAACAGCGCGACGGTTCGAGCCGCGGTTGGGCCCGAGATCGCCCACACAGTCCCGTCCGCCGCCAGGGCCAAGTCCTGAGCGCCGGCATACTCGTCGGGAATCGGCCGGCGCCCCACCTCCTTTAGCTGCGCGTCGAGCTCCAGCAGGTAGGGAACGTTGTTCCGAGCCACAAGAATGCCAATCCCGTCAGGCGCAATCGCTGAGATCCAGGTGCCAGGCAGCGGGTTGCCCGGATCGAGCGCGTTGGCGAAGGCGTCTGGCACCTCACGATCGAATTCCGTGAAAGTGAACGTCTCCGTCTTCGTATCGAATCGAATCAAACGGTACGGCTGAGTGACCCAGACGTTCCCGCCATCTCCGACCTTGACGCGGCTGACGAACCCACCATAGTCAGCGTCCGGCAGCAGCCACGTCTGCTGTTCAAGACCGTCAGTTGTCACTGCGACGAGTTGATCGGGCCCTGACCGCTGCATGATCGCCAGCCATAGTCGATTGGCCACGGCGTCGAAAGCGAGGTCGTAAGCCTCGCCGGGGAGGCGCACATTCTCGGCGATGGCCGGTGCCGGCACTGCGGCCGCATAGTTCCCAGACAAGCCGCCGCCGTCGGTAGCCACATGCCCTGCAGCCTGCATTGCCGCCACGAGCGCCAATCCGAATACCCCAGCAGCGCCGATCACGGTGAGATGCGCGAGATGGCGGCGAATGCGCGCGGGTCGAATCGGGTGGGTCTTGATCATTGGTCGTCCGTCCGGAAGGCCGAGTATGCCTTCACCTGATAGTAGAACGGCGGGTTGTTGCCGAAGGTTCCTGTGCCAGGGGCATTGGCCGCGTTCCACAGGAGCCACTGGCCGGAGCCGTTCAGAAGGTGAAGTCCGAAGCTGTCGTTCACCTTGTTGTCGTCCGTCAGGCCGAAACGGTCGAGGCCGAGCGGTTCGCCGTCCGTAATATCCGCGTACAGCTCGGTTTCAGCGATTGGGATGCCCCAGCTACTCGACATGTAGCCGTACCCATCGGGCGGGTTCCCAATGCCATCCGAACGGAACGCGAACTTGGACTGAGTCTGGTCGCACGGAGACAGTCCCGTCCCGACGCGGCTCACGTAGTACGGGACATTTGGGTCGAGATGCTCGTCGCCAGTATCGTCGATGTCGTACAGGCCGCAGCTCATGAGGTTCTCCCAGTACCCGTGGACGAACTGCACGGACCTTACGCACTGGGATCCTGGGCAGGGGGGCGATCCTATCGTCCCTTGGAATTGACCGACCTGCACCCACTGCGTGCAAGAGGTCGAGGGACACAGGTTCACGAAGCTGGCGTGGAAGTTGTTGTTTCCATCCACCATCACCGTGCCGCTGACACGGATGTACCCATCCACTCCCAGGAACGTGGTGGTGGAGCTCTGCCCAGCGTATCTGTGCACGGCCGCGAGAGCGACGCCGGGCGACGCCGCGAGTCACGCGGCGAGCAGAAGCGGGAAGGCGATGCGAGCGGTGCGTCTCATTGTGGTGACCTTGGCTCGATTCCGAGATCGTAAGGCCCTCGGCGAGGACGGCAAGGGCCGTTGGTCACAAATCAGTTGACCCAGCCGGAGGCTCGCCCATCCCGCTCAGCGATAGAGAGCAAACGCTCGTCTTCTAACCGACCAATGGCTTGGCGTCCCCGGCAGGATTCGAACCTGCGACCGGCCGCTTAGAAGGCGGCTGCTCTGGTCCACTGAGCTACGGGGACGCGCCGCCTGATTCTCGCACCTCCCAGCCGGTGCTCGCGAAACCTCCACCGTAGGAAGGGCATCTGAACCCAGCCACTTCCCAGGAGGACTCGCATGACCCGCAAACGGACCCTCTCGCTCGCCGTGTTGCTCGCGCTGCTCATCGGCCTCGTCGCTTTCCAGTCGGCCACCCTGGCCAAGGGGCCGGACACGCCGCAGATCCTGGAGTTCAAGACCATGGTCGGCGTCCCCGACGCGTTCACCGGCGCCAAGGCGCCGATCCGCGGCATCAACGGCGGCGGCATCCCGTGGATGCTGACCTCGGCCAAGGGCGAGCTGAGCGCAACCGGCCATCTCGAGGTCAAGGTGGTGGGCCTCGTGCTCGCCGCAGGAGCCAATGCCGGCAGCAACCCGATCGCCAGCTTCCGGGCGACCGTCAGCTGCCTGGCCGCGGACGCCAGCGTCGTCAACGTCCAGACCGGCACCTTCCCGGCGACCTCCGGCCCTGCGACCTCCGGCGGCGGCAACGCCAAGATCGAGGCCGATCTGAGCCTGCCCCAGCCCTGCATCGCGCCGATCGTGTTCGTCACCAGCCCGACCGGCTCCTGGTTCGCCAGCACCGGCGGCTGATCCTCCCCAGCTGGATCGATGGCGGCCGGGCCCTCAGCCCGGCCGCTTTCGCTGCAGCAGTCGGATCAACGCCAGCGACACGCCACCGATGACCGCGACGAGCGCCGCGGACTCACGCAGCACGACGTCACCGTACCGCTCGCGCGGGATGACGAACATGACCTCTTCTGGTAGTCCGGTCTGTGGCTGGTCCTCGTTGGCCGTCACCAGCAGCGCCCAGGCATCCTCGTCCCTCATCCACCCCCCGTTCGCATCGCGGTAGCGCTGCCGCACGAATTGGCTGCCGACGTGATCGATCGGGTGCTGGGCTGCGGCCTGCTCCACCGGCTCGACCCACAGCGGTTGAAGCTGCTCGAGGCCGATGCCTGCGCCCACCACCAGCGCCCCGGCTACCAGCACCGCTGGCAGCTGCCGCCCCACCAACGTTCCGACCAGGACCGAGATCGCCAGCGCGAGCAGGAATCGAAGCTCGAGGAGCGGTCCGCGGGTGCCGTAGCCCTCGAAGTTCGTGGCCGGATCCAGCAGCGGGTACATCGAGCGAACGAGGATCTCTCCCGCCATCGCCGGCACGGCCAGGACGATGCTGCCCAGCAGGGCGATCGGCAGGACGCGTCGCGCCAGCCAGCGGACCCGCGACACGGCCATCGGCCATGCCACCAGCGCAGTGCGCTGCTCGAGCTCGCGCGCCACGAGCGGAGCCCCCAGTACGAGGCCTGCGACGAACGGGAGCACGGCGAGCAGCTGCACGGTGAGCCACATCTGCGTATTCGTCGAGGCGTCGTACACCTGCCCCAACTCGCGCAGGCCGCCACACGGCGCAACCCCGTAACCGACGACGCGGCACCGGGCGACGATCAGGTCGAGATGCCGGGCGATCCCAATGGCAATGACGCTGAGCCCGATCGCCACGACCCCAACTGCCGCCAACTCCGCCCGCTCGAGCCGCCAACCGAGCAGGAGTGCACGAATCGCCCGAGCCATCACGCGGGACGGCGCCGTCGGATGACGGCCATCCCGCCACCGAGTGCAAGCAATCCGACCCCGATCGTCACGGCGCAATCGCGCGCCACGACCTGTGGATATCGATCACCCGGCACGACCAGGGCACGGTCCCAGCCGACGAAGGTCGTTGGATCGGGCATGCCCGTCTCATCGTCGAAGGCGGTGTAGAGCCGACCTCGCTCGTCGATCACCTGAACGTCGCCGACGAGCGCCGTGTCGGACCATGAGACGAGCTCGCCCGATGGGAGCTCGATCCGCTGCCCGACGTGCAGTGCGCCGGACGACTCTGGCGCGGCGTCCGGCAGCCCGCTGGGATCCACCACCACGGTGAGCGTCTCATTCCATCGGTCCATCGCCAGGCTCAACCCGGCGAACACCACGACCGATGCGAACGCCGCGGCCAAAAGGCCGGGCAAGAGGCGCCCGAGCGCAGCGCCGATGAGCACGCCCAATCCGAGCGCCGCGAGGCCGCGGCCGACGATGAGCCAGTCGCGGCGGCCGATCCAGGTGAAGTCACGCTCCAGATGGAGATTCGGCATGATGGCTACGGCCAGCACGCCGCTCACCACGGTGACGACCGCCAGGAGCATGACGAGGACGGCCGCGGCGAACGCCACGCGGCCGAGGAGCCAACGTATTCGCGAACGGCTAAGCGTCCAGGCTGTTGCCGCTGTCCCGCTCTCGATTTCGCGGGACACGATCGGTACGCCGAGCAGGAGGCCCATGGCGAACGGCGCGCCCCAGGAGAGGTAGAGGAGGCCGGTCGCCCAATCCGCGAGGCCCCGGAACCGCTGCGAAAGCGCTTCGCAGCCGGGGACGTATGCGTTCGGGTCCGGACATGCCGGCTCACCGGCCGCAATCCCGCGCAACTGCCAGGCAAACCACAGGGCCAACCCCGCGTGGAGCGCCACACCGGCGATCGAAGCCAGCACCTCCCAGCGCTGGAGGCGGAACGACAACCGCGCCCACCGGCTGAACGCCCTCACGCCGCGCGCTCCCCCACCGCGGCGGTAGATCTGCCTGACGACAGGTAGCCGAGCACCACTTCCTCGAGCGTCGCCGGCCGCAGGCCGTCTCCTCCCGCAGAGCCGGCCCGCCGCACCAGGGTCAGCCGCTCGCCGGCCGGGCCGGCGAAGGTCGCCACTGCCCCAGGTGGCGCCACGCCATCGGTCCCGATGGCGTGGCCGGCAAGCGCATCGGCTACCGACTCGTGCAGCAGCAGGCGACCGACACCCAGCACCATGAGCCGGTCACAGGCCTGCTCCACGTCGGTGACGATGTGGCTGGAAAGCAGCGCCGTGGCGTTGTCGGCTCGCACCGCATCGGTCAGGACGTGCAGGAACTCGCGCCGGGCCAGCGGATCCAGCGAAGCGAGCGGCTCGTCCAGCAGCAGGATCTCCGCGCGCGTGCCGAGCGCCAGCGCCAAGGCCACCTGGGCCTGCTGGCCTCCCGACAGCGACCGCGCACGCTGGTCGATCGGAATGCCAAGCTGGTCGAGCCGCTGGCGGGCATAGGCCCGGTCGAACGTGGGCCGCAGCATGAGCGCCAGCTCCAGGTGGTCATCGACGGTCAGCGCGTCGTACAGCGACGGCGACTGCGGCACGTAGCCGACGTGCTCCAGCGCCTCGCTCCGCTTGCGCCACGGATCGATGCCCGCCACGCGCACCGCGCCGCGCGTCGGACGCTCGAAGCCGATCCAGGTCTTGATGAGGGTCGATTTGCCGGCCGCGTTCGGACCGACCAGCGCGGTGATCCCGCCGCGCTCGATCGCCAGGTCGATTCCCTCCAGGGCCCAGGTCCGACGGCCGTAGCGCTTGGCGAGACCGGAGGCCTCGAGCACGACGTCGCTCACTGCGCTGGACCAATGAGCAGGGAGAGGGCCGCCACGAGAATCGCCAGGCCCACGAACGGGAGCGCCACGAGGCTGGCTCGGATGGTCTGCATCGGTTCACCCTCCTGTGATGGACCGATGCTGGGGCGCGCGTTGCCACGCGCCCATCCGTCATCTCCAGCAGGCCCGTTGCGGGATTTCCCCTAACCGATGCGCCGATCCCCTCTGCTACCGTCGCGCCATGCGCATCACCGCCAAGCGCCGACGCGACGCGCTGGCCCTCCTGATCGCGACCGTCACCGCGCTCGCCGGCGTCACCTCCTGGCTGGTGCGGGAAGTCGACATTGGCGTGCGCCTCGGCACCACCGAGGAGGGCTTTGTGCAGGTGGTGGACGTCGTCCCGGGTTCGCTGGCGGAGTACTACGGGTTCGGTCCCGGAGCGCTGGTGGTGGACCTCCAGCGCCGCGACGGATCGAGCGTTCCGCAGCGCGCGTCCCACTACCGCAACGACCAGGGATCGCTGGACCAGTCGGGGGCGTACATTCGCTTCGCGAGCGAGGTCGTCGACCAGCGGGAGATTAGCTCCATCTACGCCGTCTCCCTCGAGACGTACCCAGACGGAGGGCCGTTCATCAGTTGGGGCGCCACGCTGTCGCGCGATCAGCTGACGTCGCGCCTGGACGGCGGCGGAGTGGCCCTGATTGCCGGCATCCTGCTCGGGCTGCTGGTCACCGCCGCCGTCTCCCGGGGATGGGCCGGCGCCGACCTCGCCGGGGAAGCGACCGTGGCTGGGGTAGCCGCCGCGGTGCCCCTCATGGCACTCCCGCTGACCTTTGTCGGCGCACCGGTCACGAGCGCGGCGGGCGTTGGCCTTGCGGCGTTGGGCGTCCTTCCTCTCGGGTGGTCATTCGGCGATTCGATGAGCGCCGCCGACTGGTCGCCCCGCGTTCGCTGGCTGGCGACGGGCCTCGCCCTGCTGGCGATCGTGCTGCCGGTGCGCCTCCTGCTCGGATCGGGGGACGGACTCCGCGCCGGCGTGCTGCTGGCGGCATCGGTCGTCATCGTGCCGGCGGTCGGCGCGGCCATGGCCGGTCACCGCAGAACGACCGAGCGGTTGCAGATCCTTGCGCTCGGGACCGTATCGGCCGGTGCGGTGCTGGCCCAGCTCGGCCCCTTCCCCGAGCTGGCGCCGCTGATCCTGGCGCTGCTCGCCGCCGGCGCCCTCCGCCTGCTGCCGCGCTTCGTGAGCCTGCGCCTGCCGTTCGCCCCGGCCGAGGCCAGCGCGGCAACGGTCGCGCCGCGCATCGTCGACCAGGATGCGGAGGCCGCGACCACGCGAGCCCAGCGTGACTTCGCCGCGCTGCTGGTGGCGGCGATGACCTTCATCGGCGGCCTCGTGCCCTGCTGCGAGACGGGCGCCGTGGCATTCGGCGCGCTGCTCGGGGCTGCAGTCGGCTTTGCGCTCCACCGTGGTCTCCTCGGCTCGGCCTGGGCGCGGGCTGCCATCCCGTTGGGCTGCGCCGTGGCCGTCCCGATCATGGCCCTCGCCTTCAACGCCGGTGGAGGCACGCAGTACCTGATCCGCCTCCTCCTGCCGGCGGCAGGCGCCCTGCCGGTTGCGCACCTGCTGGCCTGGCGTCACCCAGACCCGGCCTGGCGCCGGCCGCTCTTCGCCGTCTCGACGGTGCTCGCGCTGGTCGTGGCCCTGCTCGCAATGGGCAGCTCCATCGGCGGGCCGCTGGGTGGGCCGTACGACATCGTCGACTCGGGCAGCCGCCTGACGATCTACCTGGCCATGGGCTTCATCGCCCTGGCGCCGGGCCTGGCCAGCGCCGCAGCAACTGCGACCGAGGGCACGGCGGCTGATGCGGGCCGCCTCGACCTGCTGGCCATGGGCCTCACGCCTGGCGTGGCCATGACGGTGCTGCCCGGTTCCTCGTCCAACGTTTGGCCACTGGCCCTGTGGCTCGTCGCGCTGGTCGTGTGGCGGCGCCTGTCGATCGCACCCCTGCTCGGCCTCGCCATGCGCACCCAGCGCCAGCGAGATCTCGCGGTGGCGGCCGTCGAAGCGGAGCGTGCCCGCCTGGCGGCCGACATCCACGACGACGCCCTGCAGGAGCTCTCCGCACTGGTCCGCCGCCTCGACGCGTCTGGCGACGCCGAGGCTGCCGAGCTCGCGCGCAGCGTGGCGGAGCGCCTGCGGGCGATCACCTCCGACCTGCGCCTGCCGCTGCTTGACGACCTCGGTGCCGGTCCGGCGCTGGAGTGGCTGGTCGGCCGGTTCCAGCCGCTCGCCGACGGCGAGGTGCGGCTCGAGCGCGCCGATCCGCATCGGCCTCCCGCCGGCGTGGAGCTGGCCGTCTTCCGCGTTGCGCAGGAGGCGATCGCGAACGCCGTCAAGCACGGCAAACCGCCGATCACGGTGCGCTATCGGGTCGACGACGCCGGCGCCGTCTCGCTCAGCGTTGACGACCAGGGGCCGGGCATCGAGCCGGATGCCGCAGACGAGGCGTTGCGCGCGGGCCACCTGGGCGTGGCCAACATGCAGCAGCGCGCGGAGCAGATCGGTGCGCTCCTGGACATCCGCCGCTGGCCCGGCGGTGGGACCCACGTGGCGCTGGAGTGGCGCCCGCGATGACGGCGAGCACGGAACCGATTCGCGTGGCCATCATCGACGACCACCCGGTGGTGCGGGCAGGCACGGCCGCGATCATCGAGGCCGCGCCGGACCTGGAGCTGGCGGGCACCGCCGCGAACATGGCGGAGGCGCGTCCGCTGCTGGATCGGGCCACCGCGGACGTGCTCCTGCTGGACCTCCGCCTGGGCCAGGAGTTCGGCCTGGCGGTGTTCGAAGAGGCCGATGGACTGCCCGCCAT
>DASURX010000170.1:0-20314 GCA_036375355.1 Candidatus Limnocylindria bacterium
GGCGAGCTGCGCTCGGTGGATCCGGGCGCGGTGCTGCTGCGCGAGGGTTCCGACACGGACCGCTTCGGCGTCCTGCTGCGCGGCCTCCTGGCCCTGCGCGTCGCCATCGCCGGGCGCGGCACGCAGACGCTGCTCACCGTCGAGCCGGGCGACGTGTACGGCTGGTCCGCCCTGGTGCCCCCGTACCGCGCCACCTCGACCGTCGTCGCGCTCGAGCCGAGCGAGCTGGTCGTCTTCGAGGCGACCCAGCTGCGCCAGCTGCTGGCGGATGACGACAACGTGGCCGCCGGCCTCTACCCGCGGCTGCTGCAGTCCATGACGCGACGCCTGAACGCCACGCGCACCCAGCTGCTGGACCTCTACGCGCGCGACCGGGAGTACGAGCCATGGTGACCGCAGCCCCCGAGGCGATCTTCCTGCCACGCGAGCGCCTGGACGCACTGCTCGACCTCCTGCGCGAGGGCGGCCGCACGGTCATCGGCCCCACCGTGCAGGACGGCAACCTGGTGCTCGACGAGATCGGGACCGCCGCGGACCTGCCGGCCGGCTGGCGGGACGAGCAGGAGCCCGGCCGCTACCGCCTGACCGACGGCCACGGCGATCGGGTCTTCGACGTCGTCAACGGCCAGCTGAGCTGGAAGCGCTACACCTACCCGGCACGCCAGGAGGTCGGGCGCATGGAGCGCCAGGCCGATGGCAGCGTCTCGTTCGCCGCCACGCCTCCCGACCCGCCGCGCCTCGCCTTCCTGGGCGTGCGCGCCTGCGAGCTGGCGGCGCTGGGCATCCACGACCGCGTGCTCGCCGGCGGCACCTTCGTCGACGAGGACTACCGCGCGCGGCGCGAGGCGGCGCTGGTCGTGGCCGTGCAGTGCACCCGCGCCGGACGCGGCTGCTTCTGCACCTCGATGGGCACCGGTCCAGAGGTCCGCAGCGGCCACGACCTGGTGCTGACTGAGCTGGACGAGGGCTTCCTGGTCGAGGCCGGCACACCGGCCGGCGAGCGGCTGCTGGCGCGGGTCCCGGGTCGCAAGGCCACCGCCTGGGAGGCCGGTGCGGCGACCGCCGCGGTCGCCACCGTGCGGGCCGAGATCGGGGACCCGGTGGCTGCCGACGGGCTGCGCGATCGGCTCATGGACAAGCTGGACAGCCCGCGCTGGGCCGAGATCGCCGACCGCTGCCTGGCCTGTGCCAACTGCACCATGGTCTGCCCGACCTGCTTCTGCACCACCACCACGGTCAGCTCGGACCTGGACGGCAGGGTGAACACCACCGAGCGCACCTGGGACTCGTGCTTCACGGTCGGCTTCGCCAAGGTTGCCGGCGGCAACTTCCGGCCGAAGCGCGAGGATCGCTACCGCCAGTGGCTGACCCACAAGTTCGCGACCTGGGTCGACCAGTTCGGCACCTACGGCTGCGTCGGGTGCGGCCGCTGCGTCACGTGGTGCCCGGTGGGCATCGACGTGCGGGCCGAGCTGGCGGCCATCGCGCCACCGGCGTCGCCGCCGGAGCGCGCCCCGTCACGGCCGGCGGCGGCCACCCCGGGACGCTTCGACGTCGCGCGGCTGATCGCCTCGTCGCCGGAGACGAGCGACACGACCAGCCTGCGCCTGGCCCCCGGCGATCCCGCGCTGCTGGCCGGGCTGCCGGGCCAGTTCGTCATGGTCGAGCGGCCGGGATTTCCGTCGCTGCCGATCTCCGTCTCCCGCTTCGGGACCGATGAGCTGGTGCTCACGGTGCGCGCGGTGGGACCGGCAACCACCGGGCTCATCGCCGAGGCGCCGGGCGCCGAGATCGGGCTGCGCGGGCCGCTGGGGCGGCCGTGGCCGATCGACCGCGCCCTGGGGCGCGACCTGGTGATCGTGACCGGCGGCATCGGCCTGGCGCCGCTGCGACCGGCGATCGACGCTGTCCTGGCCGATCGCGAGCGCTTCGGCGACGTGCTGCTCGCCTACGGCGCGCGCACGCCGTCGGACCGGCTGTTCCGCGACGAGCTGGAGCGATGGTCGCGTTCGGGGATCGAGGTGGCGCAGATCGTCGATCGCGCGGAGGCCGGCTGGAGCGGGCGCGTGGGCGTCGTCTCGCAGCTGCTCGAGACGCGCGACTTCGGCAAGCGACCGACGATCGCCTTCGTGTGCGGCCCCGAGCGGATGATGCAGGCCACGGTCGGCGTCCTGCGCGACCACGGCGTGCCCGCCGAGCGCTGCTGGGTATCGATGGAGCGACACATGCAATGCGGCATCGGCCTCTGCGGCCACTGCCAGATGGGTCCCTACTTCGTCTGCCGGGACGGCCCCGTCTTCTCGGTGGCAGAGCTGGGTGAGCTGTTCGGACGGGAGGGCATCTGACGATGGGCGGTCCAACCACCGGACGCCGGCCGCGCGTCGGCGTCGTCAAGCTCGCCTCGTGCGACGGCTGCCAGCTGACGCTGCTCGACCTGGAGGACGAGCTGCTCGCCATCGGCGAGCGCTTCGACCTGGTCGAGTTCCCCGAGGCGACCTCGCGCCGCTCGCTCGGCCCGTTCGACGTGCTGCTGGTCGAGGGATCGGTCAGCACCCCGGAACAGGTCGAGCAGATCACCGAGCTGCGCGAGAAGACCAGGCTGCTGGCAACCATCGGCGCCTGCGCCACCGCCGGCGGCATCCAGGCCATGCGCAACTGGGCCGACGAGCCGGAGTGGCGCGCATCGGTCTATCCCAGCCCGGACGTGATCGAGTCGCTGCCGACCTCCAAGCCGGTGGCCGACTACGTGACGGTCGACGCCGAGCTGCGGGGCTGTCCGATCGACCCTCACCAGCTGCTGGAGCTGCTCACCGCCCTGCGCGTGGGACGCCGGCCGCAGCTGCCCGACGAGGCGGTCTGCCTCGAGTGCAAGCGCCAGGGCCGCGTGTGCGTGCTGGTGGCCGGCGCCACGGCCTGCCTGGGCCCGCTGACCCAGACCGGCTGCGGCGCGCTGTGCCCGGGCTACGCGCGCGGCTGCTACGCCTGCTTCGGGCCGCGCGAGGAGGCCAACGTGGACAGCCTGAGCCGATGGATCGGCGACGACCGACCGGCCGCGGCGGTCGACCGGCTCTTCGCCGGATTCACCGCCTGGTCGGCGCCCTTCCGGCCGTCGGCCGCTCGGGCGGCCGAGGGGTTCGCAGGCACCAAACCGTTGGAGACCGCCGCTGGCGCGGCGCACGAGGAACACGGCGATGCATGAGGGAGCGGTCCTGGCCGAGGAGCACGAGTTCAGCGTCGGGCAGCTGACGCGGGTCGAGGGCGAGGGGCGCCTGCACCTGACCGTCGACCGCAGCGGCAAGGTCGACGCGCAGCTGCGCATCTTCGAGGCGCCGCGCTACTTCGAGCGGATCGTGGTGGGACGGCACCCCGACGAGGTGCTGGACATCGTGGCGCGCATCTGCGGCATCTGCCCGGTGGCGTACCAGATGTCGGCGGTGCATGCCTTCGAGTCGCTGTTCGAGGTGCAGGTCGACCCCGCGGTACGGGTGCTCCGCCGGCTGCTGTACTGCGGTGAGTGGATCGAGAGCCACGCGCTGCACATCTTCATGCTGCACGCGCCCGACTTCCTGGGCTACGCCAGCGCCCTGGAGATGGCGGCCGACCACCGCGAGCTGGTGGAGCGCGCGCTGCGCATCAAGAAGCTCGGCAACCGGATCGTGGCCATCGTCGGCGGGCGCGCCATCCACCCCGTCAGCCCGCGCGTCGGCGGCTTCTCGCGGTCGCCGCGGGCCTCCGAGCTGGAGGAGCTGCGTGCCCCGCTGGCGGCGGCGCTGGACGAGGCGGTGGCCTCGGTCGCGCTGGTCGCCGGGCTGGAGACGCCTCCCTCGGATCGCGACGCCCGGCTGGTGGCGCTCCGCCACCCCTCCGAGTACCCGATGAACGACGGGCGCATCGTCTCGTCCGACGGTATCGACCTTGCGCCCGGCGCCTGGCGCGACGCCTTCCACGAGGATCAGGTGCCCTGGTCCCACGCCC
Source organism: Candidatus Limnocylindria bacterium (assembly GCA_036375355.1). GTDB lineage: Bacteria > Chloroflexota > Limnocylindria > QHBO01 > QHBO01 > DASURX01. The sequence continues at coordinate 3,976 of DASURX010000170.1, forward strand.
TGCAGGCGCATGCCGCCGATGGCGTGCCCTACCTGCTGGGCCCCACCGCCCGCCTGGCGCTGTCCAGCGACCGGCTGCACCCGACCGCCGCAGCGGCACTGGCAGCCACCGGCCTCAGCGTCGAGGAGATCCGGCGCAACGTGTTCCGCAGCATCGTGGCCCGGGCCGTGGAGCTGGTGCACGCGCTCGCCGAGGCGCAGGACATCGTGGCGGGCTATCGGCGTCCGGAGGTCACGCTCACCCCGTGGCAGCCACGCGCCGGCGTGGCGGCCTGGGCGACCGAGGCGCCGCGCGGACTGCTGTTCCATCGCTACGAGGTCGACGAGGGCGGGCACGTGACCGCGGCCCAGATCGTCCCGCCGACGAGCCAGAACCAGGCGGCCATCGAGCACGACCTGGAGCTGTTCGCCCCGGCGGTGCTCGACCTGCCTCACGCCGAGGCCACGCTCCGCCTGGAGCAGCTGATCCGGAGCTACGACCCATGCATCAGCTGCGCGACGCACTTCCTGAAGGTGCGGATCGACCGGGAGTGACCGTGCCCAAGCGGGTCCGGATCCTCGCCTGCGGATCGCTCGACGGGGGAGACGACGCCGTGGCGCTGCTCGCCGCGGCGGGCCTGCCGGACGCGGTGCGCAGCGCGGTGGAGCCTGTCGGGCAGCTCGGCGCGGAGCACCTGACCGACGATCAGCCCGACACGGTGCGGATCGTGGTCGACTGCGTCGCGGGGCTGGAGCCGGGCGAGATCGTCGAGCTGCCACTGGCCGAGCTGCCGGCGCGCGAGGCCGAGCTGCAGGTGGCCTCCACCCACGCGCTGCCCATCGGCCAGGCGGTGGCGCTGGCGGCCTCGCTCGGCGCCTTGCGCGCAGAGGATCGGTTCCTGGGGGTGGGCGGCGCCTCCTTCGGGCAGGGCGACCCGCTGTCGCCCGTCGTCCAGGCCGCGCTTCCCGAGCTGCGGCGCAGGCTGGCTGCGGCGGCGAGCGCCGCAGCCGCCGGATGACGACCTAGCCGCCGACCTCGTCGATGCCCGGCTGCGGCCGGATCGCCGCGTTGAGCGCGTCGTCGAAGATGCGCACCGCGATGTCGACCGCCGCCTGGTCCACGATCAGCGGCGGGCACAGCCGCAGCGTGGCCTCGCCGCACTCCAGGACCAACAGGCCACGCTCGAATGCCTCCTGCTGCACGGCGTTGGCCGCCTCGTGACTGCCGAACTCGACGCCGATCATCAGCCCCAGGCCGCGGACGTCGCGGACGCCACCGTGGGCGGCGGCCACGCGCTCCAGGCCCGCGCGCAGGGAGGCACCCATGCGCGCGGCGTTCTCGATCAGCCCGTCCTCGAGCAGTCGCAGCGTGGCGAGGCCTGCCGCGGCCGCCACCGGGTTGCCGGCGAAGGTCGACCCATGCGCGCCGGGCGGCCAGGTCCACACCGAGTCGCGGGCGATGAACGCGCCGATCGGCATTCCGGAGGCGATGCCCTTGGCCGTGGTCACGATGTCCGGCTCGACGCCGGCGTGCTGCATCGCCCACCAGCGCCCGGTGCGCCCCATGCCCGACTGGATCTCATCGGCCACCAGCAGGATGCCGTGCTCGTCGCAGATCTCGCGCAGCCCCTGCAGGAAGGCGGTCGGGGCGGGGAAGTAGCCGCCCTCGCCCTGCACCGGCTCGATGACGATGGCCGCCACGTCGCTCGGGGCAATCAGCCGCCCGAAGATGGAGCGGCGCAGCGTCTCGAGCTCGGCGCTGCCATCGCCGCCGGTCTCCTCGCGCCAGGCGCGCACCCGCGGGAACGGCGCGTGGTAGACCATCGGCAGCAGCGGCCCGAAGCCGGCCCGCTGCTTCACCTTCGAGTTGGTCAGGGACAGCGAGCCCATGGTGCGCCCGTGGAAGGCGCCCTCGAAGGCGATGATGCCAGGCCGATGGGTGTGATAGCGCGCCAGCTTGATGGCTCCCTCGATGGCCTCCGTGCCGGAGTTGGTCAGGAAGACCCGCGCCGGCTCGGCGAACGGCGCGATGGCGACCAGCCGCTCCATGAACTCGGTGTAGCGCGGCTCGAAGAAGTCGGTGGCGGCGATGTGGATCAGCCGATCGGCCTGGTCCTTGATGGCCTCCACCACCGCCGGGTGGGCATGCCCGGTCGAGGCCGTGGCGATGCCGGCGGCGAAGTCGAGGAACCGATTGCCGTCGACATCGACGACGATCATGCCGTCACCCGACTCGGCGACCAGGGGATAGGCGCGGGTCAGGCTCGGGCTGGCGACGGCTTCGTCGCGGGCGATCAGCGCCCGAGCGCGCGGCCCGGGCAGCTCGGTGACGATGTGCGGCGCCTGGTCACGGGCAGCCGCAGCGGAGGACGTGGTCTCGATGCTCATGGCGACGAGATCTCCGAGATGCGGAGTGGCGCGTCCTGCCCGCGCCCCTGGCTAGATGCGCCGCTATCGTACCAGCCGGCCCTCGGCCGCCACCCGGGCCGAAGGTCCCGAAGTGGCCCTGACCGCCTCGCCGATGAGCCCCGGACCGCCGTACACCAGGCCCGTCCAGAGCTGCACGAGGTCCGCCCCGGCGGCGCGCGCCGCATCCGCGTCGCCACCCGAGGCGATCCCGCCCGACGCGACGATCACCAGCCGGTCACCCGCGATCTGGCGCGCGCGGGCCACTGCCGCCAGCATCCGGGGCAGCAGCGGCGGCCCGGAGAGGCCACCCGCTTCGCCAGCCTGGGTTGAGGCGACGCCATCGCGGTGAATGCTGCTGTTGGAGAGGATGACTCCGGCCGCCGGTCCCTCGACCAGGGCGGCGACGATACCGTCGCGCACCGAATCGTCCAGGTCGGGCGACAGCTTCACGAGCAGCGGCGGGGCGACGGCGAGCTGCCGGCCCGCGTCGTCGAGCGCGCGCAGCAGGTCGTCCAGCCAGGCGGCGTCCTGCAGGTCGCGCAGGCCGGGGGTGTTCGGCGAGCTGACGTTGACGACCACGTAGTCGGCCACGGGTGCCACCAGGCGGTGCGCGGCGAGGTAGTCGTCGCGCGCTCGCGCCGGCGGCGTGGCCCGCCCGCGGCCGATGTTCGCGCCGACCACGAAGTCGCGCGGCAGGTGCCGACGCGCCAGCATGACGTTGCGAGCCAGCGTCAGCGCCCCGGCGTTGTTGAAGCCCATGCGGTTGACGAGCGCCTGGTCCTCCGGCAGGCGGAAGAGGCGCGGCCGCTCGTTACCGGGCTGTCGCTCGGGCGTGACCGTGCCCACTTCGGCAAAGCCGAGCCCCAGCGCCGCCCAGCCGCGCAGCGCCACGCCGTCCTTGTCGAACCCGGCCGCCACGCCGACGCGGTTGCGGAAGCGGAGCCCCATCAGCTCGGCCCACGGTCGTCGGCGTCGCGGGGCCCCACCGGCCAGCACCAGCACCCGCCGTCCGAAGCGGTTCTCGCCGGCGATGCGCAGGGCATCGACCGTGAGCCGATGGATGCGCTCCGGCTCGAAGCGGAACAGCAGTGGCCGCGCCGCCGCGTACGCCAGGGAGCGCCAGCCGCTCACTCGTCGTGGGCGCGCGGGAAGGCCATCTCGAGCGGGCGCAGCGGCGGCAACGGCTCGCCGTCGGCATCGGTCTCGACGCCGGGCGGCGCCATCAGCTCGTGCCAGACCTCGGTGCCCGCGCCCGGCGGATCGTCCAGCTCCTTGATGGCCACGATGCCCTCGAAGCGGATGACGCCCGGCTGGCCGGCATCGGTCTCGAACTCATCCTCGTACTCGGCCGCGATCTCGACCGCGCGGCCCAGGGCGGCCTCCTCGTCCTCGCCGTCGACCAGCACCACGCGATCCTCGACGATCGCCGGCGCCTCGGTGCCGCCTACCAGGTAGGCGTAGCGCAGCTGGACGCTGAACCAGCCGCTGGGGTCGACGACCGGCTCGAGCTCGTCGAGCTCCTCGAGCGCCGCCGCCGCGCTGCCGTTGCCCTCCGTCGTCCAGGTCACGCCGGCGGGGGCTCCTGGCCCATCACCGTCTGCGACTGCTCGCGCATGAACTGCTGGACGTAGTACGGGCCGAGGCCGCTCTTGCCGGACGAGCCGGAGCCCTTCCAGCCGCCGAAGCTCTGAATACCGGGCCAGGCGCCGGTCGTGGCGCCGGCGCGCCGGTTGACGTACACCACGCCCGCCTGGATCGTGTCCAGGAAGCGCCGGATCTCGGCCTCGTCGCCGCTGAAGATCCCTGCCGTCAGGCCGTAGGCCACCTCGTTGGCATGCGCGATCGCCTCGTCCAGCGAATCGACCTCGCCCACCACCAGAAATGGCACGAACAGCTCCTCGCGGAAGAGCCGATGGCTCAGCGGAAGCCCGGTGACCACCGTGGGCGTCGGGAAGTAGCCGCGCTCGGCACCGCCCTCGCGCAGGACCTCGCCGCCGGCCTCGATCGTGCCGCCGTCGCGCCGCGCCTCGTCGACGGCGGCACGGAACTTGTCCAGCGCCCGCTCGTTGATGACGGGGCCCATCCAGTTCTCGCGTCGCGTCGGATCGCCGACGCGGATGGCGCGGGTGCGCTCGACCAGCTTGTCGACGAACTGGCGCGCCACGCCGCGCTCCACGTACACGCGCGAGTTGGCGCTGCATTTCTGGCCGTCGTAGCCGAACGCCGAGCGCATCACGCCCTCGGCAGCGACGTCCAGGTCGGCGCTGGCGGTCACGATGGCCGGGTTCTTGCCGCCCATCTCGGTGATGATCGGCCGCGGGTAGTCGTGGGTGAAGCTCTTGTACAGCCGCATCCCGACCTCGTAGCTGCCGGTGAAGACCATGCCGTCGATGCCGGGGTTCTCCTCCAGCTCGGCGCCGACCGTCTCGCCCGGGCCGGTGACCAGGTTGACGACGCCGGCCGGCACCCCGACCTCGCGCAGGACCTTGACGAAGTGCCATGCCAGCAGCGGCGCATCGGACGACGGCTTCATGACCACCGTGTTGCCCGCGATCAGCGCGCCGGCAGCCGGTCCGCCGGAGAGCGCCATCGGGAAGTTGAAGGGGCTGATCACCGCCCACACGCCGTGCGGCTTGAGAATCGAGCGCGTGTGCTCCTCGGCCGAGAGCGAGCCCATCGGCTTGACGAAGCCCTCGTTCTGCTCCATGACGTCCGAGTAGTAGCGCAGCAGGTCGGCGGTCTCCTCCACGTCGCCGAGCGCCTCCAGCCGGTTCTTGCCGACCTCGATCGCCATCAGCGCGGCGAAGTCGAACTGGCGCTCGCTGATGACGTCGGCGGCGCGGCGCATCAGCTCGATCCGCCTGCGCCAGCCGAGGTCGCGCCAGGCCGGGAAGGCCGCGCGCGCGTCGGCGATCGCGTCGCGCACGTCGTGTCGCGTACCGACCGGAAAGCGGGCCACGACCAGGTCGCGGTCGATCGGCGAACGATCCTCGAACTGCTCGCTGCCGGTGCGTTCCTCGGCCCCGATGAGCATCGGATATGAGCGACCCAGCTCGGCGCGGACGCGTTCGACCGCGGCGTCGAAGGCCGACTGCAGCTCCTCGTTGTCGGCCGAGAGCGTGGCGTAGGTGATCTTCATGCGTGGCTTGGTGGTGGCCATTCGGCTGCTCCCCATCCGCGCCGGGGCGCGGCATCTCGAGGTCTGAAACACAGGTTGAGCGGGTGTCGGCCCATTATGGCATCGGCCCCCCGGCGGGCATGCCGAAGGCCAGGCTCCGGGGGGAGAAGAGCCTGGCCTTCGACCGAGCGATCATAGATGGCGCGATTCGGGGCTGCAAGGGACTTCCTGCACGGATTCCGCGGGATATTCGGATCGGGTGCACGAATCGAGGCTGCCGCTCAGGCCGATGGGGCGGCCTCGGCATCGGCCTTGGCGAGGTGGTACAGGCCGAGCTTCAGCTCCAGGCTGAGCCGATGCGGGCCCATCAGGTAGGCCCGCCCGCGGTCACCGTACAACCTCGGCAGTAGCTCCAGCGCGGTGGCGTTGTCGCCCAGGTCGAGGCGGCAGTGCACGACCTTGATCTTGAAGCCGTGCTGCAGCCACCAGCCGGTGCGGCGCTGGGTCGCCTCCATGGCCCGTGCCACGACCTCCGGCTCCAGCAGGCTGGCCACCCCGTCGCGGCCGTAGTAGCCGATCACCACCAGGCGCCCGCCAGGGCGCAGCACGCGCAGCGCCTCGAGCACGGCGGGAAGCGAGGTGTCGTACGGCTCGATCGTGCCCGACAGGACGACATCCACCGCGCCGTCGCGCAGCGGCAGATGTTCCGGCTCGCCGGCGACGATGCGGATGTTGGGCTGGTGGGCCTGCCGCGCCCGCTCGCGCGCGGCCTCGAGCAGGATCGGGTCGGCTTCGATGCCGTACATCCGCCCCGTCCGTCGTGCCAGCAGCATCGGGTAGTGGCCGATGCCGGTGCCCACGTCCGCGATGCGCTTGCCGGAGAGCGGCACGATCCGCTCCAACGCGGCCAGCACGCGGCGATCCGGGTCGATCGCCTCGCCAAGGCGGGCGTGCAGCTCCGGATCCGGGTCGGACCAGGGCGGGAAGATGGCGCGCATGGAGGCCAAGCCTACGGCACGCTCACCCGCAGCTCGGCCGGCCGGCCGTCCTCGAGCGTCAGGATCGCCTCCCCTGCGAGGACCTGGAGGTCGAAGGCGACGTCACCGGCCGCCCGGCGGGTGACCAGGATCGGGATCGTCAGCGTCGCCCCGGGATCGAGCGGGCCCCAGCCCAGGGACGTCGTGCCGGCCGGCTCGCCTCGCTCGCCGGGTCCGACGACCCATTTGGTCCAGGGCTGGACGAGCGGCGGCCCGCCGTTGGCGATGCGCTGCTGCGAGGGCTTGAACGGCGCCAGGAAGAGGGTCTGATCCAGGCCGCTGGCCCAGCGCAGCACGAGCTCGGCGACGCGCTCGTCGGAGAGGTTGGTGACCGTCACCACCAGCTGGCCGTCGCCGTCGGCCGGCACCTGCGGATCGACCCCGACGGACACCTGGCGCGGGTCGGTCTCGGGCGGAAGGGCCAGCGACAGCGGGGGCTCGGGCGTGGCCGATGGCGTGCCGCCCGGCGTCGCGCCGGCGGTCGGGATCGGGCTGGGCGAGGCCGTCGGCCGGGGGGTCGGCGTAGGGCTGGGGCGGGCGACGCAGCTTGCGAGCAGCAGGGCGAGGAAGACGATCTGAACGAGGCCGGCGGCGGGCAGCCCAGAACGCGGCGGCCGGCGAGCGGTCGCCGTCGGCATCGGCTCAGTCATGCGCCCCGTGGTCCAGCTCGGTCAGGCGGTTGCGGATGGCGAACGCGGCGGCCTGCGCGCGGCTGGCCAGCGCCAGCTTGGCGAGGACGTTGCTGACGTAGTTGCGGACCGTCTTCTCGGCCAGCTCCATGGCCAGCGCGATCTCGCGGTTCGATTCTCCCTGCGCCAGGTGAGCCAGCACCCGGCGCTCCTGCTCGGTCAGCTCGCTGAAGGCGCCCGACTCCTCGGCGTGCGCGGCGTTTCGCACCCGCTCCAGGACCGATGCGGTCACGGCCGGGTCGAGCATCGACTGGCCGGAGGCCACGATGCGCACCGCGTTGACCAGCTCGTCGGAGCCGATGCGCTTGAGCACGTAGCCCGACGCGCCGGCGCTGATCGCGTCGAACAGCGCCTCCTCGTCGGCGTAGCTGGTGAGCATCACCACCGGCACGCTCGGCATCTCGGCGGTGATGACGCGGCAGGCATCGGTGCCCGAACCGTTCGGCATGCGGATGTCCATCACGATCACGTCGGGGCGCAGGGTACGCGCCAGGCGCACGGCCTCGTCACCCGACGCTGCCTCGCCGACCACGCGGAAGCCGCTCTGGCGGTCCAGCAGGGCCGCAAGGCCGATGCGCACGACCTCGTGGTCGTCGGCGATCAGGATTCGAATCGAAGGCTCGGCGATCACGGCGGCCTTCCTCGCAACGGCTCATCTCGGACGGCTCAGCGCCGTTGTGGCCATGGTAAGCCGAATCGTGGTGCCCTGCCCCAGTGCCGATTGGACCCCCAAATGGCCCCCCAGCACCTCCGCCCGATGGCGCATGTTGGCCAGGCCCTGGGCGGCTTGGCCCGAATGCCCGGTCGGGAGCGCCCCGGGGTCGAAGCCGATGCCGTCGTCGGCGATCTCCAGCCGGAGCTCCCCACCGCTGTGCTGCAGGTGCACCCGGACGTGGCGGGCATGCGCGTGCCGCAGGATGTTGCTGAAGGCCTCGTGAGCGAGCTGCCGCAGCTCGTCGGCGGCCTCCGGGGACAGCTGCGGGATCGCCTCGCCGCTCACCGCCGTCTCGAGCGCGACGAGGGTGTTGGCGCGCAGCTCCTCGGCGGCGCCGCGCACGATCGCCTCCGCGTCGAGGCCGGCGGCGTCCTCGGGGCTGGAGGTGCGCAGGGCGAAGATCGTGCGCCGGATCTCGGTCCCGATGCGCTCCAGCTCGGCGAGCACGGTGCTGATCCGGCCGCGCGGTGCCTCCGCCTCGGGGCCGAGGGCGGCGCTCGCCTCCTCGAGGTGCAGGCCGGCCGCGTAGATCGACTGGATGATGCCGTCGTGCAGGTCGCGCCCGATGCGCTCGCGCTCGCGCGCCAGCAGCTCGCGCCGGCGAGCCTCGGCCAGCGCACGATCGGTCTCCTGCTCGAACAGGTCCAGGGCCAGGATGATCGCCACCGCGATGACGAGGCCCGCGACGGAGCGCAGCACCTCGACCGGCACGCCGGCCGAGCGCTCCAGGCTCGCGGCATTCAGCCACGAGGCCGGCGCGAACGGCGCGGGCAGGGCGATCAGCCCGCCGAGGACCGCGTACGCCGCGAACGCCACGGCCGCGATGCGCAGGCCGGTGACCACCGGGGGGCGAGCGGCGGATGCCACGCCGCGCGCCGTTGCCAGCAGGCCCCATGCGGCCAGCAGCGATCCGGGCAGGGCCAGCATCCAGCGTGCGAGCACATCCCCGACCGCCACCGGCGCCCCGACCGCGGCCAGCGCCTCACCGATCCGGCCCTGCTGCAGCCAGGCGCCGCCCTGCGGCACGAACGAGCCGACCGCGGCCGACACGATCAGCGTGGCGCCGGCCCACGCCGCGAGGGTCGCCAGCGGCAGCAGCCGCAGGCGCGGCAGGATGGGCCGGCGCGTGACCCCGGCGATCAGCTCGACGCCGAACTGGAGCAGGAGCGCGAACGAGATGCCCTTGATGGCGAGCTGCACGACGAGCAGCGCCTCGGTGGCCGGCAGCGGCAGGTAGCCGCTCTGGATCGGCACGAACAGGTAGCCCCACTCGTGGAAGCCGTGGACGATGCCGAAGCCGGCGAGCCAGGGGAGGGATCGGGCCAGCGGCAGGTCGCTGCGCTTCAGCGACTGCAGCGCGATGGCCAGGCCGAGCACGAAGAAGACCTGCCCGTAGACGGACAGCACGATGACGCGGTTCGCCTCGAAGAGCTCGGCCACGCGCCCATCTTGGCACGCCACTGTGCGCGCGACGGCGCTGCTAGCATCGGGCCATGTGGTGGAGCGAAGCGCCCTGGTCGGTGAAGCTGTGGTACGTGTGGGCCTTCGTCCTGCTGGCCGGCACGGGGCTCCTGCTGCCGCGCATCATCGAGTTCGTCGACTTCAGCGAGCGCGCGCCGTTCAGCCTGCTGGGGCTGTTCATGATGGCCGAGCTGGCGGCGCTGCTGTTCGGCATCACCGTCGTCATGCAGCGCAAGCGCATCGGCCTGCGCTTCGCGATCGGCATCGCCGCGCTGGCGGTACCGATGCTGGCCGGCCTGCCGCCGGCCCTGTTCCACTTCGAGCCGGCCGCGGCCAACGGGTGGTACGCGCTGACGGTGCCGATCGGCCTGGTGGTCAGCGTCGTGCTCATCGTGCTGCTGCTGCGGCCCTCGGCGCGCGCCTGGTTCGTCGAGGACTGACCGGCTCCCGCTCCTATACTCAGCGGCGTGAAGCTCGTCGCCTTCGCGCCGTCGGCGGCCGATCCGGGGGACCGCCGGCTCGGCATCCTTGCCGATGACGGCATCCGGGAGCTGCCCGGCCTGCCCGGTGACGTCCGGCGGCTCGTCGAAGCGGATGTACGGCCCGATGCCGCCGCTGCATCGGCGCCGCATGCCCTGCGCGACGTGCGGCTGCTGGCCCCGGTTCCGGCGCCGGGCAAGGTTATCTGCGTCGGCCTGAACTACCGCGACCACTGCCGGGAGCAGGGCGTGGATGAGCCGGCCTATCCGATGCTCTTCGCCAAGTTCGCGAACGCGATCGCCAACCCCGGCGATGCCGTCGTGCGGCCTCGTGCCACCGAGAAGCTGGACCTGGAGTGCGAGCTGGCCGTGGTCATCGGCCGGCGCGTCAGCCACGTGGCACGCGACGAGGCGCTCGGGGCGGTGTACGGCTTCACCATCCTGAACGACCTCACCATGCGCGACCTGCAGCGCGAGGATCGTCAGTGGCTGCGGGCCAAGGGCTCGGACGGCTTTGCGCCGATCGGCCCGGCGGTCGTGACGCGCGACGAGCTCGGCGACGGGAGCGGGCTGCGGATGCGGTCATTCGTCAACGGCGAGCCCTGGCAGGACTCCAGCACCGACCAGATGATCTTCGACGTGCCGACCCTGGTCGCCTTCGCCTCGCGCACCATCACCCTGGAGCCGGGTGACCTGATCGCGACCGGCACGCCCGCCGGCGTGGGCCACTTCCAGGATCCACCCCGCTACCTGGCCGATGGCGACCTCATGCGCTGCGAGATCGAGGGCATCGGCGCGCTCGAAAACCGCGTGGTCGATGAGCTGCCGCGCGTCGACGACCACGATCTGGCGGCGGGGGTGGACGAGCTGCTGGCGGCACGGCGATGACCGAGCCCGCCACGGTGGCAGGAACGGCCGCGGGCACGCGCACCATGCGGGCGCTCGCCAAGACGCGTCCCGCTCCCGGCCTGGAGCTGATCGAGCGTGCGGTGCCGGCGCCCGGCCCCGGCGAGGTGCTGCTGCGCATGGAGGCCGCCTCCATCTGCGGCACCGACATCCACCTCTTCCAGTGGGACCCGTGGGCGGCCGAGATCCTCAAGCCGCCCATCGTGCTCGGCCACGAGCTCGGCGGCCGGGTCGCCGCCATCGGCGCTGGCGTCAGCCGCGTGCGCGAGGGCGACCTGGTCGGGGTCGAGAGCCACATCGTGTGCTGGGAGTGCGCCCAGTGCCGCGCCGGCCAGATGCACCTGTGCCGCGACCTGCGGGTCATCGGCGCGCACGTCGACGGCGGCTTCGCCGAGTACGTGGTGATCCCCGAGGCCAACGCCATCGAGTCGAACGGCCTCGACCCGGCGGTGGCCGCCCTCCAGGAGCCGATGGGCAACGCCGTGCACGCCGCCTTCGTCGAGCCGATCGAGGGGCGGTCGGTGGCGGTCACCGGCTGCGGACCGATCGGCCTGCTGTCGGTTTCCATCGCCAAGGCATCGGGCGCCAGCTGGGTGGTCGCCACCGACGTGGAGCCCTACCGGCTGGAGATCGCCCGCGCGATGGGCGCTGACCTGGCGCTCGACGCGCGGGACCCCGGCACGGTGGCGCGCATCGAGGAGGCGACCGGCGGCGATGGGGTCGAGGTGGTGCTCGAGATGAGCGGCTCGCGGGCAGCGCTGGAGCAGGCCCTCGAGTTCGTGACACGTGGCGGGCGGATCAGCCTGCTCGGCATCTTCGCCAGCCCGGTGGAGGTCCACCTCTCGGACCTCGTCATTCAGAAGGGCCTGCGGCTGTACGGCGTCTACGGGCGTCGGATCTATGAGACGTGGGAGCGGACGCAGGCCCTGCTGCGCAGCGGCGCGGTGGACCCCACGCCGCTGATCACCCATCGATTCGACCTGGCCGACTGGGAGCAGGCCTTCTCCCTGGTCGCCTCACGCCACGCCGGCAAGGTGGTGCTGCTGCCCTGACCCGCGCCGTAGTGCGAACGCCTGCCACGGCGCGGCGGATAATGCCCCCATGGACGCCACCTCCACGACACCTGCCTCGCCCACCGCCCGCTCCAGGAACCCACTCGCCTTCCTGGAGGGCGAGATCGACGAGCTCAAGGCCAAGGGCCTCTTCCGCCGCCTTCGGGTCGTGCAGAGCCAGCAGAAGAGCCGATGCGTGATCGACGGCAAGGAGGTCATCACGCTGTCCAGCAACAACTACCTGGGCCTGAACACGCACCCGCGACTCATGGAGGCTGCCGAGCGCGCGGTCCGCGAGTTCGGCGCCGGCTCCGGGGCGGTCAGGACGATCGCCGGCACGATGAGCCTGCACGAGGAGCTGGAGGCGCGGCTGGCCGGCTTCAAGCACGTGGAGGCGGTGCTCACCTTCCAGTCGGGTTTCACCTGCAACACCGGCGTCATCCCGATCCTGGCCCCCGAGGGCGCGGTGATCGTCTCCGACGCGCTGAACCACGCCAGCATCATCGACGGCATCCGTCTCACCAAGGCGGAGCGCAGGATCTTTCCGCACGCCGACATGGACGGCCTGCGCAGCGCGCTGCGCGAGGTGCGTGACGCACCGGGCGGGGCCGAGCGCACGGTGCTGGTCATCACCGACGGCGTGTTCAGCATGGACGGCGACATCGCCAGGCTGCCGGAGATCGTCGAGGCGGCGGAGGAGGCCGATGCCATCGTCTACGTCGACGACGCCCACGCGTCGGGCGTGCTCGGCCGCAACGGGCGGGGCAGCGTGGACCATTTCGACCTTCACGGCCGGGTGCACGTCCAGGTCGGGACACTGTCGAAGGCGATCGGCGTGCTGGGCGGGTACGTCGCCGGTCCGGCCACGCTGCGCACGGTGCTGGAGCATCGGGCGCGGCCGTTCCTCTTCTCGACCTCGCATCCGCCGGCCGTGGCGGCCGCCTGCCTGGCGGCGATCGACGTGCTGGAGGACGAGCCCGAGCTGATCGAGCGGCTGTGGGAGAACACGCGGTTCTTCAAGGCAGGTCTGGCAGGGCTCGGGTTCGACATCGGCCAGTCAGAGACCCCCATCACCCCGGTCATCGCGGGCAGCGGCGCCCTGGCCATGAAGCTCTCGGACCGCCTGTTCGAGGAGGGCGTGTTCGCGCAGGGGATCGGCTTCCCGACGGTGCCGGACGACCGCTCGCGGGTACGCACCATCGTCACCGCCGAGCACACACGCGACGAGCTGGAGACCTGCCTGGCCGCCTTCGAGACGGTCGGCCGCGAGCTGGCCCTGATCTAGGCCGATGCCACGGTGCCCGCAGGCACCGTGGGGCTATCCGCGAACGGTCGCGGATGGTACGTTTGCCACCACCCATCCGCTTGCGGCTGCCCTGAAGCGAAAAGGCCCCGACCCCGATGCGCGAGCGACCCCTCAACGCGTTCCTGACCCAGGCCCTCCGTGAAGCCTCGCTGCGCCCGGCAGTCGACGGAGCCGGGCTCGATGCCGTGGCCGGCGTCGCGCCGAATGCCACGCTGGACGAGCTGGCCGCGGCCGCCGCTGCCGGCGACATCGACGCGGTGGGACGGCTGTATGACCAGCTCGTCGACCCGATCTACCGCTACGTGGTCGTCCGCGTGCGCCGACGCGAGGACGCCGAGGACCTGACCCAGCTCGTCTTCGAGCGAATCGTGGCCAGCCTGCCGCGCTACCGCCCGCGCGGCCGCCCCTTCGAGGCGTGGGTCTTCCGCATCGCGCGGAATGCCGTCATCGACCACGTGCGCCGCAGCCGTGCGCACGAGCCCCTCCCCGACGAGGCGGAGAGCCACGACGAGGCGCTGGATGCCATCACCGTCCGTGGCGAGGACATCCGCGAGCTGCGGCAGGCGATCTCGTCGCTCACCGCGGACCAGCAGGAAGCCCTGGCCCTGCGCTTCGCGGCGGGCCTCTCGGCCGAGGAGGCGGCCCGTGTGATGGGGCGTCAGGCGGGGACCGTGCGTGGCCTCACGTTCCGCGCCATCGGTGCGCTGCGCCGCCGCCTCGGGAGCGATGAAGCGCGCGCGGAGGACGACCGATGAGCGGCGCGAACGGCACGCTGATGCTCACCGAGCTCGACCCCGCGCTCGTCGCGCGCCTGCAGCGCACGATTGCGCGCCTCGAGCCGGATCCGCTCTTCCGGCGCCGGCTGCGGGGCGAGATCCTGAACCGTCACGTCGCCGCCAGGGAGGGGCTGATCCGCACCGCTCCCCGCTCCCGGCAGATGGGCAGGCTGGGACGGGCGACGCTGTACGCCTCCGTCGGGCTGGCCGTCTCGGTCACCGGTGCCGGAGCCGCGTCGCAGCAGGCGCTGCCGGGCGACGCCCTCTACTCCCTCAAGCTGCGGCTCGAGGAGATCCGGATGCAGATCGCGCCCGCCTCGATGCGCGGCTACCTCGCCGTGCTGGCGCTGGACGAGCGCCTTGACGAGGTCGAGGTGCTGGCCCGGGCGGGAGCGTGGTCCCGGGTCGAGACGGCTGCGGCGCAGGTCACCGCCGCTGAGCGACGCGTCGAGGGCTACGCGGTGACGGTCAGCGGCACGGAGCTCGCCGAGATCCACCGCCACGTGGCGGTCATCGAGCAGCTGCTCCTCACCGCGCCCGAGGCGGCGCGGCCGGGTCTGCGCACGGCGCTCGAGGCGTCGACGACCGGGCCTGGGGCGCCGGGACGCGGCAACGGCCCGAACGCAGCGCACGGCAACGGCAAGGGGAGCGCGGGCAGCGGGGCAGGCAGCGGCGGGAACGGCTCGGTTCCGCCCCCGACGACCGCCGATCAATCACCATCCGCCGCGCCATCGGCCCGACCCTCGCGTCCCCCGCAGGCCACCCCGGCCCCGGCGGCCACGGCACAGTCGCAGGCCAGCGGTGCACCTGCGCCCGATCTCACCGACCAGGACGGGAACGCCCAGAACTGACGCGACGCGGCCCGCGGACGCGGCCGCGCCATCGGCCTGACATCAGAGGACGGGATGGAGGCGAACCTCCATCCCGTCCCTGCCAGGGGGGCTGGCTGATTGCCGATGGGTCAGCGAGCTCGCCAACCCATCGGCCTTCGAACGCCTACCGCCGGCGGCGGTTGGCCCTCACGTTCACGAAGGTGAGCGCGCCAAGGGAACCGACCAGGAGCACCACCAGCAGCTCCACCGGGACCTGGATGGGGTCGCCGGAGGGGCCGAACAGGAGTGCCGTGTTCGGGACCGATGGCTTCGGCGTCGGATTGCCGGCCAGCTCGCTCTCGGAGGTGATCCGGATCGAGTCCTGCCCGCTGTCGGGCGCCGTCTCGGTCGAGTCGATGGTCGCCACGTTGACGATCGGAGCGGTCTCCGGTGCGTCGGAGTCGACCGTCGACACGAAGGTCACGCTGCCGCTGGTGCTCAGCGTCCCGAGGTTCCAGGTGATCGTCCGCGTGGCCGCGTTGTAGGCGCCGCCATTCGAAGCGCTCACGAACTCCAGGAAGCTGGGCAGCGGATCGGTGATCACCGCGTTGGTGACCGGTCCGTTGGTCAGCGTGTAGGTGAGCGTCCATGTCACCTGCGCCGGGGTCACGGACTTGACGTTGCCCTGCGGATCGAACACGAAGTGCACGATCTCGGTGTCAGCCGCCTTGTCGATGACCAGGGTCGGGACCCGGGTCGTGACCGTCGAGTCGTCGTCGCACTCGTCGGCGACGTTCTCGGCATCCGGGCACTGGCTGTTCGGGCTGGTCACGACCGCGACGTTGGTCAGGACGGCGCCGTGCGCGACCCCCGCGCTCACCGCGGCCTGGTAGGACAGCTCGTAGTCGCCGTCTGCCAGGTCGCCCAGGTTCCAGGTGATGGTCCGCGTGCCGCCGCTGTACGTGCCGCCGTCGCTGATGCTCGTCGGAGCATCCAGGCCGAGCGGTAGCACGTCGTTCACGACGACGTCGTTGGCCGGGCCGTCATCGACGGTCACGGTCAGGGTGTAGGAGACCACCGTCCCCGGCAGGACCGGGTTCGGCTGGTTGTTGACCTTGACGATCTCGACCGTCGGGCACTTGACCAGGACCGATGCCTCGGCGGGACCAACCTGATCGTTGTTGCTGGCCTCAGCCGTGGCAACGTTGGTCAGCTCGCCGCAGACGTCGCGGGTCGTCGTGCCGGAGATCGTGATATCGACCGACTCCTCGGCGGCGAGGTCGCCGAGGTCGCACGTGAAGGACTCCTGGACCACGCCACCGTCCACCAGGCTGCTGGCCACGGAGCACTCGTCGCCGTTGCCGCCGACCACGACCGGGGCATCCCAGTCGACGCCGGCCGGCAGGGTGTCCTCGACCACGACGTCGAACGCCGTGCCGGGGCCAACGTTCCAGACCGTCACCGTGAAGCTCGCATCCGCGCCCGCATCGATCGGGCTCGGACCCGCGGTCTTCTTGATGTTCAGGCCCGGGCATTCAACGGTCGTGCTGTCGCTCGGGTTCAGCTGAGCATGGTTGGTCGCGGTGACCGAGGCCACGTTC
>DASURX010000171.1:0-11201 GCA_036375355.1 Candidatus Limnocylindria bacterium
CCAGCGCCGCCGCCTCGTCGCGGCGCGGGTCGCTGAGGATGCTCTCCGCGTCGATCGCCACGTCCTCCAGGATCCGCTCGTGGCGGAAGAAGACGAGGGCCTCGGGATCGATCTCGACCGGCCCGTAGCCCTCGAAGAACCAGGCCTCCTCCTGGGGCTCGACCCGCCGCGCGATCCGCGAGCCGATGACGAACAGCAGGTCGCGCTCGCGCGGCGCGAGCATCGGTCCGTCCCAGTCCACCATCAGGACGCGGCCGTCATCGGCCACCAGCAGGTTCGCGGCATGGATGTCGGCATGGCACAGCACGCGCTCGCAAGGCCGATGGCGCAGTCGCCCCGCGAGCTCCTCCGCTCGGCGGAGCATGCGCTCGAGGACCTTTGCCCGCTCCCCGAGCAGCGCTGCCATGCGCGCGGCCGCCCCCGAGCGCAGCGGCGGATCGGCGCCGACGGCAAGGATCCGGCGGAGATCCGGCGCCCACGGCATCGCGAACGGCTCGGCCGGCAGCAACCCGCGGAATCGTGCGGCCAGCGGGCTGTCGTGCACCGCGCGCAGCGCGGCGCCGAACCCGCGCCACTGGTCGGCGCTCATGGTGCGCGACACCGCGTTGCTTCCGGCCACGTAGGGGTACAGGACGAGCGAGCTGCCGTCGGCCGTGGCGTGGGCGAGGGAGCCGCCGATAGCGGGGATCGGCGGCACCACCGCGCTGATGCCCGCCTCCTTGATGGCGCGGGGGACGGCGAGCGGCGTCGCGGCGGGCCGCCGCAGGAGGACCTTCAGGAAGCGCGGTCCGATATCGGTATCGATGCGGTACGCGACGCTGAATAGATCATGGCCGCGCCGCAGCTCGAACGACCGAGCGTCCAGGCCATACGCCTCGCGCACCTCGCGAGCCAGCCGGCCGAGATCGAGCTGTGGATCCTCGAGCATGGCCGGAGGATAGTGCGCCGCCGGTAAGCCGCCGGTAACCGCGCAGTAAGCACACCCCGGCCAGCATCCCGCGCTCCGGACGGCCGCCAGCCTCACCCGAGTGAGGTGGGCAAGGGCGGCAGGCCCACCACGTCGCCCTGCGCTGGAGGAGGTACCCGTGAAGCGCCGTTTACTCAGCCTGGCCGCCTCCCTGAGCCTCTCCATCGGCGCCGGTCCGCCGGCGGCCGCCGCGCCGCCCGACGCCACCATCCCAACCGCGCACCTGGCCGTTCCGCTCAGCGTGGATTGCAGCGCCCTGCCGTCGGGGCAGCTGGCCGTGGCGCTCCTGCGCCGTTACGCGGTGTGCGGCATCGGACAGGCGCCCAGCGGCAGCGGCACTCTCCGGAACAACGTCAGCGCCCAGACCAGCGTCAGCCCCCAAAGCAGCGTCAGCGGCAACTGCGGCAGCGTCAGCCTGACGCTGGCCAACGCCGGGGGCGGCTACCTGCAGTGGCGGGCCGAGATCACGTCAACGATGGGACCGTTCGTCTTCGCGTCCTACTCGGGGAGCTGGCACAACATGTCGCGCCGCACCACCGGGACGGTCAACCGGAACTTCCTGGGCTTCTCCAGCGACTGGGTCGACCGGTTCCGTCCCTACACCCGCAGCGGTTGGGTATACGGTCGGATCACGAACGCGGGGCTGACGACGTTCTGGGGCCTCGTCTGCACCAGCGCCTTTACCGTCGAGGACGAGGCGTTCGTTTCCGGTGGCTAGGAGGCGCGTACTTGCGCCCGGCGGGCAAATGCTCTATTACTAGTGAGGATTATCACTAGAAGGAGCCCCGATGACACCGCCGACCGCCGCCTCCCCGGCCGCGCCCATCCTCCTCACCGACCGCCGCGACCCCGCCGGGGAGCGCCGCCCGCTGACCGGTGAGCAGCGTCGGCGGTACGAGAGCTACCTGGCGGAGATCTTCGGCGCGCTGGGAATGAACCTCGCCACGCCGGCGACCGAGGCCACGCCGCGCCGCCACCTCCAGGCCCTGGTCGATGTCACGAGCGGATACGACGGCGATCCGAAGCTGCTGACCGTCTTCGAGACGGAGTGCCACGGCGACGCCAACTGTGAGCTGGCACAGGTGGTCGAGGGACCGATACCCTTCCACGCCCTGTGCGAGCACCACGCGCTGCCCTTCCTGGGCACCGCCTACATCGGCTACGTGGCGCACGAGCAGATCATCGGCATCAGCAAGCTGACTCGGCTGGTGCGGCTGGTGACCGCCCGCTTCGGCGTCCAGGAGCGGATGACCCACCAGGCGGCCGATGCCCTGAACGACATGCTCGCCGCCCACGGCGTGGCGGTGTACCTCGAGGCGCAGCACCTGTGCACCCAGATGCGCGGCGTCCGGGAGCGGGAGCCCGTCACCCGCACGACCGCCTTCCGCGGCGTCTACGAGCGCGACCCGGCGCTGCGCAGCGAGTTCTACGACCTGGCCGGGTTGCGCGCCGGGGGCCGACGATGACCGTCATTACCCGGCTGCCGGCGTTCGAGGCGCTCTGGTCCGCGGCCGCCGCGCTGGGACCGGTCGAGGACGCGCCGAGCGCGGCGTACGGCGGGACCCTCCGCTTCCCGCGACGCGACGACCGCCCGACCGTCATCGTCAACTTCGTCTCGACCCTGGACGGCGTCGTCTCGTACGGCGTCCCCGGGGCGGCTGGAGGCAGCGCCATCAGCGGCTCGTTCGGGCCGGATCGCTTCCTGATGGGCTACCTGCGCGCACACGCGGATGCGGTGCTGGTCGGCGCGGGCACCGTGCGTGGGGCGTCCGACGAGCGCTGGACGCCGGGTGACGTCTACCCCGCCGCCGCTGCCGAGCTGGCCGAGGTGCGCCGGGCCCGTGGCCTGGCGGCGCAGCCGACCACCGTCGTGATGACGCGATCCGGCCGGCTCGACCCGGGTCACCCCGGGCTTTCGGATCCGGCTATCCCGGTGCTCATCGCCTCGCCCGGCGGCGTCAGGCCGCCCGCACCGCTGCCGCCGAACGTCGAGGTCATGGAAGCATCGTCGGTCGGCGATCTCATGGCCGCGCTATCGGCCCGGGGAGTTCGCCTGCTGCTGTGCGAGGGCGGCCCGCACCTGCTGGCCCAGCTGCTGGCGGCCGAGGCCGTGGACGAGCTCTTCCTGACCCTGGCGCCGCAGGTCGCGGGCCGTTCGCCGGCGGTCGGACGCCTGGGCCTGGTCGAGGGAGTCGGGTTCGACGTGGACACCGCGCCGTGGTGGCGCCTGATCTCGGTCACCCGGGTGGACGACCACCTGTTCCTGCGCTATCGGCGCACCAGCTAGAGGGAGATCGTCATGGACCGCGTGGTCATCATCGGCGCAAGCCTGGCCGGAGCGTCGGCCGCGTTCGCCCTGCGCAAGGCCGGGTTCGCCGGCAGCATCGCCCTGGTCGGCGAGGAGGCGCACCTGCCCTACGAGCGGCCGAAGCTTTCCAAGGAGTACCTGCGCGGCGAGGTGCCGATGGAAAAGGCCCTCGTCCGTCCCGCCGCGGAGTACGAGAGCCAGGGCATCGAACTCCTGCGGGGAGCGCGGGCGGTGACGATCGACCGTCGCGCGCGGCGCGTGACCCTGGCCGACGGCGGCGAGCTGGCGTACGACCGGCTGCTGCTGGCCACCGGCGCGACCGCGCGCCGCATCGCCGTGCCGGGCGGCGACCTGCAGAACGTGCTGACCCTCCGCACGCTGGACGATGCGGACGCGATCCGGCGAATGGCCGCAACCGCGGAGCGGATCGTGGTTGTCGGCGGCGGCTGGATCGGCACCGAGGTCGCCGCCTCGCTGCGGCAGCTCGGCCTCGCGGTGACGCTGGTCATGAGCCTGCCGCTGCCGCTCGAGCATGTCCTCGGCCCTGAGCTGGGCCGTGTCTACGCGGAGCTGCACCGGTCCAACGGGGTCGAGCTGGTGACCGGTAACGTCACCGGCTTCGCCGGCCGCACGGCGGTCTCCGGCGTTCGGCTGGAGCGCGATCGCATCATCCCCGCCGACCTCGTGGTCGTGGGCGTGGGCGCGATCCCGCGCGTCGAGCTGGCGCGCCGGGCCGGCCTGGAGGTCGCCGAGGGCGGCGTCGCGGTGGACGAGCGGCTGCGCACGTCGGATCCGGCCGTGTACGTCGCCGGCGATGTCGCCGCGGCCTGGCATCCGCGCTACGCCGCTCGGCTGCGGGTCGAGCACTGGGACAACGCGCGCAAGCAGGGGGCACTGGCCGCCCGCAACATGCTCGGCGCCGACGAGGCGTACGAGCGAACACCCTACTTCTACTCCGACCAGTTCGACCTGGGCATGGAGGCGCGAGGATGGCTGCGAGGCTGGGACGAGGTCGTCATCCGCGGCGACCTGGCGGCACGCGAGTTCCTCGCCTTCTGGCTGCGCGACGGCCGGGTGATCGGCGCCATGAACGCGAACATCTGGGACCGCGGCACGGAGCTGGCCGCGATCGTCGACGGCGGCGAGCGCGTGGACCCTGCCGTCCTGGCCGATCCCGAGGCTCCTCTCGTGGAGGTCGCTGCCTAAGGACTCAGATCAGCTCGGCCAGCGACTCCACGACGTGGGGTGCCTTCAACCGCGCCGCCCGGTTGTAGCGGGTGCGCAGGCCGATTGCCGTCATCCCGGCGGCCGCCGCGGCCTCGAGGCCATGCAGGGAGTCCTCGATGACCACGCAGCGTTCCGGCGCAACGCTCAGCCGCGCGGCCGCCAGCAGGAAGAGGTCCGGCGCCGGCTTGCCGTTGGTGACGTCCTCGTCGCAGACAACGGCTCCGAAGGCGCCGCTGAGGCCGAGGGCCTCCGTGACGGCGTCCACCGCACCGCGTGGCGACGACGAGGCCAGACCCAGGCGAGTGCCGGCGTCGGTGAGCTGGGCGATGAGCTCGACCACGCCGGCCGCCGGATGAAGGCCCTCCGAGATCGCGGGGCGCAGCGCGGCCACGTACTCCGCGGCGAGCGCGGCCGGTGTACCGGACAGCCCGAAGCGGTCGATCAGCCAGCGCCAGGTCGCGCCGTTCGAGAGGCCGATGAGCGTCGCGTACTCGGCGTCGGTCAGCGACACCCCGTGGCGCGCCAGGACCTCGTCCTGGGCGCGCTGGTTCATCGGCTCGGTGTCCGCCAGCACGCCGTCCATGTCGAAGATCACCGCACCGGGCACGAAGCCGAGCCGGCGATGCAGCGGAAGCTCGCCCCTGGCGCTAGGGGGTGAGGACCGCACGGGCCTCGATCTCGCCGCGCTTCAACCGAGCGAGCGTCTCCTGCGCCTCCTCGAGCGGGTGCTGCTCGTGGACGATCCGGATCTTGCCCGCCGCGGCAAGCGCCAGCACCTCGTCCATCTGGCGGCGAGTCCCAAGCAGCGAGCCGACGACGGTCTTCTCGTTGGCGAACGGGAAGCGGTCGAACCGGCCGTTGACGCCGAGCACGACCGTCCCGCCCGGCTTGGTTGCCTCCAGTGCCTGGCCGATGAACGTCGCACTGGGCGCGAAGACGATGCTGGCATCGGCTCCGCCCATCGCCTGCAGCTCGGCGATCGGATCCTCGCGTGATGCGTCGATCGCCCGCTCCGCGCCGAGTTCCTCAGCCAGCGCCAGGTGCTGAGCCCCGCGCGTCACCGCCACCACCGAGGCGCCCCACAGCCGCGCCATCTGCAGGACGACGTGTCCCACGCCGCCCACGCCGAACACCGCCACGCGCTTGGTCGGATCCAGCCGCGCCTTGAGGACCGATCCGTAGGCGGTGATGCCGGGGCAGAACAGCGAGGCGGCGGCAACGTCCTCAAGCTCGTCCGGCAGCCGATGGGTGTGGCGGGCATCGGCGAGCATGTACTCCGCGTATCCGCCCTGAACCGTCTCGCCGGTGATCTGCTTGGTCTGGCAGAGCTGCTCGCGTCCGCCCAGGCAGTACTCGCACCGCCCGCAGGTCGACCACAGCGGCTGAACCCCAACGCGATCGCCGACCGTCATCCAGTCGGCGCCCTCGCCCAGCTCGTCGACCACGCCGACGACCTCGTGCCCGGGGATCATCGGGAAGGTGCTCGGGACGCCGGGCCAGTCTCCCTCGATCATGTGCAGGTTCGATCGGCACACCCCGCAGGCTGTGACGCGTATGACGAGCTGACCCGGCCCCGGGCGCGGGCGATCGATCTCGACGATGCGCAGGGGCTGCTCCTCGATGGGGGCGCAGGCCTCCAGAATGACGGCTTTCATGGCTCTCCCGGCCTCCAGCAGGTGCGAAGCGCCTCCAGGAGGCGCAGATAGGCGGTGGCGCCCGGATCGGGGTGGCCGCTGCTGCGTTCGCCCAGCCACGAGGCGCGCCCCCGCCGCGACTGCAGCGCCGCGGTCTCCTCGACGCCGCGGCGGGCGGCCTCGATCATGGCGTCCAGCACCGGCTCGACCGGGCCGCCTGATGCGGCAGCTTCCTCCAGCGTCACAAGCGACGGCGCGATGGCATCCAGGATCGTCTTGTCCCCGATGGCGGACTTGCCGCGCGTCGCGATGCTTTCCTGGGCGGCTCGCAGCGCCGCCACGGCAAGGTCGCGATCCAGCGACTCGGCCTCGCCGACGGCCTTCGCCGCGGCCAGCAGGGCGCCGCCCGCCAGGGCTCCCATCGTCGACGGGTTGGCGCTGGCCACCTGCGCGCCGGCGGTGCGCAGCACGCTGGCGGGCGTCGGGTCGGCCAGCTCCGGAAGCCTGGCTCGCACCGCCTCGCAGGCCTTGCCGACCGTGATGCCCAGGTCGCCGTCGCCCATGGCCGCGTCGAGGTCGCGCAGCTCGTCGCGGCTGGTCGCCAGCCGTCCGAGCGCCCGGTCCAGCAGCGCGACGAGCTCGGAGCCGTTCACTGCTGGAAGAATGGCGACCGGGCCGGGGCATCCAGCAGCGCGGTCAGGCGCTCGTCGAGCCGCATGACCGAGATGGAGGCGCCCGCCATCTCGAGGCTGGTCGCGAACTCGCCGATGTAGGGCCGATGGATCTCGACCCCGCGCTGGCCGAGCATCTGGGCCGCGCGACGGTAGAGGATGTACAGCTCCTCGAGGGGCGTCGCGCCGAGGCCGTTGACCAGGACGGACACGCTGTCGCCGGCGCCCAGGCCGAGATCGTCGACGATGGCGGTCACCAGCCGCTCGGTCACGGCATCGGCCGTCTCCAGCACGCCGCGGTGGACGCCGGGCTCGCCGTGGATGCCGATCCCGATCTCCATCTCGCCCTCGCCAAGCTCGAAGGTCGGCTTGCCGGCGGCGGGCAGGATGGTCGGCGAGAGGCCGACGCCCATCGTCCTCGTGGCCGCCACGGCCGCCGTGGCCGAGTCGGCAACCGCGTCGAGATCATCGCCCCGCTCCGCGGCGGCGCCTGCGCACTTGTACGCGTAGAACAGGCCCGCGATGCCGCGGCGGTCCGCGGCGCGCTCCGGCGGCGCGGAGGCCACGTCATCGGTCACGAGCACGGTGCGGATCGGGATGCCGTCCGCCTCGGCGAGCTCGCCGGCGAGGTCGAAGTTGAGGACGTCTCCGCCGTAGTTGCCGTACAGGTACAGGACCCCGGCCCCGCCGGACGAGGCGCGCGTCGCGCTCAGCACCTGCTCGGATGACGGCGAGGAGAAAACGTTGCCGATGGCCACGCCGGTGCACAGCCCGCGGCCCACGTAGCCCAGGAAGACAGGCAGGTGGCCGGAGCCGCCACCGGTGACGATGCCGACCTTGCCGTCCAGCGGCGCATCGGACCGGACCAGCGCGCGGTTGTCGTCGGATGCGGACTTGAGCTGGTCGGGGTGCGCGGCCAGCAGCCCGTCGAGCATCTCGTCGACGAATTGCTCCGGATCATTGATCAGCTTCTTCATGTCGTCGTTCTCCTCCGCCAGTGGCGGCAATGCGGCGTGCGTGGTGCGGGCCGAGGCGACTCGGGTCAGGTTTCGGTGGGCGGGACCGGTTCGGCACCGGGCCGATCCGGCCCGGGCGGGGGACTGGCGTCGTCCGGGCTTCGCGCCCGAAGGCGGCGGATCCAGGCGAACAGGTCGTATTCCTCGGTCAGGGTGTTCAGGCCGATGACGGCGATGAGGATGACGCCCTGCACGATCAGGTAATGGAAGGCGTTCCAGCCGATCTGGTTCATCCCGCTCGCGACCATCTGAAGCGTGAAGGCGGCGATGACCACGCCCGTCACCGTGGCGTAGCCGCCGTTGGGGTTCACCCCGGCGAGCATGGTGATGACGATCGAGAGCAGCACGTACGAGGCCCCGTAATCGGCCGATGCGCTCGCCGAACGCGCGGCGATGATCACGCCCGCGACCGACGCCAGCAGCGCGCTGGCGATGTAGGTCATCATCAGCACCCGGTCGTTGTTCAGGCCCGAGTAGCGGGCCGCCACCGGGTTGGCTCCCACCAGCTTGAGCCGCAGGCCGGTGCCGGTGCGGTTGATGAAGGCTGCGGTCAGCACCGCGGCCAGCAGCAGGACGATAACCGGGATCGGGACGGCCAGCAGGTTGCCGGTGCCGATCGTGAGGAACGCGTCGGGCATGCCGTACAGCGCCTCGCCGCCGGTCAACACGATCGCCAGGCCGTTGAGGAGCTGCATGGTTCCCAGCGTGGCCAGGATGGGCGTGATGCGGACCCGGGTGATGAGCAGGCCGTTGAGCACGCCGCAGGCGGTCCCCACCAGCAGGCCGACCGCCATGAAGGCGACGGTCTCCCCGATCGCCAGCATGCCGGTCGCGGCCTGGGCGTCGGTGGCCCGGAAGAGCTGGGCGGTCACCAGCGAGGCGACGGCGGCGATCGACACGATCGACAGGTCGATGCCTCCGGTCAGCATCGAGAGCATGACCGCAAGGCTCAGGAGGCCCACCTCCGCGACCTGGAAGCCCATCGACTGGAAGTTGATGACGCTGAAGAAGTAGGGGCTGGCGAGCACGGAGAACAGGACGAAGACGCCGATGGCCACTGCGATCAGGCGGACCAGGCTCCGCTCGGCCAGCAGGGATCGCAGGTCCTCGAGCGGCAGCCGGCTCATGCCGGCTCCTCGGTGAGCACGACCGCGCGTCGCCGCCGGCTGGCCGCGGCCAGGGCCTGGGCGGAGACGCCGATGAGCAGCAGCGCGCCGACCGCCGCTCGCTGCCAGGCCCCGGGTACGCCAATCAAAACCAGCGAACTCTTGATCATCGCGATCAGCACGACGCCCAGGACGGTGCCGCTGACGGACCCCTTGCCGCCGAAGATCGATGCGCCGCCGAGCACGACGGCGGCGATGACGTCCAGCTCACCGCCCACAAGCTCGTACGGGTTGGCGAGTCGGACCTGGGTGACGTGCATCATCCCGGCCGTGGCGGCCAGCACGCCGGCCAGCAGGTAGATGAAGACCTTGATGCCGACCACCGGGAAGCCTGCCCGGCGCGCGGCCTCCGGGTCCCCGCCGATGGCGAAGATGCCGCGCCCGGTCAGCGTGTAGCGCAGGAGCAGGCTGACCGCGATGCAGATCAGGATGGACGGGATGATCAGCACGCTGAGGCGCGTCTGGATCTGGTCGTGCGCCGTCACCAGGTACGTGGTCGAGAGCTGGTCGATGCCGGGCGGGTAGTCGGGCAGCACCTTGCGGCCGATGAAGGCCAGCATCGTGCCGCGGATGATTCCCTGCGTGCCGAGCGTGGCGATCAGGGTCGGCAGCCGCAGGCCGGCCACGGCGAGCGCGTTGAGGGCGCCGAGCCCGAGGCCGATGACCGCCGCCACACCAAAGCCGATCCACGCGTTATCCGCGCCGAACCCGGTCGCGTTGGTGAGAACGATCACCGCGTAGCCGGCGAAGATGCCGATCGCCATGAACGAGACGTCGATCCCGCCCGAGACGATGACGATCAGCACGGCCATGGCGAAGACGACGTTCTCCAGGGAGTTGGTCCCGACGTTCAGGAGCGTGCTGAGCGTCCAGAAGCGGGGCGAAAGGCTCCCGACCACCACGGCCAGCACGACGATCGAGAGGACCAGGATGCCCTCGTTGTTCTCGCCGCGCAGCCGGTTCCACGGCACTCGCGCGAGCGCCCGCCGCATGCCGTTCACGCTGCCAGCTCGCCCAGGATGGTGGACTCGGTGAGCGTCTCGCCGGCAAGCGCGGCGACCAGCCGGCCTCGCCGCACGACCACCACCCGGTGGCAGACGGCCAGCAGCTCGGGCACGTCATCGGAGATGACGATGATGGCCATTCCGCCCCCGGCTCGCGAGCGCAGCATCTCGAGGATCTCGTGCTTCGAGCCGACGTCGACGCCCACGGTCGGGCTGTTCAGGATCAGGATGCGCGGCCCCCGCGCGAGCCACTTCGCCAGCACCACTTTCTGCTGATTCCCACCGGACAGGCTCCGTGCCCGCGCCTGGGCGGACGCCATGCGCACGCGCAGGTCGGCGACGGACCGTCGCACGAGCTCGGAAGCGGCCCCGCGGCGTAGGAGGTCGAAGCGGCCGACCAGGCGGTCGACGTTGCCCGCGATCACGTTTCTCTCGATCGACTGGTCGAGGAAGAGGCCCTCGAGCAGTCGGTCGGCGGGCACGTAGCCGATGCCGGCCTCGATCGCCTCGCGCACCGACCGGATCGTGACCTCGCGGCCCTCGACCCGGATCGTCCCCGCGTCGGCGGGACGGATCCCGAACAGCGCCTCGGCGATCTCGGTCCGACCGGAACCGAGCAGGCCGGTGACGCCCAGGATCTCCCCGGGGTGCACGGTGAGCGACACGTCCTCGAAGCCGCCCCGCAGCGATAGGCCCTCGACCTGCAGCATCGGCTGCGCCTCCGCGACGTGCCCGTTGGATGGGCCCGTATCGGTCAGGTCTCGACCCGTCATGGCGTGGATGAGGGTGGGCCGGTCGAAGGCGCTGGCCTCGCCGCTGACGACGACCGCGCCATTTCGCAGAACGGTGATCCGCTGGGAGATGCCAAGCACCTCCTCGATCTTGTGGCTGACGAAGACGAGCGCCACGCCGCTCTCGCGCAGCGCCTCCACGATGCGGAAGAGAGATTTCACCTCGCGCCAGGTGAGGGCCGTCGTCGGCTCGTCCATGAAGATGATCCGCGCGTCTCGCGCCAGCGCGCGGCAGATGGCGGTCAGCTGGCGATCGGCGACGGAGAGCTCCTCGACGCGAGCGTCGAGGTCGAGCGTCACCCCGACCCGCTCCACGACGGCGCGCGCCCGTCGACGCTGCGCCGCAGGCCGCACGCCACGCCCGCCCTCGGCGAGCTGCTCGGCGATCGCGATGTTCTCGGCGACCGTCAGGTTGGG
>DASURX010000172.1:0-5788 GCA_036375355.1 Candidatus Limnocylindria bacterium
CATCGGAGCGGGCGAAGACGGTCGGGCCGCTGCCGGTGAGCTGCGGCGCCACGCCGGCGGCGGTGGCCAGCCGCAGGATGGCGTCGAGCTCGGGACGCAGCCGTCGCGCCGGCGCCAGCAGGTCATTGCGGCCGGGGACCGCGTCGCGCGACCACTCCGCCGGGCGCAGCTCGGCGAAGACGGCCGCCGTCGAGAGGCTGAACGGCGGGTGGACCAGCAGCACGTGGTCGCCGCCCTCAGGCGTGGGCAGCGGCGTCACCCGCTCGCCGATGCCCTCGACCCGTGCCGCAGCCACGCCCGCGGCGAAGAACGGCACGTCGGCGCCGAGGCTCGCGAGCCGGGCGAGCATCGCGTCATCGGCCTGGTCCGCCAGCCCGCGCCACTGCCGCCCCAGCCGCCATGCCGCGGCGGCATCCGACGAGCCGCCGCCGAGGCCGCTGCCCGCCGGGATCGCCTTCTCGAGGGAGAGGCAGGCCAGGTCCGGCGCCCCGCCGAGGGCCGCCACCAGCCCGCGCCAGGCGAGGTTCTGCTCGGCGAGGGCGGGCACCTCGCCCGCGTCCTGCGCCAGCCGCTCCACGCGCAGGCCGCTGCTGCCCGGCATGAGCAGCAGACGATCGGCCAGGTCGAGCAGAACCATCTCGCTCAGCAGCTCGTGGTAGCCGTCGGCGCGCCGCCCGACGACGGCCAGCGACAGGTTGAGCTTGGCGGGCGCTTCCAGGCGCAGCGGCGTCATCCGCCGGCCTCGGCCCGGCCCGCTGCTGGCTCCGGCAGCATCGGCCCAAGCCGGGCCGCGAGACACGCCCACTCGTCCACCGACAGCGTCTGCGGGCGGCGGTCGCGATCGACGCCGCAGCCGGCCAGCGCCGCATCGACCGCGCCGGGCGGAACGGGCAGCTCGCGGCCCAGGCCGTTGTGCACCTGCTTGCGCCGCTGCCGGAACCCCGCCTGCACGATCCGATGGAATGCCTCGCGTTCGGGCCCGGGCGGCACACCCGGCGCATCGCGGCGCACCAGGCGCAGGATCGCCGAGTCCACCGCCGGGGCCGGCTCGAATGAATCGGCCGGGACGCGGGCGACGACCTCGGCCCGCGCGATGTTCTGCACGAAGACCGACAGGTAGCTCATGCCCCCGGGCGGCGACGCCACGCGCTCGGCCACCTCGGCCTGCACCAGCAGCACGGTGAGCTGCGGCGGGCGTGGCCCCTCCAGGAAGGCATGCAGCAACGGGCTGGTGATGTGGTACGGGATGTTGGCAACGAGCTTGTAGTCGCCGTCGGCGAACAGGTCGCGGGGGTGGATTGCCAGGGCATCGGCCTGCACCAGCTCGAAGCCGTGGACGCCGCCGAGCTCCTGGCGCAGCCATGCCGCCAGGCGCTGGTCCAGCTCCACGGCCAGGACCGATGCGCCGGCCGCCAGCAGCCGGCGGGTGAGGACGCCCAGGCCCGGCCCGACCTCGACCACCCGGTCGCCGGGCGCCAGGTCGGCCGCGGCCACGATCGCGTCGAGCGCGCCGGCATCGGTCAGGAAGTTCTGGCTCAGCGCCTTGCGGGGTCGGAGCCCTTCGGCCGCCATCAAACGCCGCAGCTGGCCGGGCGTCGGCGGTGCCAGCCGCTCGGGAGCGAGCGGGTCGCTCATCGGTCCTGCCAGGGCAGCGCCAGGTTCGGGATCGCCTCCAGAGACGCGTCGGCCCGTTCGCCGGCCAGGAAGCGGTACCCGGCCGCAGCACCGATCATCGCCCCGTTATCGGTGCACCACGCCGGCGGCGGAACCAGCAGCGGCACGCCCGTCGCTCCCAGCCGTGCGCGCAGCGCGGCACGCAGCGCCGAGTTGGCCGCGACGCCGCCACCCAGGGCCACCGCCGCCACGCCGAGCTCGTCGGCGGCGGCCACGGTCTTGGTCGCGAGGGCGTCGACCACCGCCTCCTCGAAGGCCGCCGCCAGGCCGTCGACCGGGATGCCCTCGCCGCGCTGGCGGTACTCCCCCACCTCGCGCAGCACGGCGGTCTTGAGGCCGGAGAAGCTGAAGTCGTAGCGACCGTCCGTCCGCGCCCGCGGGAAACGCGTGGCGGCGGTCGCGCCGGCGGCCGCGGCACTGATCGCCGGGCCGCCCGGGTAGGGCAGGCCGAGCAGCCGGCCGACCTTGTCGAACGCCTCGCCGGCCGCGTCGTCGACGGTCTGGCCGAGCAGCCGGTAGACGCCGTGATCTTCCATCAGCACCAGCTGGGTGTGCCCGCCGCTCACCACCAGGCACAGCAGCGGGAAGGGCGGCTCGGGCGGGAGCGGCTCGGAGGCCGGGCCATCGGTCAGCCAGTTGGCGTAGATGTGGCCCTCGATGTGGTTCACGCCGACCAATGGCAGATCGTGCGCCACGCTCAGCGCCTTGGCCAGGTTCACGCCGACCAGCAGCGAGCCAATGAGCCCCGGCCCGTAGGTCACCGCCACCGCGTCCAGCTCCTTCCAGCCGATGCCTGCCTCGTCCAGCGCGGCCGTGACGGTCGGAACGATCCAGCGCAGCTGCTGGCGTGCCGCGACCTCGGGCACGATCCCGCCGGTCTCGTCGCAGCTGGTCTCGATGGCCAGGATGCGCGGAGCGCTCATCGGTCCGCCTGCTCGGACTCGCGGCGCCGCGCATCGGAGAGCAGCGCGCGCATGGTCGAGCTGTCGAGCGCCGGCGTGGTCATCACGTAGGCGTCCTCGCCGTCGTCGGTGTAGTAGCGCGGCCGCCGCCCGGCCACGTTGAAGCCGTAGCCGCGATAGAGCGCCTTGGCCGCCTCGTTGCCGACCCGCACCTCGAGGGTCATGCGGCGAGCCCCGAGCTCGACGGCAAGCTCCAGCAGGCGCTGCATCATCCGGCGCCCGACGCCGCGCCGGCGCCAGTCGGGATGCACGCCGAAGGTGGTGATGTGCGCCTCGTCGACCATCAGCCAGATGCCGGCGAACCCGACCACCTGCTCCGAGCCATCCCCGAGCTCGGCGCGAGCCACCACGTAGCGCGCCAGGCGATTGGCGGTCAGCTCCTGCTCGAAGGCATACGCCGGCCAGGGCGTGCGGAAGCTCAGGCGCTCGACCTCGTGGACCGCCGGGATGTCGCTCACCCGCATGTCGTCGACGCGCACCGCCAGCCCCAGCACCATCCTCAGGCCTCCGTGTGCCTGATCTGGCCGATGCCGCGCGGCGCCCGCAGGTAGCTGGGCTCCAGCCGCGCCAGGTCGTCCGCCGGCTGGCCGGAGGCCACGCGGCGCGCCGCCTCCAGGGCGACGTGGTACGCGGCGCCGAGGGGCGGGCGCGTGCGACCCGGGTCAAGCCCGAACGCGGCCGCCAGCTCGACCGGCGCAACGACGGTAACGCCATCGAGCCGGGAGACGAGCTCGTCGCGGTCCACGATCCGCGGCGCATCCTCGCCCCGGACGAGCAGGTAGCCGTCGCGTGAGCCGGCACGGGCCAGCGCCGCGCCGGCGTCCGGCTCCGACGCGAGCCAGGCCTGCAGGCTCGGCGCGCCGACGATCGGCAGGCGCAGCGCCAGGGCCAGGCCCTTGGCGATGCTCATCCCCACCCGCAGCCCCGTGAACGAACCGGGCCCGGTGCCGACCCCGATGCCCGTCAGCTCCCCCAGGCCCACGCCGGTCGAACCGACGAGCGCGAGCAGGCGCGGCAGCAGCTCGTGGCCCTGGCGACGGTCCGACGACCAGCCGTCCTCGCCCAGCAGCGTGCCGTCGGGCGACACCACGGCCAGCGACAGGTCCATCGAGGCAGAATCGATGCCGACGATCACGGCCGGTCCCACTCCTCCGACGCCTGCGCGGCGACCTCGCGGCTCAGCGCGCCCGTCGCCTGCCAGGCGATCGCCCGGCGGTCAGTCTCGCCATCGGCTCCGTCCAGCGGTCGAATCTCGATGTCGAGGCGGTCGAGCGGCAGCCACCCGTCGAGCCGGTCGGCCCATTCGATGACGGTGACGCCATCGGCCTCGCGCTCGTCCAGCAGTCCGGCGGCCAGTGCCTCCTCAGGGTCGCCCAGCCGATATGCATCGACGTGGAACAGCCGCAGCCGGCCGGCGTGCTCGTTCATGAGGATGAAGGTCGGGCTGTTCACGACGCTGCGCACCCCAAGCCCCTCGGCCACGCCCTTGGCGAGCTGGGTCTTGCCGGCGCCCAGCGGACCGACCAGGGCGATCGCCAGGCCGGGTCGCGCCGCGCGGCCCAGCGCGGCGCCGATGGCCCGCGTCTCGGCGGCCGATGCGGTGGACAGCGCGCCGTGGATCAGGGGTGCGGTGGATCGTTCCACGCAGGGAAGGATACGCAGCCTCAGCCGGAAGGTGGCACGGGCAGGGTGGCCTCGAGATTGGCGAGCGGAACAGGGGCCAGCCGGCCGTCCTCGAAGCGCACCAGCCCCATGCGGCTGGGGATTCCCGATGGCGTGGCGTGCAGGTCCTCCAGCTCGGCCACCAGGACGCCGGCGCGTCCCTGGAACGGGCGCCGATGGGCGACCACGCGCTCCCCGACCCGCGGCAGCGTGCGGCGTCCGGGCGGCGGCGACGCGTCGTGGACGTAGAGCAGGCCCTCGGAGCCGAAGAGGCTGGCCACGTGCCCGGCGTGGGCGCGGAACCAGGCGAAGCGCTGCGGGTCGATGCCGACCTTGCCAAAGCCCTCCAGCAGCATCACCCCGAACGAGCCGGTCAGCCCGCCGATCTCGCGGCGCCGGCGCTGGATCGCCTCGAAGTCGCGCAGCTCCTTGTCGAGCACGCCCCCCAGGACGATGCCTGCCACGCCCATCGCCCGCGCCCGGGTCAGCGTCTCGGCGCTGGCCCGCGAGCCGCCGACCACGATCCTGCCGGTGGCGCCCACGTCGATGGCCGCCGCCCGCAGCTCCTCGAACGGG
The DNA here is from genome assembly GCA_036375355.1 of Candidatus Limnocylindria bacterium. Lineage (GTDB taxonomy): Bacteria > Chloroflexota > Limnocylindria > QHBO01 > QHBO01 > DASURX01. The sequence goes on from DASURX010000172.1 coordinate 4,875, forward strand.
TCGTGGACCGCGACCACCAGCTCGCCGTGGACCGCCTCTCCGGTGCCGCCCACGCCGCGCACCAGCGCGCCTGGCACCTCGATGGTGATGGCAGCCTCGTCGACCGCGCGCACGCTGCCGCGCACGTGGCCGATGACCGGCTCCTCCTCGCCGAGCGGGGCCAGCAGCGCGCTGCCGTCGGTCGGCGAAATGGAGAGCAGCAGGCCGGCCGCGGGCGCGCGCACCTCGCGCCCGCCGGGCTCGCGGGCGATCGCGTCTCCCGCGTCCAGGCGTGCCCCGGGGTGCACGAGCAGGTACTGCGCGACCTCGGCCGGTCGGCGGCGCAGCGTGCCGGCCAGCGAGATGCGCAGGGGCGAGCCGGACCGGCGCCGCACGGCGAGCACCTCCTCGGGCTGCACGCGGCTGCCGACACTGACCGTCGGTGTCGCGCCGCGCGGGATGCGGACGCGATGCAGGGTCGTCGTGGCGACGCCGTCGTTCATTGCCGCTCTCCGGCGTTGATCACCGGCTCGCGCAGGAAGGTGTCGCGCCACGAGGCGAGGACGACGCGACGGTCCTCCGCCCGGCGCGGCATCGACAGCGGCAGGTCGCGTGCGTCCAGGATCAGCCCGACCGTGCCGCCGGTGACGCTGGCGCTCATCCGGCTGCTGGACCGATCCGTGCCGAGCGAGACGCCGGGCTCCAGCTCGATCTCCACCTCCGCGCCCTGTCCCCTGCCGAGCGGCACGACCTGCAGATGGCCCGCGCGGAGCTCGATCGGCCCGAGCGAGGACCACCCGGTGCGATGGACGGTGACGCGCATCGCCGCCTGGCCGGCGCGCCCGCCACGGCAGATGACGGCCGCGCCGAGTGGCACCAGGCAGTCGTCGCGCAGCATGGCCATCCCCTCGGCGATCTCAACGTCGTCGAGCGCG
>DASURX010000173.1:0-2518 GCA_036375355.1 Candidatus Limnocylindria bacterium
ATCGGTCCCACGATCAGCAGGAAGCGGATGGCGCGCCAGGCCATGAAGGTCAGGCCGGCCAGGATGAGCAGGTCGGCCGTCCGCACGCGCCCGCGCGCCAGGAGGAAGACCGGCGCCACGCCCACGATCACGAAGCCGAGCAGCAGCCAGCCGAAGAGCGTGCCCAGGTCGGCCGGGAACCACTCCATCACGTATCGGTTCAGCGCGGTGATGCCCACCGTGTAGAACGGGTAGGCGTACAGGTCCCATCCGTTCGGGTTCACGACCAGGACGGCGGCGCTCATCGCCAGCGCCAGCGCCAGGTTGCGGAGCGCTACCCAGCCCAGCGGCTCACCCTCGGCCGTCTCGCGGTGCAGCAGCCGGTCGAGCGCCTCGCCGGCCAGCACGGCGCCGCCCAGCAGGAAGAGCAGCACCCAGCCGGCATGCAGGTTGGCCCACACCACGCTGACGATTGGCAGGCCGATGAGCCAGCGCGCCCGCGGGTCGGCCAGGTAGCGCCACAGGATCCAGACCACCGCCGTCGCCAGCAGCAGGTCCAGGACCTGGACTCGCACGCCCATGACCGGACCCGCCAGGGTGAGGCCGATGGCCAGCCAGATCACCCGGCTTGCCCACCCGATCTGCGGGACGCGGATGGCGATCGCCCGCCACAGGATCCAGAAGGCCAGCACGGTGAACGCGCCGAAGAGCAGGGAGAGCAACGTGTCCCCCCATGGACCGATGGCGTGGCCGGCCGCCAGCAGCACGTTGGCCAGCCAGTCCTGGCTGGTCCAGGGTTGCCCGTTGGCGACGATGGACCAGGAGTCGGTGCGCGCCACGGTGCCCGTGCGCAGGATGTCCTCGCCGGCGCGGATGTGCCACCACACGTCGCCGTCGATGAGCGGCCAGGTGGCACGCGTCAGCACGGCGGCCACGAAGAAGCCGACCACGGCGGCGGTGGATGCGGCGATGCCTCTGCCCTGCGCGGGCTGCCCGGGTGCGGCGCTCACGCGCTGGAGTCTAGGGCCGGGTGGGTGCGTCCCGTCACCGCCCCCGAAGTACTGATGCCTCGTGCTAGCCTCGCCCCCGATGACCCTCACACGCCTCGCCGGCGCCTACGCCCTGGTGGCGCTGATCGTGGCCGTGGTGTTCGCGGCGGCCATCCTGGGCGGACCCTTTCGTGCCGTCGAGCGGTCCGACTACATGACCTATCACGTGGCGGCGCGGATCGTGCTCGCCGGAGACGGCGCCTGCCTGTACGACGCCGGTTGCCAGGCCACCGTGCAGCGCGAGCTGATCGGCGAGGAGCCGAGCTTCGAGAGCGGCGCCCTGCCCTTCAACTCGCCGCCATGGCTGGCTGCCCTGGTCGCGCCGCTCGGCGTGCTGCCGCTGGGTATCGGCTTCGCGATCTTCACGGCGCTGGGCGTCGCGCTGCTGGCCTGGGGGACATGGCGAGCGGCCGCGGGCCACGTCGGCTGGGGGGGTCCCGCTGCGCGCGCGCTGGCCGTCGTCCTGGTGCTCACCGCCTGGCCCACGGTGATGGCGGTCATCCGCGGGCAGTCGACATTGCTGGTCGCCGGGCTGCTGGGCCTGTCGGTTGGCATGGCACGCTATCGGTCCGGGCTGATGCTGGGGCTGAGCGTCCTCAAGCCGACGCTGGGACCGATCTGGGCGCTGTGGCAGCTGGTCGGCGGGCACCGGCGCGCGGTCGGCACGGCGCTGCTCGTCGCGCTGGCGCTCGTCGCGCTGGCGGCGGTGGTGGCCTCACCGCAGTCGCTGGTCGATTACCCCCAGCACCTGTACCGGGTGGCCGGGCTGGACGCGCCCGGCGTGCACGTCGAGGAGATGATCAACTGGCGCGGCGCGGCCCTGCGGCTCGGGGCCGGCGCCTGGCTGCAGGCGGCGGGCACGGCAATCACCCTGGCGGGCGTTGGGTGGACGTGGTGGCGGACCCGCTCGCGACACCTGGGCGCAGCGGCCGCCTTCCTGGCGACGCCGCTCGTGATTCCCCACGCCAACCAGCACGAGTTCGTCCTGGCCTCGATCGGGATCGTCATGGTCGTGGCCGCTGCAGGCGACCGACGCGTGGCACTGGCCTCGCTCGCGATCGCCGCTCACGCGATCCTGTGGGCCGGGCCTGTGATGGAGGCGACGGCGTCGGCCTGGATGTTGTTCGGCGCCTGCCTCGTGTGGCTGGCGATCGCCGCTGTCCTTGCGGGAAGAGCGGAGGCCGGCGCGTGAGGGAAAGAGCCGCCGTCATTGCCCTGCTGGCGCTCTACGCGATGCTCGGCCTGCTGCTCATCGCGTTCCTGGCGCCGAGCACCTTCATCGGCGCAGATCTCGTCGTCTACCAGCGCGCCGGTGCCGACCTGTGGCAACGAGGAGACCCGTACGCCAGCGCGGCCAACTTCCCCTACGTCTTCCAGTACCGCTATCCGCCACTGCTGGCCATGGTCATCCCGGTCCTCGGCTGGCCGCCGCTGTGGTACGGGTTGATGGCGGCCGCGACGATCGCGACGTTCCTGATCGGGGTTCGCAC
>DASURX010000174.1:0-17052 GCA_036375355.1 Candidatus Limnocylindria bacterium
GCTGCTGGCTCTCTACAACCTGGCCTACATCGCCCCGCTGGTTGCGCTGCTGGCCGTCGTCAGCAACCGCCGCGCCCTGGGACGGCTTGGTCGCTGGAACCGGGCCAACTCGCCGTGGGTCAAGGTCGCGATCGCGGTGGCAGTGGTCGCCATGAGCCTGGGCCTGCTGGTCAGCCTCTAGCCGTCGGGCGCCCAGCTCAAGGCCGAAAACCCGGCAGCCAGGTTGACGCCTCGGTCAGACTCGGGCTCGAGGCACGAGAGAGGCAGGTACGGCTGAACCGATGGATCACCCAGCGCACGACGCTCCACTGCACGACGGCGGGCAGGCTGAACACGGCGCGCACAACAAGCACGCCGGTCACGACCCGGAGGTCTTCAGGCGCCAGTTCTGGATCGTGCTGGCCCTCACCATCCCGGTTGTGGTCTGGAGCCAGGAGGTCCAGGAATGGCTGGGCTACACCGCTCCGGCCTTTCCCGGATCGGACCTGATCCCGGCCATCCTGGGCACCGTCGTCTTCCTGTACGGCGGGAAGGTTTTCCTCGACGGCGCCCGCACCGAGCTGAGGGACCGGCAGCCCGGGATGATGACGCTCATCAGCCTGGCCATCGTGGTCGCCTTCGTCGCCTCGTGGGCGGCGACGCTGGGCGCCTTCGCGGTGGACGTCTGGTGGGAGCTCGCCACCCTGATCACGGTCATGAGCCTCGGCCACTGGCTCGAGATGCGTTCGATCATGCAGGCGCAGGGCGCGCTCAAGGCCCTGGCCGAGCTTCTGCCGGACACGGCAGAGCGAGTTGGGACCGATGGATCGGTCGAAACCGTGCCGCTCCATGAACTGGCGCTCGGCGACGTGGTCCTGGTGCGCCCCGGCACCCGCGTGCCGGCCGACGGGACGGTGGTTGAGGGCGCGGCGGACGTCGACGAGTCGATGATCACCGGCGAGTCGCGGCCGGTCGGCAAGGAGCCGGGCGCGAAGGTCGTGGCCGGCACGGTGGCCGCTGGCGGGTCCCTGCGCGTCCGGGTGACCGCGGTCGGCGAGCAGACGGCGCTGTCCGGGATCATGCGGCTGGTCGCCGAGGCCCAGGCCTCCCAGTCGAGAGCCCAGGTCCTGGCCGATCGCGCGGCGGCCCTCCTCTTCTTCGTGGCGCTCGCCGCGGGCGTGATCACGCTGGTGGCCTGGATCGCGCTGGGAGACCCCGAAGAGGCGCTCATCCGCACCGCGACCGTGCTGGTCATCGCCTGCCCGCACGCCCTCGGCCTGGCCATCCCGCTGGTGGTCGCCATCAGCACCACGCTCGGCGCGCGCAACGGGCTGCTGGTCAAGGACCGGCTGGCCCTCGAGCGGGCCCGGGAGCTGCAGGTCGTGATCTTCGACAAGACCGGCACCCTGACCCGCGGCGAGCCGGTCCTGTCCGGGGTCGCCGCAGCGGACGGAATCACGGAGGAGAAGCTGCTGGCCCTGGCCGCCGGCGTGGAGGCCGATTCCGAGCACCCGCTGGCCCGCGCGATCGTGCGCGGCGCGGAGGCTCGTGGCGTGGCTCCCGCAGTGACCTCCGCCTTCGAGGCCCTGCCGGGGCGCGGCGCGCAGGCCACCGTCGACGGCCGCGTGCTGGCCATGGGCGGGCCGCGCTTCGTCGCCGAGAGCGGCGCCGCGATCCCGCCCGGGATTGCCGCCGCCACAGAGGGCTGGGAGGCAGAGGGCCGCACGGTCCTGCACCTGCTCGACGGAAACGCGGTCCTCGGCGCGGTGGCGGTCGAGGACGAGATCCGCCCCGAATCGGTCGAGGCGGTCAGCCGGCTGCACGCCATGGGCCTGCAGGTGGCCATGATCACCGGCGACGCGCAGGCGGTGGCCGATTCGGTGGCGCGCCGCATCGGCATCGACGAGGTCGCCGCCCAGGTGCTGCCCGCCGACAAGGCCCAGGCGGTCAGGCGCTTCCAGGCGGGCGGGGTGCGGGTGGCCATGGTGGGCGACGGCGTCAACGACGCCCCGGCGCTGGCCCAGGCGGACGTCGGCATCGCCATCGGCGCAGGGACCGATGTCGCCGTCGAGTCGGCGGGGATCGTCCTGGTCCGGGATGACCCGCGCGACGTGGCCGGTGCGATCGAGCTGTCGCGGGCGACCTACGCCAAGATGATCCAGAACCTGGTCTGGGCGACCGGCTACAACGCCGTGGCCATCCCGGTGGCGGCCGGCGTGCTCGCGCCGCTGGGCTTCATCCTGCCAATGAGCGTTGGGGCGCTGGTAATGAGCGTGTCGACCATCATCGTCGCCCTCAACGCCCAGCTGCTGCGGCGCCTCGATCTCCGCCCGGATCGATCTCCCGCGCGCCGAACGCCCGAACCCGCGCCCGCCTGAGAGTCCCTGGCCGAGCAGCCGAGCCTGGGGAAAAGCTCCTTGCCAGGCCGGGGATGGGTTGCAGACGGGGTTGACAATGAATCGTCGAGCGGTCACAACCGAGCCAGGCAGGAGGCAGTCGGATGAGCTTCATCACCAGAGGGTTTCAGGGCCGTGGACGCGCCGACGCGCCGGCAGGCCGCCTACCACCGGGCCAGTACGCCACTCGTGACTTCCCGGTGCTGTCCGCAGGGCCAACGCCGCGAATTTCCGAGGGTGAGTGGCGCTTGGCACTCACCGGCGACGTGGATCGGCCGGTGGAATGGACGTGGGACGAGTTCCTGGCGTTGCCGAGCGAAGAGGTGACCGCCGACATCCATTGCGTCACGAAGTGGTCGAAGTTCGACACGACCTGGCGCGGCGTATCCGTCGACACCCTTCTGAAGGGAATACACACCGGCGCGAGCTACGTGATGGCTCACTCCTATGGCGGGTACACAACCAACCTGCCCCTGGAGGACGTCACGGGTGGCAAGGCGTGGATCGCATATCGCTTCGCTGGAGAACCGCTGGAGCCAGCGCACGGAGGACCAGCGCGTCTCCTGGTGCCACACCTCTATTTCTGGAAGAGCGCCAAGTGGATCCGCAGCCTGGAGTTGCGCGACACCGACGAGCCCGGCTTCTGGGAGGGGTACGGCTATCACAATTACGGTGATCCATGGCGCGAGCAACGGTACTCGGGCGACTGAATTGGCTGTCCGCGGAGGTCGTGGCCGACCGCCGCGAAACGCCGCGCGTGCGAAGCCTGGTTCTCGACTGCCCCGGTTGGCCAGGGCATCTGCCCGGGCAGCACGTCGACATTCGCCTCACCGCCGAGGATGGGTACCAGGCGCAGCGCAGCTACTCCATCGCCACGCCGGCAGATGGAACGCGCGTCACCCTCACCGTGGAACACGTTCCCGACGGCGAGGTGTCGCCCTACCTTGTCGACGAGGCAGTGATCGGCGACCGGTTTGAGCTACGCGGCCCAATCGGCGGCTACTTCGTTTGGAGGCCGGATGACGGCGGGCCGCTGCTGTTGATCGCAGGTGGGTCAGGCATTGCGCCGCTTATGGCCATGCTTCGCGCGCGAAGGAGACTTCATGAAGGTGTTCGCGCACGCCTGTTGATGTCCGCCAGGTCGTCCGACGACCTGATCTATGCGGCCGAGCTGAATGAGCTTGCCGCCACCGATCCCGGCGTTGAGGTTGTCCAGACTCTCACGCGGAGTCAGCCCGAGGGCTGGACTGGCTACTCACGTCGCGTGGATCGTGAGATGTTGGCTGAGGTCGCCTGGCCCGAGGCTGAACATGCCCACACGTATGTCTGCGGACCGACGGAGTTCGTGGAGGCAGTTGCGAACAGCCTGGTTGCGCTCGGCTATGACCCGCGATCGATTCGGACCGAGCGATTCGGTCCTTCCGGAGGTTCCTGATGACGGAATACGAGCACCGCGACGGCAACGCGTTGGGCGGGCTGCTGCTCGAGGCATTCGGCCGAGAGATGACTGACGCCGATGCCTGCTGCGGCAACTGCCACCGCGTGAACCAGATCGGCGGGATGTTGCTCTACCAGAGTGGGCCGGGCGATGTGCTTCGGTGTCCGAATTGCGCGACGGTCGTGATGGTCGCCACCGCGCGGCCAGACGGCACGCGGTTCTACTTCGCCCAGCTCACATGGATGCAGCCACGGAATTGACGCCCCTGCGCCCCTGCTGAGGTGTTCGCCGTCGAGTAGCCCCGCGTCGATGCCTAGCGTCGAACCTGGATGATCGTCTTCCCGGTGCGTCGCTGCGTCGGGTTGAGGGCGCTGACGGCATCATCGAGTGACGCGATGGTGCCGATGTTCGTCCGCAGCCGTCCGTCTCGCACGCGCTGGACGATCTCACCCAGCTGGGCACGATCGGCCTCGACAACGAAGTCGATCGCAAGGCCGTCAGCGGGCCTCGCCTCCGCCGGCCCGGTGACGGTCACAAGTGTTCCGCCGGCCCGAAGCAACCCTACCGAGCGCCTCTGAATCTCTCCGCCGATGACATCGAAGACCAGATCGACGGGTCCGACATCTTCGAGGTTGTCGTTGTCGAGATCGACGAACTCGTGCGCGCCGAAGTCAAGCGCCCTCTCGCGGTCGGCGGCGCGTCCGGTGCCGATGACGTAGCCACCGGCCTCTCGGGCGAGTTGCATCACCATCGTCCCGACTGCGCCGGCTGCGCCGTGCGCCAGCACGCTCTGCCCCGGCTGAAGGTGGCCGTGTTGGAACAATCCCTGCCACGCCGTCAGACCGGAGATCGGCAGGCTCGCGCCCACCGTGAATTCCACGTCACCGGGCAGCGGTGCGAGGTTGCGTGCCTCGATCGCCACAGACTGCGCCAGGGTCCCATCCCGATGCCAGTCGGCGAGCCCGAAGACCCTCTGACCGACCGACAGACCCGTGGTGCCATACCCGAGGGCGCTGACCACCCCGGCCAGCTCATGCCCAAGGATCGCCGGCGTGCGATCGCGGCCGGCGCGATCGGTCCACGTCGAAGGCCACCCAACTTCGGTCGGCACGAACCCAGAGGCATAGACCTCAACAATGACGTCATTGATCGCCGCAGTCGGCTCCGGCCGCTCCACCAACGTCATCCCTGCCGCTCCGGCGGCGGGATCCGTTACCACAATCGCTTTCATCGAATCGCCTCCTCAGCCACGTGCCTCCACGACGGAAGTATCGCGCGGGGAGGCGCTGGTCGAGCCGACGAGCCAGGCCGGCGCACGACAGCGCGATTTGAGCGTGGAACTGGGGTGGCCTGCGGGGCTTGAACCCGCAACCTTCGGAGCCACAATCCGATGCTCTGCCAGTTGAGCTAAGGCCACCACGAACCGCGCGTGGTCACAGCGCGGGGCGCCCGGATTCTCCCACGCACCCCATCGGCCGTCAAAGCACCGGTCCCTGCCTCACTGGACCGATGGCGTGGCCTCATCTCGCCCCTCGGCTATCCTTGGACTGATGCCAGGCACACCCCTGTACCGCCTCCACGACGACCCACCGCACCTGGATGCTCCGGTGCTAGTCGCCGCCTTCGACGGCTGGGTCGACGGGGGCAAGGCCGGCACCCTGGCTGCCGAGCAGCTCGCCACGGGAGGCACCACCCTCGCCACGTTCGACGCCGATGCCATCTTCGACTTCCGCGCCCGGCGTCCCACGCTGGACATCATCGACGGCAAGCCAGTCTCCCTGGACTGGGCGGAGCTGACGCTCACCGCCAGCACGCTCGAGGGCCACGACCTGCTCGTGCTGACCGGCGCCGAGCCGGACTACCGCTGGCACCAGCTGGCCGATGACGTGCTGACCCTGGCGCGGCTCTTCGCGGTCGGGACCTGGATCAGCCTGGGCGCCATCCCATCGGCCGTGGCCCACACCCGCCCCGTGCCGGTGCTCGGCACCTCGTCGGCCCCGGGCCTGCTGCCGGCCGGGACGAGCCAGGGCCCCGAAGGCCACCTTCGCGTGCCTGCCGCGGCGCTGTCGGTCTTCGAGCACCACGTCTCGCAGGCCGGGATCCCGGCCATCGGCTTCTTCGCCCAGGTGCCGCACTATGCCTCCGGGGCGTTTCCCAACGGGGCCATCGAGCTGCTGCGCCACGTGGGGCGCTTCCTGGACGCGGAGCTGCCGATGGGCGACCTGCCGCGCCAGGCATTGGAGAACCGCTCGCTGCTCGACGCCGCGGTGGCCGCCGACGAGCGCACCCGGGCCTACGTCACCCAGCTCGAGCGCGCGGCCGACGAGGCGCGCCTGCCCTCCGGGGAGGACCTGATCGCCGATATCGAGCGCTTCCTGCGCGAGGGCGGTGGCCGCTCGGGCGGCGACGACGGCGGGGGGCTGCCGAACTAGCCCCTCACCGGCGTGACAGCATCCGGATGAAGAGCAGCACCAGCGCCGATCCGAGGATCGCGATCAGCAGCGCACCCAGGAAGCCGCCGGCCTGGTCCTGGTGCAGCAGATCGGTCCAGATCCAGCCGCCCAGCAGGCCGCCCGCGATGCCGATCAGCGTGGTGCCGATGCAGCCGTTGCGCTCGCGACCCGGCACGAACCAGCCGGCGACGGCGCCGGCGAGCAGGCCGATCACGATCCAGTACAGCGGGTTCAGTCCCTCGGGCATCGGCTCGATCCTCCATCCTCAATCCTGGCAGGCAGCGGCGCCATCCTACGGCGCGCTGTCCATCGGGCTCGTGAAGTCGGCGAACACCGCGCCGTTGCGCTCGGACGTCGGGAACGCCTGCAGCGGCGGATCGTCGGTCCGCAGCGGCACGCCGCCGAAGGTCCACGCGTGCCCGTCGCAGTCGGTGAGCCGATCCGCGGCAAGGGTCAGGGCACAGTCGCCGACCGGGCTCCAGGCGCCGACCACCGAGTAGCCTTCCCCGCCGGGCAGCGGCGCGACGACCACCGTCAGGCCGTGCTGCTCGTCGCGATCGACCTCGCCCAGCAGGCCGTGCGCGTCGTTCAGCACGATCTCGACCAGCCGTGGCCCCGCGTCAGCCTCGGCGGTGGCCAGCAGCGGGTACGCGCTGTCGTCGCGCGGCGCCGACCAGCTGAAGATGAACGGCCGCACCAGCAGCGTGACCGCGAAGACGGCCAGCACCGCCAGCACCGCCAGCACGGCGTAGCGGCGCAGGTCCGCCGGCGCGCGCTCGATCATGGGTCGGCGGGCGTGAGCTCGACCAGCGTGGCGCCGGTCACGTTGACGAGCATTGTGCCGTCGTGCCGGATGCAGCGCCCGTCGATGCCGCGGCGTACCAGCGAGGTGTGGCCGTGCAGCCAGAGCGGCGGCCGCAGCCGGTCGAGCAGCCAGCGGAACGCCACGAAGCCGCGATGGGCGTGGTCGGAGGCATCGTTCAGCCCGCGCGGCGCGGCGTGGGTCACCAGCAGCAGCGGCCGCCGGCTGGAGGCGCCGGGCCAGGCGGCGAGGACCCGCAGCCACATCGCGAAGCCGGAGAGCTGCTGGTCGCTGCCGGCGCGCCCGTGCGGCGCGTAGCGCGGCGAGCCGGAGAAGGCGAGAAGGCGCAGGCCGTCCTCGGCGTGGACGCGGCCGTCGTCCATCGGCGCGGGCAGCACCGGGTCGGCGTGCTCGCCCCAGCCGGAGCCGACATCGTGGTTGCCGCGCACGTAACGCAGAGGAACCCCGAAGGCGTCGGCCAGAAAGGCGAGGTAGTCCGGCTCCAGGTCGCCACAGCCCACGATCAGGTCCAGCGGGCCGAGCCCCTCCCGCGTTCGCTCCGAGTCCAGCGAGCCGTCACGCTCGTCGGACACGGCCAGCAGCCGAATCGGCCGCCCATCGCGTCCGGCGAAGGCGGCGCGGTCTGGCCAGGGCAGGGTCAGCCGATCAGGCATCGGCTTCGGGCTCCGGGTCGGGCCTCTCGGCCGGACGGAGGAGCTCCTCGCGCCGCAGCCGCTCCACCGCCGAGGGCTGCCCGGTCGCGGGGCGCTCGCCGCGAGCCGCGCTGCGCAGCTCGCGGGATCCGGTCAGCAGCGTGGCGGCGTCGTGGTGCTCGCCGGGCTCCCGGACGGTGGGTTGCCCGGGCAGCTGCAGCTCGGTCACGTCGGCGTCGATCGCCACCGCGCCGTTCTGCAGCGCGGCCGCCACGCGGTTGTGCCCGTCGACCACGTAGTACTCGTCGCCGACCTTGAGCAGCTCCACCGCGGGCAGGATCGCCAGCTGCCGGGTGGCGCGCTGGATGCGCTGCCATCGCCCCTGCCAGTTGCGACCGCGCAGGGAAGGCAGCGGCAGGAAGTCCGACGAGTTCTGGGTGGGATGGCGGACGGTTCCCACGATCCGGTCCAGCGGCACGACCTGCACGCCGCGCGGCCGCCGCAGCGCGGTGGCGGCGTACGGGTGGCGGTCGTACAGGGACGGCAGCGGCTCGGTGCGCGGCAGCCCCGGGATCCGGTCACGGAACGGTCGACGTGGAGGCATCGGTCCTGGCTGGCTGAAGGGAGGGTCTGGACGCCTTGGCGGCGTGCCTTATGATGACAGCCTCGCGCTGAGTCGCCCATCCGAGCCAGGGCGCACCTCTCTGCTGGAGGATTGCATGGCGACCGTGACCTTCGACCACGTCTACAAGCGCTACAGCGCCGATGTCGTGGCAGTCAACGACCTGAACCTGGAGGTTCAGGATGGCGAGTTCCTGGTCCTGGTCGGACCGTCGGGGTGCGGCAAGACCACAGCCCTGCGCTGCGTCGCCGGCCTGGAGACGATCAGCGACGGCAAGCTCTACATCGGTGAGCGCGTCGTCAACGACGTGGCTCCGAAGGACCGCGACATCGCCATGGTCTTCCAGAGCTACGCGCTGTACCCGCACATGTCCGTCTACGACAACCTGGCCTTCGGCCTGAAGCTGCGCAAGACCCCCAAGGCCGATATCGACCGGCGCGTCAAGGAGGCGGCCGGCATCCTGGGCCTGGACCGATTCCTGGATCGCAAGCCCAAGGCCCTGTCCGGCGGGCAGCGCCAGCGCGTCGCGCTGGGCCGGGCCATCGTGCGCGAGCCGGCGGTGTTCCTGATGGACGAGCCGCTCTCCAACCTGGACGCCAAGCTGCGCGTGCAGACCCGCGCCGAGATCGCGCGCCTGCACCAGCGCCTGGGCACGACCACGATCTACGTCACCCACGACCAGGTCGAGGCCATGACCATGGGCGACCGCATCGCGGTCATGCGCGACGGCATCCTGCAGCAGGTCGGCACCCCGCAGGAGCTCTACGACCGGCCGCTGAACGTGTTCGTCGCCGGCTTCATCGGCTCGCCGGCCATGAACTTCGCCACCGTCAAGGCAACCGAGGGCGAGGACCTCATGCTGGGAGGGGCAAAGCTCAACCTCTCGGGTGCCGCCGCCCGGGCCGCCGCTGACCGTCCCAAGGGCGCCGACCTGCTGATCGGCTTTCGACCCGAGCACCTCGACATCGTGGACGGGCAGGCGGACGTGGTGCGGATCCCGGCCCGCGTCGACGTGGTGGAGTTCCTCGGCAACGAGGAGCTGATCCACGCACAGGCGGAGGGCAACGAGATCGTGGCCCTCATCCCGTCCGACCGTCGAGTCAAGCCGGGAGAGGACATCCAGCTCGGCGTGCAGTCCGACAAGCTGCACGTCTTCGATCCCGAGACCGAACGATCCCTGGTGGCCTAGGCCGCCGCGCTGGCCGGTGCCGCAATCTCGCTGCGCCGCGCCGAGAACGAACGATGGAGGAGAGTGCATGACCCGAAGGCTCCGATTCCTCGCACCCGTCGCGCTCGCGGCGCTGGTGCTGGCGGCCTGCTCGAACAACGGCAGCCCCGGTGCCAGTGGCGCTGGCGGCGCGTCGTACGTGGCCGGCGGCCCGAACGCCGCGCTGAACACCCAGTTCGGCAACGGCGGCGACTGCCTGTTCGCCGACCCGCCAGGGTGCTACCTGCACCACCAGGCCAGCTTCATCACCAGCTTCTTCGAGGACAACTTCCCCGACGTGGCCAAGGCTGGCGAGACGTACGACTTCTTCCCGATGCCGGCCATGGAGTTCTCGGCGGTCGAGACCGCGGGTGACCTGTTCGGCATGTTCAAGGACACGCCCCAGGCCGCATCGCTGATGCGCTACCTGGTGACCGCCGAGGCGCAGGCCATCTGGCCCGGCATCGGCGGCGCCCTGTCGGCCAACTCACAGGTGGGCGCGGACGTCTACCCCGATGAGACCTCGGCGCGCCTGGCGCAGGTGCTGCTCGACGCGGAGACCGTCCGCTTCGACGCGTCCGACAAGATGCCGGCCGAGATGGAGGCCGCCTTCCGCACCGCGATCCTCAACTACGTGCAGAACCCCGGCAACCTGGACAGCATCCTGAGCGACCTCGAGGGCACCCGCGAGACCGCGTACGCGAACATCGGCGAGGCGAACCCGCCTGCCGCCAGCGCGGCGCCGGAGGACGACAGCAACCTCGGCGGCGAGATCAACATCCTCGCCGTCTGGGCCGATGCCGAGCAGGATGCCTTCATGCAGGTCATCCAGCCCTGGGTCGACCGCACCGGCGTCAAGGTGAACTACGAGTCGACGCGTGACATCAACGCCACGCTGACGACGCGCATCGAGGGCGGCAACCCGCCCGACGTGGCCGGCCTGCCCGGTCCGGGCGCCATGGCCCAGTTCGCGCGCTCGGGCGACCTGTTCTCGCTCGAGGACGTCCTCGACACCGACCAGATGGCCCAGGATTACAACGAGGGCTGGATCGCCGACGGCAGCGTCGACGGCCACCTGGTTGGCATCTTCATCAAGGCCAGCGCCAAGGGCTTCATCTGGTACAACCCCAAGGCGTTCGAGGCCAAGGGCTACGAGGTCCCCGAAGACTTCGACGGCCTGAACACCCTGGTCGACAAGATCCGCTCGGACGGCACGCCGCCGTGGGGCATCGGCCTCAACAGCGGCGCCGGGTCGGAGGGATGGCCGGGCACCGACTGGATCGAGGACTTCGTCCTGCGCCAGTCCGGCCCCGACGTCTACGACAAGTGGTGGCAGGGCACCCAGGCCTGGGACTCGCCGGAGATCAAGGAGGCCTTCCAGGCATTCGGCAAGTGGGCGGCGAACGCGGGCTGACCGCGTCTCGCTGAACCGATGGGCGCAGGCCGGCCGCGCGCCGGCCTGCGCCCGATGACCAACGACGCCAGATCACGTTCGGCAGGAGGTTGATCGGGTGGACCTTGGAACCCTGGGCATGGCCATCGTGGTGGTGGTCGGCGTCCCCGCTGTCACCGCGGGCTACGCACTCCTGGCCGAGCGGGTGCTCATGTTCCTGCCCAGCAGACGGCGGCCCGCCTATCGGCCCTGGCTGTGGCTGGCGCCGGGCTTCGCCTTCCTGATCGCGTACCTGATCTACCCGACAATCTCCACCTTCATCCTGAGCCTGCAGAACGCGAGCTCGACCGAGTTCGTGGGCGCCAGCAACTACACGCGCCTGTTCGGGCTCGATTCCTTCTGGACGACGATCCTGAACACCGTGCTGTGGATCGTCTTCTTCGCCGGCATCGTGGTGGTCATCGGCCTGATCATCGCCGTGCTGGCCGACCGCGTCCGCTACGAGACGGTGGTCAAGGCGCTCGTCTTCCTGCCGCTGGCGGTCAGCTTCGTGGCTGCCGGCGTCATCTGGAACTTCATGTACGACTTCAACCCCGCGCGCGGCACGGTCAACGCCGCGCTGGGGGTGGCGGGCATCGAGGCGCAGTCCTGGCTGACGGAGTGGCCGCGCAACACGTTCATGCTGATCATCGTGGGCATCTGGATGTGGGTCGGCTTCGCCACCGTCATCCTGTCCGCCGGCCTCAAGGGCATCTCATCCGAGCTGCTGGAGGCGGCCCGCATGGACGGCGCGAACGAGTTCCAGGTCTTCTTCCGCATCATCCTGCCGCTGCTGGCACCGACCATCTCGGTCGTCGCCACCACCATCGTCATCACCGCGCTGAAGACGTTCGACATCGTCTACGTGATGACCAACGGCCAGTACAGCACCGAGGTGATCGGCACCCTCTTCTACCACGCCCGATTCACAAACCATGACGCCGGCACCGCGGCCGCGGTCGCCATCATCCTGCTGCTCACCATCATCCCGGTGATGCTCATCAACATCCGTCGGTTCCAGGCACAGGAGGCGATCCGATGACGGCTCTGGACACCACCAAGGCCGATGCCCCGCCCCGCCCCCTGCCCGTGACCGGCGGCGGCTCGGGCTGGCTCGGCCGCGCGGGGCTGCACACCGTCCTGATCCTCGTCTGCATCATCTGGTTGCTGCCCACGGTGGCCCTCTTCGTCAGCTCGCTGCGTCCGGCCAACGAGGTGCTGACCAACGGCTGGTGGAACGCATTCCAGCTGCCCTTCGAGTTCACGCTCAAGAACTACCAGGACGTCCTGGGCAAGAACAACATGGGCACCAGCTTCCTGAACAGCCTGTTCATCACCATCCCGGCCACCGTCATCCCGATCCTGGTCGCCGCCTTCGCGGCGTACGCCTTCGCATGGATGGAGTTCCCCGGCCGCAACCTGCTCTTCATCCTGGTCGTCGGCCTGCTCGTCATCCCGCTCCAGTCGGCGCTGATCCCGGTGCTGCAGTTCAGCACCAGCCTGGGCATCACCGGCTCGTTCCCGGCCGTCTGGCTGGCGCACACCGGCTTCGGGTTGCCGTTCGCCATCTTCCTGCTGCGCAACTTCTTCGGCGCCCTGCCCAGGGAGATGTTCGAATCGGCCTACCTCGATGGGGCGAGTCCGACCACGGCCTTCTTCCGTCTGGTGCTGCCCCTCTCGGTGCCGGCCATCGCCTCGCTGGTGATCTTCCAGTTCATGTTCGTCTGGAACGACCTGCTGGTGGCCCTGATCCTGGTCGGCGGCACGGCCGACGTGGCACCCATGACCGTCACCATCGCCAACCTGGTCAACTCGCTCGGCCAGGGCTACCACCTGCTGACCGCCGCGGCGTTCATCAGCATGGCCCTGCCGCTGGTCGTCTTCTTTGGCCTGCAGCGCTACTTCGTGCGCGGCATCCTGGGCGGCTCGGTCAAGGGCTGATACGGCTTGGTCCGCCCGCCCATCGGTCTGTTGGCCGGCGGCGCGTCCTTTGGGCTGGCCGGGAATTCGCCAGATTCAGCTCACAGCCGCACGAGATGCTGGAAGGGCGCCGGATCGTCGCCCGATGCGGCTCTCAACCTGCACGAAGGCGCCCCAGGCGGGCCTACACCCTGTCGTGCGGCCCTCATCTGAATGTGGCGATTTGACCGCGGGCCCGCGCCCCGCATCAGGCGAGCCGGCTGAGAATCGCCTCCCGGTCGAATGCCCACGACCCGAGCGCCAGCGCCCCGCCGATCAGCACCGCCACCACCAGGTCGCCGAGCAGGACCTGCTGCATGGTGAAGGTGGCCTGCCCGCCGAAGAACTGCGCCACCGCGATGGCGATGATCGGGATGACCACGAAGCCGCCGATCTGCTGCGCGGTCCGCGGATCGTTGGCGCGGCTGGAGACCACGATCCCCATCAGCACGCTGAACAGGCAGATCAGCGGCACCAGCGTGGCCATGGCCACCAGCCACACCTCGCTGAACACGAAGCGCGTCAACCGGGGATCGGCCACCGCGCCGTTGATCAGTCCGTACAGGACGAACACGGTCCAGGTCGCCAGCACCGCCGGCAGGGCCGCGGCCAGGGTCTTGCCGGCCAGCAGCTCGCTGACCTCGAGCGGCGTCGCCAGCTGCGGCTCCAGCGAGCGCGCCACCTTCTCGCCGATCACCGATTGGGTGGCGATCGCCATCGGCACCATGGCCGGAATGAGGAGGAAGTAGGCCATGAAGTTGGTGACGATGAAGCCCTGTGCCGCCAGCTTGGCGGGCACGCCCGGGAAGTCGTTGATGTACTCCTTGATCTGGCCCAGCTGGTTCGGATCCAGGTCGTTGGCCTGGATGAAGGCGACCAGCCCGGTCGGGATGGCGGCGAAGACGAGTGCCGGGAAGACGACCGCCCCCAGCAGCAGGCGGTTGCTGACCAGGTCGCGCCACTCCTTGACGAAGACGGCCCACGCGTAGCCCAGCCTCATGCGGCCACCCCGGGCGCATCCCTGTCGCCCGATGCCGTGGCGTCGCGCTCCCCCACCTCGCCCACCAGGCGCAGGTAGACCTCCTCCAGCGTGGCCGCCGCTTCGCGGACGGAGCTGATGCGCGCGCCGGCGCCGACCAGTGCGTTGACCAGGTCGGGCGTGTCGCCCGCCGGGTCCGCGACCTCGACCAGCAGCGCCCGGTCCTCCTCGCGCGGCTGCGCCCCGAGCACGAAGGGCAGCCCTGCCAGCAGGTGGACGAACGACTCCGGCCCCCTCGCTCCGTTGAGCTCCACGCGCACGGTAGGGTTGCGGCCGTGGCGGCGCAGGCCGGCCGGCGTGTCGACCCGCAGCAGGGTGCCGCGCATGATGCCGATCCGATCGCACAGCCGCTCGGCCTCGTCCAGGTTGTGGGTGCAGACCACGATCGAGCGGCCGAGGCCGCGGAGGGTGGCCACGAAGTCGCGCACCGTCTTGGCGGCGGACGGGTCGAGCCCGGAGGTCGGCTCGTCGAGGTAGATCACCTCCGGCTCGTGGAGCAGGGCGCGGGCGATGGCGATCTTCTGGCGCATGCCCTTGCTGAAGCCGCCGACGCGGCGGTCGGCGTGCGCTCCCATCTCGACCACGCCGAGGTATCGGTCCACTGCGGCGGCCAGCTGGCGCCCGTGCATCCCGTACAGGCGGCCGTAGTAGGCCAGGTTCTGCCGCGCCGTCAGCTTGTCGTGCAGCCCGGGTGACTCGGTGAGGATGCCGGTCAGGCCGCGGATGCGCTGCGAGCCCTCGCCCAGGGCGTGCCCGTTGACCGTCGCGCCGCCGGCGGTTGGCGCGATCAGTCCGGCCAGCATGCGCAG
Organism: Candidatus Limnocylindria bacterium; assembly: GCA_036375355.1. GTDB lineage: Bacteria > Chloroflexota > Limnocylindria > QHBO01 > QHBO01 > DASURX01. Next base: position 14,790 of record DASURX010000174.1, read on the forward strand.
CGTGGTCGTCTTGCCCGCGCCGTTGGGCCCCAGCAGTCCGAAGATCTCGCCGTCGCCCACGGTGAAGGACATATCGTGCACGGCGGTCAGCCGCCCGAAATCCTTGCGCAGCCCCTCGACGACGATCATGGGTCCCTCCGTCAGGCCGATGCTGAGGCCGGCCCGGCGTTGATGCTAGTCGCCCGATGGTCCGGCCGACGGCCCGGCCGGCGATCCGGGCAGCACCCGGTTCAGCATCGCGCCCAGGCGTGCCCACGTCCGACGCTCGCGGCGATCCTGCCGGCCGTTGCCGGCGGCGGGTCCCAGCACCTCGTCCCAGCTACGGTCGCCGCGCCGCACGTCGGCGGCCACGCGGCCGTCATGCAGGCGGATGACGCGGTCGGTGGCGCCTGCCACGCCGGCGTCGTGGGTCACGATCGCGAAGGTCACGCCTCGCTCGGCGTTCAGCTGGCGCAGCATCGCGAGCAGCGCGCTCGAGGTGGCGCTGTCGAGCTCGCCGGTCGGCTCGTCGGCGAGCACCACGGCCGGGTCGTTGATCAGCGCCCGCGCGATCGCCACGCGCTGCTGCTCGCCGCCGGACAGCTCGCTGGGGCGATGCCGCATCCGCTCGGCAAGTCCGACCAGGGCGAGCAGCTCCTCCGCCCTCGCCCGGCCGTCAGGGCGGCGCGGCCCGTAGCGCAGCGGCAGCATCACGTTCTCCAGGGCGTTCAGGGTGGGGATCAGGTTGAACTCCTGGAAGATGAAGCCGATGCGTCGCTGCCGCAGCCCGGCCAGCTCGCCATCGGACGCGCCGATCACGCTGCGCCCGTCGATCGCCAGGTCGCCCGAGGTGGGGCGCAGCAGGCAGCCGAGCAGGTCGAGCAGCGTCGTCTTGCCGCTGCCGGAGCGGCCCATGATCGCCAGGAACTCGCCCGCGGCGATCTCCAGGCTGATGCCATCGACCGCGCGCACCTCCGACGCGCCGCGGCGGTAGACCTTGACGAGGTCGCGGGCGGCCAGGATCGGTGGGTCGGACGGGCGCGCCGTGGTGTTCATCGGCCTGCTGCCCATCTGCCGGGAATTGCCGTGGCGTCAGCGGGCTGCGGGCCAGCCGACAGCGCGTACTTCCCCGGGCCTGGGAAGTGTGTTCGCCTCGGTGGCAATGGCGTTCGCCACCTCCCGCCAGCTGGCAAATAGAGCCGCGGAGCCAGCAACGCTCCTCGCGAAGTCCCTGCGCGTGGGAAATCCGGCCGTGAAGGGGACCGCGCGACCCTGCCGCTGGGCATCACGTGCTCCGCAGCGCCTGCACCGGGTCGAGCCGGGCGGCGCGGAATGCGGGGTAGATCCCCGCCAGCGCGCCGAGCAGCGTGGCGAACGCGAACGAGCGCAGCAGGAGCATCGGCGTCACCAGGAAGACGGTCGTCCCGCTCCCCGAGGTCTGCGCATTCAGGACGACGACCAGCAGCCACCCCGCGGACAGGCCGATGACCCCGCCGATCGCCCCCAGCAGCGTGGCCTCCGCGATGAACTCGGCCAGGATGGATCGGGTCCGGGCACCGACCGCCTTCTTGATGCCGATCTCCCGCACCCGCTCGCTGACCGTCATGACCATGGTGTTGATGACCGATAGCCCGCCCACGATGACCGCGATCACGCTGGCTCCCACGATGATCAGGTTGAAGACCACGCTGGCCTGCCCGATTTGGTCGGCCACCTGCTCGGGCGTGACCGTCCTGACGCCGTCGACGGCGTCCTCGATGGCGGCGGCCACGGCATCGGCCCGGGAAAGGTCGTCGGGGAAGACCTCGATCTGGGTCGCCAGCTCGTCGGTCCGGTAGTCGAGCGCCTGCGGCACGTTCTCGACGTAGATCTCCTGTGCGTCACGCAGCGGGACGTACGCGATCTTGTCCGGGAAGGTGAGCGTCCGCTCCAGCACGCCCACCACCTCGAAGCTGTGGCCGCGGATCTCCATCGTGTCGCCCACGCGCTTGCCGTAGCGCTCGGCCAGGTCCGCGCCGATGACCGCCACCCCGTGCTCGTCCGCCTCGAGCAGCCGCCCGGCGTCGACCCGCAGCTCCACGCTGGGGTCGTACCAGGTCTCCGGCTCGATCCCGGTCAGCAGCTCCGGGATGTCGAAGCCGCCCACGTCGTCGGGGTTCAGCAGCGTCTGCAGCACCGGCGTCGCGCGCTGCACGCCCCTGATGCGCTCGATCTGGTCCACCAGGTCGCGGGTGATCGGTCTTGCGCTGGCCTGGAAGCCCGATGCCGCGCCCTCGTCGAAGAC
>DASURX010000175.1:0-2700 GCA_036375355.1 Candidatus Limnocylindria bacterium
TGGAGCCGACGGAGGGAATCGAACCCACAACCGGCTGTTTACAAAACAGCTGCTCTGCCGTTGAGCTACGTCGGCCTCGGCCCCGATTCTACCGGCGTTCTGGGCCGATTTGCTGGCGCACGACCTCGAACAGCAGCAGCGAGCCGGCGGTCGCGGCGTTCAGGCTGGCCACGCGGCCGCTCATCGGGAAACTGACCAGCAGGTCGCAGCGGCGCCGGGTCGCGCCGGAGACCCCGCTTCCCTCGCTGCCCACGACGACCGCCAGCGGTCCGCGCAGGTCGCTCTCCCAGGCCGACGCCGGAGCGTCCTGGTCGGCGGCGACCACGCGCACGCCGTGCGCCTGCAGGTCGCGCAGCGTCTGGCCCAGGCTCTCGACGCGGGCCAGCAGCAGGTGCTCGCTGGCGCCGGCGCTGGCCTTTACCGCCGCCGCGGAGAGCGGCGCGGACGCTCGCGACGGGAAGATGACGCCGTCCACGCCCGCGGCCTCGGCGGCGCGCAGCAGCGTGCCGAAGTTCGCGGGATCCTGGAGGTTCTCCAGCACCAGCGCGAATGGCTCACGGCCGGCCGCCGCGGCGTGACCCAGGATCTCGGCCATGTCCGCCAGGCGACGCTCCCCCACCTCCAGCACCACGCCCTGGTGCCCGTCGAACCCGGCGATCCGCGTCAGCCGGTCGCCGGCCACCTCCTCGACCGGGACCGACGCCGAGCGGGCCGCCGCCAGGATGGCCTTGAGCTCGGGGCTGGGGCGAACGGTCCGCGAGACGTACAGGCGATGCGCCTCACGCCCGGCGGCAAGCGCCTCGGCCACCGGGCGGCGGCCCCCGATTCGCTCGCTCACGCGGGCGGTCGCGCCTCGATGGTTGCCACGGCCATCGCGGCGATGCCCTCCGAGCCGGCGAAGCCCAGGCCATCCGAGGTCGTTCCCTTCACGGACACACGCGCAGGTTCGAGCCCGGTCAGGTGGGCCACGCGCCGAACGATCTCGTCGCGGCGCTGTGCCACCGCCGGGCGCCGCGCGACGATCGCCAGGTCCACGCCCGACGGCCGCCAGCCGGCGCTTGCCAGCCGGTCCACGGCTCCGCGCAGCAGGTCCGCGGAGTCCGCACCGGCCCAGCGCTCGTCGTCGGGCGGGTAGAGGGACCCCACGTCGCCCAGGCCGGCCGCGCCCAGCAGCGCGTCGATCACGGCGTGCAGGGCCGCGTCACCGTCGGAATGCCCGGCCAGGCCGGCCTCGCCCGGCCACTGGAGACCTGCGAGGAGCAACGGACGCGCCTGCTCCAGGCGATGGGCGTCGAAGCCGATCCCTGCGCGGGTGCCTTCCGCGACGGCCGGAGCCTCCACCGGGGCGGCCCACGCCGCAAGCACTCCCCGCAGCGCAGCCTCGTCCCCCGGGTCCGTCAGCTTGCGGTTGCTGGGGCTGCCCTCCACCGCCCGGACCGGGATGCCGCCGGCCGCCATGGCGGCGGCCTCGTCCGTCGCCGAGCGGCCCCAGGCGTGCGTCTCCTCCATCGCGGCGCGCATCTGGCGCAGGGTGGCGCCCTGCGGCGTCTGGGCTGCCACCACCGTGTCGCGGTCGACGCTGCCGGTCACGCGCTGGGTGGCATCGACGACCTTCAGCGAGTCTGGGACCGGGATGACCGGCACCGCGCCCGTCCCCGCCCGAACGGCAGCCACCACCTGGACCATCAGCTCCGGGCCTGCTGCCGGCCGCGCCGCATCGTGCACGAGCACCGGCGTGTCCTCGGCAACGCCCGCGGCGGTGAGCGCGGTGATGCCGGCCACCACCGAGTCGGTGCGTTCGAGGCCGCCGGCCACCACGCTGCATCGCGGGCGCGCCGCCTCGGGGATCGCGGCCGCGAAGCGGTCGATCGCGTCGGCGGGCACGACCACCACCACCAGCTCCATGCCGGGCACCGACAGCAGGGTGTCGAGGCCCCAGCGCCAGGCGGGCCGGCCCCACATGTCGACCCAGAGCTTGTCCGCGCCGAAGCGGCGGCTCTGCCCGGCTGCCACCAGCACGGCGGCCACCGGCTGGCTCATCGGTCCATCCTCATCCGCTCTCGCGCGGCTGGGCGAAGATCATGCGGCCGGCCACCGTCTGGAGCACGCGGGTGACGGTGATGGGCAGGGTCTGCTCCATGAAACGGCTGCCCCCCTCGACCACGATCATCGTCCCGTCATCCAGGTAGCCGACGCCCTGGCCCGGCTCCTTGCCCTCCTGGATGATCTTGACGGTCATGTCCTCGCCCGGGTGGACGACGGCCTTGACGGCGTTGGCAAGCTCGTTGACGTTCAGGACCCGGATGCCCTGCAGCTCGGCGACGCGGTTGAGGTTGAAGTCGTTGGTCAGGATGGCAGCCTCGTGCTCGCGCGCGAAGGCGACCAGCTTCGCGTCCACCTCGTCGACCTCGGGATACGTCTCCTCGCTGACCTCGACCGGGCTGATCGAGTCCTTCTGCAGCGCGGAGAGCATCTCCAGGCCCCGGCGTCCCCGGTTGCGCCTCAGCGCGTCCGGGGAGTCGGCGATGCGCTGCAGCTCGTCCAGGACGAAGCGCGGGACGACGAGCGTCCCCAGGATGAAGCCGGTGCGGCCGATGTCGACGATCCGGCCGTCGATCACGGCGCTTGTATCGATCACCACCAGCTGCGGCCCGCGACGCCGGCGCGTGCCGGGCAGGATGCCGCCCAGCGCGTGCAGCA
>DASURX010000176.1:0-5170 GCA_036375355.1 Candidatus Limnocylindria bacterium
GTCAGCCCTGGCTGAACGCCGTCACCACCAGCAGCCGCTCCAGGCGTCCCAGGTCGAGCGCGGGTCGCACGAAGGCCGTCTGGGTCAGGGCGTTGCTGTCGCGCTGCAGGGCCTGCACCTGTCCGATCAGCAGGCCCTTGGGATAGGGGCTCCGGATCGCGCCGCCGTCCAGGACGAGGCCGGCCGAGACGATGGCGTCACCGACCTCGATCGTGTCGGTGGCGTTGACCTGCACCATCACCAGCTGGCCGCCCAGCTGGCCCTGCACCAGGCCGAGCGCCCGGGAGCGCTGGTCCACCGCAACCACCGACGATCGCGTGTCGACGATGAGGCGCACGATGGCGGTGTCCGGCCCCGCCGACACGACCGTGCCGGCCAGCGCGCCGGCGCCCTCCGCCGAACCGACCACCGGCATGCCCTGCTGCACCCCGTCGTCGGTGCCGGCATCGATGCCGACCTCCCAGGTGAAGTTGCTCGGGTCGCGGGTGATGACGCGCACCGGCAGCAGGTCCATGTCGAGCGACTGGGTCAGGCCCAGCAGCGAACGGAGATCCTCGTTCTCGGCGGCAGCCTCGGCCAGCTCGGCGATGCGCTGCTCGGCACCCGCCAGCCGCCGCCGCAGGTCGTCGTTCTCGCTGCGCAGGCGGTCGATCTCGCCGATCGTGCCGAAGATCCCCGCCACCCCTTCGCCGATCCCGCCGATCGCCTGGCGCACGGGGGCCAGGGCGCGAGCGCTGACGCGCTGCAGGGTCAGGGCCGCATCGGTCTGCGAGGCGAGCAGCAGAAGCAGCGAGGTGATGGTGAAGGCGGCGAACCACAGGCCGGTGCGCGAGCGCCGGAAGGGGCTGGACTGCATCGGTTTGGACCGATGGCGCCGCGCCGCCTAGCGCGGCGCGCGGGTGAACTGCTCGCTGACCAGCACGCGCTCCAGGCTGTCGAGCTCCTCGAGCACGCGCCCGGTGCCGCGCACCACGCAGGTCAGCGGGTCGTCGGCGATATGCACGGGCATCTGGGTCGCCTCCGCCACCCGGCGGTCCAGCCCGACCAGCAGCGCCCCGCCGCCGGCCAGCACGATGCCCTGGTCCATGATGTCGGCCACCAGCTCCGGTGGCGTCTCCTCGATCGTCTCCTTGATGGCGTCGATGATCTCCGCCACCGACGGCTCGAGCGCCTCGCGGATCTGGTCGCCGCCGACCTCCACGCTGCGCGGCAGGCCGGTGAGCAGGTCACGGCCGCGGAAGGTGACCGTCCGCTCGCCGTCGAGCGGGTACGCCGAGCCGACGGCGATCTTGATCTCCTCGGCGGTGCGCTCGCCCATGAGCAGGTTGTACTCGCGGCGCGCGAAGCTGACGATGTCGGAGTCCATCTCGTCGCCGCCGATGCGCACGCTGCGGCTGACCACGATGCCGCCCAGGGAGATGACGGCCACTTCCGTGGTGCCGCCACCGATGTCGACGATCAGGGATCCGCTCGGCTCGGAGACCGGCAGCCCGGCGCCGATCGCGGCCGCCATCGGCTCCTCGATCAGGCGGGCCCAGCGCGCGCCGGCATTGATGGTCGCGTCGCGCACGGCTCGCTTCTCCACCTCGGTCACGCCGGACGGGATGCCGACCAGCACTCGCGGACGCGGGATGCGCGCATAGCGGTCGTGCACCTTCTGGATGAAGTAGCGGATCATCTGCTCGGTCACGTCGAAGTCGCTGATGACCCCGTCGCGCAGCGGGCGGATGGCGACGATGTTGGCCGGTGTGCGGCCGACCATGCGCTTGGCCTCCGCGCCGATGGCGAGCACCCGCTTGGTGCGGGTGTCCATGGCGACCACGCTCGGCTCGGAGATGACGATGCCGCGGTGCCGCACGGTGACGAGCGTGTTGGCCGTGCCAAGGTCGATGCCGACGTCGTGGCTGAGGAGGCCGAGCAGGCCGTCGAAGAGTCCCAAGTTGCCTCCGAATGGACGCTCGCGGCCGGTCCGTGGCACGTTCAGGCCCGGCGCTGAAGGTTGGTCAGCCGATGCGCCCGGGCACCACCCGGCGCGGCTCAAACCCTAGCACACGCCACCGCCGTGCTCGGCGACGCGACGCCACGAACGAGACGCGCCGGGTCCCTAGACTCGGGAGGCATGAGACCCCTGCTCGCGCTCATTGGTCGCCTGATCCCGTGGCGCGACGGTGGCGGCGGCTTCGAGGGCCAGGCCTACCTCGCGAAGTGGGCCGTGCTCGGCACGATCATCGGCCTGGTGGCCGGGCTTGGCGCGGCGCTCTTCTTCCTGGCCCTCGAGCTCGCGACGCAGCTGCTGCTGGGCGACGTGGGCGGATACCTCCCACCCCTGCCATTCGGCGAGGGCGGCGGCCCTGCCGGCCTCGATGCCGCGGTGCCGTGGCTCGTGCCGATCGTCGTCGCCGGCGGAGGCCTCCTCTCCGGCGCGATCGTCTTCGCCCTGGCCCCGGAGGCCGAGGGCCACGGCACCGACGCGGCGATCGACGCGATCCACCATCGCGGCGGGCGGATTCGCGCGCGCATCCCGCCGATCAAGCTGCTCGCATCGGCGATCACCATCGGCTCGGGGGGCTCCGGCGGCCGGGAAGGTCCGGCGGCCCAGATCTCCGCCGCGTTCGGCGCGCTCCTCGCAACCTGGTTGCGGCTCTCGCCGCAGGATCGGCGCATTGCCGTGGCTGCCGGCATGGGCGCGGGCATCGGGGCGATCTTCCGGGCCCCGCTCGGTGGAGCCCTGATGTCGGCCGAGATCCTGTACCTGCACGACCTCGAGGTCGAGGCCATCATCCCCGGTCTCATCGCGTCGATCGTCGGCTACAGCGTGTTCGGCGCGATCTTCGGCTTCCAGCCGATCTTCGGCGCGCAGCCCGGCATCGCCCTCGATTCACCGATCCAGCTGCCCTACTACGCCCTGCTGGGCATCGCCTGCGGGGTGATGGGAATCCTGTACGCCGGTGTCTTCTACGGCATCGGCGATCGATTCCATCGGCTCCGGATCCCGCGCTGGACGAAGCCGGCGCTGGGCGGGCTGGCGGTGGGCGTCCTGGGGCTGGTCCTGCCGCAGGTCCTGCACACCGGGTACGGCTGGGTGCAGGTCGGCATGGGGCAGCAGCTGCTCGCGCTGCCAGTGTGGGTGGTCCTGGCCATACCGTTCGGCAAGATCCTGGCGACGTCGCTGTCCATCGGCTCAGGCGGCTCGGGCGGAATCTTCGGTCCGGGCATGGTCATCGGCGGCATGCTGGGAGCCGCCTTCTGGCGCGTCGGCTACGGCGTGCTTCCGAATCTTCCCGCCCAGCCGGCGCCGTTCGTGATCGTGGGCATGATGGCCCTCTTCGGCGGCATCGCCCATGCCCCGCTGGCGGTGATGCTGATGGTCGCGGAGATGACCGGCAATCTGTCACTGCTGGCGCCCGCGATGATCGCCGTCGCCCTGTCGACGGCATTGGTCGGCGACCGCACAATCTACCGCTCCCAGCTCCCCAACCGTGCGAGCTCACCGGCGCACCGCGTCAGGCTCGCCTTCCCCCTGCTCTCCTCGCTGTCAGTCCGGGATGCGATGGCCCCGGCCGTGGTGCTGCGCACCGACCTTGCCCTGGACGAAGCCCGTGCCGCGGCGCTCCCGAACGGCGCTGTGGTGGTTGATGTGCGGGACGGTCCATTGGGGGTCTTCACGGCGGACGCGGCCGCCGGCGCGCCAGCCAACGCCCGGCTCGTGGACCTCATCGAGCCGCGCGACGTTCTTCCCTCGAACCTGCCTCTCGACGAAGCGCTCGAGGCGCTGGACGACGCACGCGTGCGCTGGGCACCGGTTGTCGAGGCAGAGCGGGTGGTTGGCCGCCTGAGCGTGCGCGACGTGGTGGCGGTCTACAAGTCGACCCTCCGGCAGAGCGTTCGCCGCGTAACGTCGCTACCGCCGGAGACGGCTCTGCTCGAGGTGGTTGTGACGGAAGGGTCGCCGCTGGCGGGACGATCGCTCGCCGAGGCCAAGCTCCCTCCTGCGACGCTGATCGTGTCGCTGCTCAGGGACGGGGAGGTGCTCTTTCCCCGCGCCGATACCACCGTCTCGGCCGGCGACCGCCTGACCGTCCTCACATCGGCCCAGTCGGAGGAGAGCGTCCGTCGTTTCCTGGCAGGTTGACCACCGGGTCACCCCGCGTATACTTGAGCATGTGACTAAATCGTTCGATCAAGAACGAGCACTCGACGTTACTAGGCGAGGGGGCGAAACGCGGCGTCGGCTGGTGGAGGCGACGGTGGAGGTCGTCGCGGAGCGCGGATGGGACGCGGTCACCACCCGCGCCATCGCGCGGCGGGCCGGCGCGAACCAGGCGCTCATCAACTACCACTTCCGCTCGAAGGAGGACCTCCTCCGAACCGCGGTGCGGCTCGCGCTGCGCGGCGCGCTGGAGGAGCCGGTCCGGCTGCTCCTCGCCGCGCCGACGCTGGCCGAGGGCGCGGCGGAGCTCGTGCGCATCCTTGGCACCTTTGACGGTGCGGATCCCATCATCCGCTTCTCGATGGAGGCGCTCGCCCGCGCACCGCGTGATCCGGAGGTTCGAGCGGAAGTCGCCGAGCTCCTGGCCGAGCTCCGCGCCCAACTGGAACGGCGGATCGCCGTGGGACAGCAGCGCGGCGAGCTTGCCGAGGAGCTTGATGCGAGCGGCCTGGCGATCGCGCTGAGCGCAGCCTTCGACGGCCTGGGCCTGCACCTGCTCATCGATCCAACCCTCGACCTGGAGCGAACCGCCAGTGCAGTGCGTTCGCTCCTATCACCCCCCAAGGAGACACGGTGAACCTCGCGAGCATCGAACCGGAAACACGGCAGGCAACAGACGCCCTCATCCGCCTGGAGCACGTATCGAAGCGCTACGGTGCCGACGAGACGGCGGTGGACGCGCTCAAGGACGTGTCCCTGTCCATTCCCGCCGGGGAGCTCGTGGTCGTGCTCGGGCCGAGCGGGTCGGGCAAGACGACCCTCCTCAACCTGATCGGCGGGATCGAGCCCGTAAGCTCGGGTCATGTCGTCGTGAACGGCAGGGACCTGGTTGGCCTGTCCGACTCGGAGCTGACCAACTACCGGCGCGAGACAGTCGGCTTCGTGTTTCAGTTCTTCAACCTCGTCCCGACCTTGACCGCGCTCGAGAACGTGGAGCTGATCGCGGAGCTGGGAGGAGCC
>DASURX010000177.1:0-2129 GCA_036375355.1 Candidatus Limnocylindria bacterium
AGGGAGAGTCCGCCCGCGAGCCGGAGCCCGAGCCGGTGAACGCCGGCTGACGAGGCTGATAAGCAGCCGATAACGCGGCGGTAACGCGCCGCGTGGCACCATGACGCCGGCGGTCGCAGGGCGATCGCTGGCGTTCTCGTCTTCGCGGCAAGGAGTTGCCTCCCGAGTGCCCGCCGTTCGATCGGTCTACGTCTGCCAGCAATGCGGCACCGAGTCCCCGAAGTGGTCGGGGCAATGCCCGTCGTGCGCGGCCTGGAACACGCTGGTCGAGACGGTCGTGGCGCGCACCCCTGCCGCTGCACGCAAGGGCGGCAATCGCGTCGCGCTCGCAGTCGGCGCTGCGCAGGTGTCGCCGATCGGCGAGGTGAGCAGCGCTGAGGCGGCACGCCTGGCGACCGGCATCGGCGAGGTGGATCGCGTGCTGGGCGGTGGGTTCGTGCCCGGCTCAATCGTGCTGTTCGGAGGCGATCCGGGGATCGGAAAGAGCACGCTGCTGCTGCAGGTTGCCGCGCGGCTGTCCGCCCTTGGGCATCGCACGCTGTATGTCACCGGCGAGGAATCGGCCGCGCAGGTGCGCGGCCGCGCGGAGCGGGTGGGGGCCGTGGTGGGGAACCTGGGACTGGTCGCCTCGACCGACCTGGACGCCGCGGCCGGCGCGATCTTGGCCGAAGAGCCGGCGCTTGCCGTGGTGGACAGCGTGCAGACACTCGCATCGGGAGAGCTGGGCGGTCCAGCGGGCAGCGTCGGCCAGGTCCGCGAGGTCGCGACCCGGCTGGCGGAGGTGGCCAAGGCGGGGAGCACCACCGTGGCGCTGGTAGGCCACGTCACCAAGGAGGGGACGGTCGCCGGGCCACGCACGCTGGAGCACCTGGTCGACGCGGTCATCTACCTCGAGGGCGAGCGCCTCGGCACCACGCGGCTGCTGCGCGCCGCCAAGAACCGCTTCGGCTCGACCGACGAGGTCGGCGTGCTCGAGATGCGCGGCGACGGCCTGGCCGAGGTGTCCGACGCGAGCCGCTTCTTCCTGGAATCCGAGCAGCCGCCGGTGGCAGGCAGCGCCATCACCATCGCACTTGAGGGGACGCGGCCGCTCGCCGTCGAGATCCAGGCGCTGGTCGCGCCGTCGGGAGCGGGATCGCCCCGGCGTGCGACCACGGGCATCGACGTCAACCGCGTCCTGATGCTGATCGCCGTGCTGGCCCGGCACGCAGGGCTGAACCTGACCGGCCACGACGTCTACGTCAACGTGGCCGGCGGGCTGCGGATCGACGAGCCGGCGGCCGACCTGGCGCTCGCCGCGGCCCTGGCCTCGAGCCTGCGCGAGCAGCCGGTGCGATCCGGCACGGTGCTCGCCGGCGAGCTGTCGCTGGCCGGACGGCTGCGTCCGGCGACCCGCGCCGAGCGACGCCTGAACGAGGCGCGGCGCCTGGGCTTCGAGCGGCTGGTGACCGGACCGTCGCGCGACGGCGGAGGCACGACCGGGGCCGACGGGATGGTCGAGGTTTCGGACATCCGGGGCGTGCTGCGCGAGGTGCTCGGGGATGCGCCACGCCGCTGACGCACGCGGTGCGCCGGGCATTGCCCGCCTCGCAGGCGAGTGCTAAGGTGGCCGCCCTCGCTCCGAGCGCGAGGACGCGGCACGCGCCTTCATCGGTCCATCATTCATCCCGCCGCGCACCATCATCGGCAAACGCACTCATCGGTCCATGACCAAGATCATCCAGCTGGTGGGAGCCCTGCTGGGAACCTTCTTCGGGTTCGGGCTGGGCCTCCTGATCCTCGAGCGCGCGGGCGACGTCGTCAGCGCGCCGAACCGACCCGCCTTCCTGATGGCGGTCGTGGCGGCGTCGCTGCTGTTCGGCTACCTCGCGATCCCGTATATCACCGTCTACCCGACCCGCTGGGCGGTGGATCGCATCGCGCAGGCGGGAGCGGCCGAGTACGCGCTCGGCGTGGCGGCCATCGTGGTCGGGCTGCTGATGGGGCTGCTGGTGGGCGTCCCGCTTGCCGCGCTGGGCGGGACGCTGGGTTCGATCCTGCCTCCGGTCGCCGCCATCGCGCTCGCGATCGCCATGCTGTGGACGACCCTCTCCAAGCGCGAAGAGCTGCTGCACGCGCTGGGCGGCATC
>DASURX010000178.1:0-3173 GCA_036375355.1 Candidatus Limnocylindria bacterium
GGAGCGATGCTGTCGGCCTCCTCCCGCTTCGAGCCGGCCACGCGCGGGTAGAGGATCGTGGCGATGGCATCGGGCACGTGGAAGGTGATCTCGGCCAGGCTGACCGCCAGGGTGTAGAGGCCGATGGAGCCGGCATCTCCCAGCAGCAACCCCAGCAGGAACAGGTCGGAGCGATAGCTTAGGAACGTGCTGACCGCCGACGGGTAGAGCTTCAGCCCGTAGGCGACCAGCTCGCGGGTGTGGGCGGCCTGTCGTGGCGGCTCGGCCCGCTCCTCGACCGCGGCTCGGCTGCGCACGGTCCAGATCACCATGGCGCCGCTGGCGGCCGTCACCACCAGCTGCCCGATGAGGGCGCCTGTGACCCCCAGTCCCGCCACCCCGACCAGCAGCAGCACCGCCAGCAGCGAGGCCAGCGACTGGCCGACCAGGATGAAGCTGTAGCGGCGAACCAGCTGCCGGCCCCAGAGCATTGAGCCGAACAGCGAGGAGGCGACCTGAATCGGGAACGCGATCAGCGCAAAGCGCAGCAGGTCACCGGGAGCGGCCTGGAAGACGCTCTCCTCCAGCGCTGGCAGGACGAGGAGCGTGAGCGGGACGAGGACGACCGAGAGGCCGATGGTGGCGCCCGCGCCGATCCTCATCAGCGACGGCAGGGAGCGACCGCTCCCTGCGTAGTAGGTCACCGCCGACGGCAGCCCGAACTGCGCGAGCGCGAAGAGCGTCGACGGCAGGAGCAGCAGCAACGAGTAAGCCCCGCGGCCCTCCGGGCCGAGCAATCGGGCCAGCAGGAACGCGACGGCGATGGTCGATCCGAACTGCAGCACCCGCGTGGCGAAGACGCCGGCCACGCGCCGCGCGAAAACCGACTCGCTCCCCGTCCGGCGCGCGGGAGTGGCCGGCGCGCGCTCGCCGGTCATCGAGGCTCGGCCATGATGTCGCGATACAGCTGCGCCACCCGGTGCACGATCGCCTCGGCGCCGTGGTGTGCGGCGACCCATTCGCGTCCCTCGTCGGCGAGGCGGCGGCGACGATCCTCGTCGTCCAGCACGCCGGCCAGGAGCTCGGCCGTCTCGGCGGGCGTCGGGGCGTCGATCACCGGCGGGGCAGCGGGATAGGCGTCCGGGTACCGGAACGAGGCCACGACCGGAAGGCCGGCGGCCATCGCCTCCAGCTCGTAGGCGCCGAGCGCGCCGACCGCCATCTGGCCCATCGCCGTGCGGTGCCGGCCGAGGGTCGCGCTCAGGGCCGGATGCGGGACGTAGCCGATCACCTGCGCCTTTCCGCCCAGCACCTCGAGCGCGCGAGCACGCTCGCGGCCCTGGTCGACCACGGTGATCGTCGTGCTCGGGCGAAGCTCGAGCAGGCAGCGCAGCGTCTCGATCACCCGCGACGCTCCCTTGATGGCATCGAAGCGGACGCCTACGAACAGGTCGGTGTCCGGTTTGGCCTCGTTGCGCGCGGGAATCGGGATCGGGTTGGGGATGAAGGTGGCGTCGGGCCGATACGCCCGAGCCCAGGGCTCCAGGTCCGGCGTGGCGTAGGCGACCCGACGGGCATCGCGCATCCATCGGCCCATGAGGCGCCCGGTGCGGCTGTGCGGGGAGACGCCGCGTACGTCGCTGCCATGGCAGTGGATGAGGTACGGACGGCCGACGAGGCGCGCCATCCAGCCCATGCGGGCGTAGTGCAGGTGCACCAGGTCGGGCGCCCAGCGCCGGGCGCGCAGCACGGCGTCGAGCAGGGCGGCCACGCGGAGGGGAGCGGCCAGCAGCTTGCGCGGGGGGCGCGCGCCAACGCCGTGGCGAGCCGGCTCGAACAGCACCGATTCGATTCCCTCGGCGGGCAATCCGGCGACGAACGTCTCGCCGGTGTGCGCCAGGTCGTTCAGCTGGACGACGCGAAGCGGGCCGGTCACGCGCGCAGTATGGCCGCTGCGCCGGAGGCGAATGGGTGGGCCGTATCATCGGCCGCGTGAGCGCCGCGCCCGCCGTCTCCGTCGTCGCTGCCGATCTGCCTGGCGAGGCGATGCACGCGCTGGAGGTCCTCCTCGGAGCGATCGGTGCGCGCCTGGAACGGGCTTCGGGCGATCGGCCGCCAACGGGCGTGTGCCTGCACTACGGGACCCCGACTGGCGAGGCCCATGCCGGCTGCGCGTTCGTCCCGCGCCGACCCGACGATCGCCTGTGGCGCGACCTCCTGGACGGAAACCTGGCGCCCCAGGGCCTGGACCACCACCTCCGCTTCGACGTCGTCAGCGCGACGATCGCCCTGCTCGGCGACCACGAGCACCAGGACCGATCCCGTCTCCGCCTGGACCGGCACGGCCGCCTGCGCAGGGCCGATTCGTTCCACGGTGCCGCCGGCTACGGAGCGCTGCCCATCGTCAACCGCTACGCAGCCGCCCTGGAGGTGGCGCTCAGCGCCGCCGGGCTGCGCGACCCGGTGCCGCGGTGGCCAGAGGGGAAGCGCTACGCCATCGGCCTCTCGCACGATGTGGACAGGCCGGACAAGTACGCCGTTCTCCGCGCCCTGCGACGCCCGGGCACCTGGCTCCGCCGGCCCTACCTGGTCGCCCGCGCGGGACGCGACCTGGTGCTGCGGCTGCGCGATCGGTCCCCGGAGGACTTCTGGCTGTTCGACCCGCTCATGGGGAGCGAGGCGCGGCGCGCGATGCGGTCAACGTTCCTGTTCGCCGCCATGCCCAGCCAGGGAGGCTGGGGGACGCGCCACGACGTCCACTACGACATCGGTTGGACGCGGTTCGCCCCTGTCTTCGAGCGCATGCGCGCCGAGGGCGTGGAGATCGGCCTGCACGCGGCGTACGCCGCACATCGGGGTCCGCGGCGCCTCGACGAGGAGCGGCGGCGGCTGGAGGAGCTGGCCGGCGTTGCGGTCCAGGGGCTTCGGCACCATTACTGGCAGCTGGGCCCCGATGTCACGGCCACCCTGCGCGCCCACGAGGCGGCGGGCTTCGCGTACGACTCGTCGCTGGCCTTCCCGGATCGGATCGGCCTGCGACGCGGGATTGCCCTGCCCTTCCGTCCGTGGGATGCGGCGCTCGGCCGCCCGTTGCGGGTGCTGCAGCTGCCGGTGCTCGCGATGGATGGAGCGGTCTGCGCGGAAGCCACCTCCCCGGAGCAGGCAGCCGCGGAGCTGTGGTCGGCGCTGGAGGA
>DASURX010000179.1:0-3504 GCA_036375355.1 Candidatus Limnocylindria bacterium
ACCGGGATCGAGCGGGCGATCCTCGAGGAACGCCTGGCGGCGGAGCGGGCGGCCGCGATCGTCGCGGCCGAGGCGGAGCGGCTGGCGGCCGCGGCGGCAGCGCGGGAAGCGGCTGCCCAAACCGTCGAGCCCGCGGAAGCCGAGGCGCGTCCGGCCCGCAGGGAACGAAGGCCCCGACGCGCAAAGCCGGAGGCACGGCCGGTGCGCAGCTGGGCCCCGCTGCGGGGCCTCGCCTCGCGGTACGCGGTGGCGGCGCTGCCGGTGCTGGCCGCTGCGGCACTGTGGCTGGCGGCGCTCGCCGCAGGGCGCCTGCAGCTGCCCGACGTCCAGATGCGCGCCCTGGCCCTGGCCGTGGTGCTGGCGGGGCCCGGCGGGGCACTGGCCGCGGCCGGCGCCCGGGCCTGGTTCCCACGCCTCGCCTGGCTGGTGACCCTCACCGCGCTCCTGGCGCTGAGCCTGATCGGCACCGCGCTGCTCGGCTGATCCGTGATGCCCGATTGACAGGCAGGGCCGGGCACTGCGACCATCGGTCCACAAACAACAACGGTGTTGACGGAGCCAGCGCTGCCGCCCGACATCGGTCCCGACAGCGAGCCCGGATAGTGGAAGCGGGCGGATCGGAGGCGGTGGCGATCCCTCCCGAGCCGGAGGCGCCAAGCGGCGATTGGCCGTGGGTAACGCCTCCCGGGTTTGCCACCCGTTAGCCATTGGCGGCTCCATCGGTCCCGCGCGAGCGGACGGCCCGTGGCGCGACGAGTGGGCCGGCCACCAGCCGGCCAAGCGCGGGTGGTACCGCGGGCGTCAGTGACGACCCGTCCCGGATGTGAACCGGGACGGGTTTTGTGTGTTGGTGGAGGAACGTTGTTCAAGGCCGTATCGAGCAAGCTGGACCTGCCGGCCCTGGAGGCCGAGCAGATCGCGGTGTGGCGCGAGCGCCGCACCATGGAGCGCTACCTGGCGCGCAACGCCAACGCCGAGAAGCGCTGGTCGTTCCTGGACGGCCCCATCACCGCCAACAACCCGATGGGCGTGCACCACGCCTGGGGACGGACCTACAAGGACCTCTACCAGCGCTACCACACCATGCTCGGCGAGCGGCAGCGCTACCAGAACGGCTTCGACTGCCAGGGCCTGTGGATCGAGGTCGAGGCCGAGAAGGAGCTCGGCTTCAAAAACAAGCGCGACATCGAACGCTACGGCATCGACCGCTTCGTCGAGTACTGCAAGGCGCGCACGCAGCGCTTCGCCGACCGCATCACCGAGCAGTCGATCCGGCTCGGGATGTGGATGGACTGGGAGCGCAGCTACTACACCAACTCGGACGAGAACAACTACACGATCTGGGCCTTCCTGGCCGAGTGCCACCGTCGTGGCCTGATCTACCGCGGCCATGACGTCATGCCGTGGTGCCCGCGCTGCGGCACCGGGCTGTCGAACCAGGAGCTGGCGACCGAGGGCTACCGCGAGCTTTCGCACCTGTCGCTGACCATTCGGCTGCCGATCACCAGCGCCGGTCACGAGGGCGAGGACCTGCTGGTCTGGACCACCACGCCCTGGACGCTGTCGTCCAACGTGGCGGCCGCGGTGCACCCCGCGCTGACCTACCAGCTGGTGGAGGGGCGCGACGGGCGAGGCTGGTGGGTCTCCAAGGGGTCCAAGGGCCGCGTGGCCAACGAGGCAGCCGTCCGTCGCGAAGCCCCCGGGTCGGAGCTGGTCGGCCTGACCTACGCCGGCCCGTTCGACGAGCTGCCGGCGGCGGCCGGGGTGGAGCATCGCGTCGTTGCCTGGGACGAGGTGAGCGACGAGGAGGGAACCGGCATCGTCCACATCGCGCCCGGATGCGGGCAGGAGGACTTCGCGCTGGCGAAGCGGTATGGCCTGGCCGTGATCGACCCGATCGACGAGTTCGGCGTGTTCCGCGACGGCTTCGGCTGGCAGAGCGGTCGTTACGCCGGCGCCGACGACCCGAGCGGCGCCGACCTGGCGCGCGAGGTGGCCGAGGACCTGGAGCTCAAGGGCCTGCTGGTCGAGCGGCAGCAGTACCGGCATTCGTACCCGGTCTGCTGGCGCTGCGGGACGCAGGTCGTCTTCCACCTGGTCGACGAGTGGTTCATCGCCATGGACCCGCTGCGCGAGCTGCTCTCCGACGCGACGCGCAGCGTGCGCTGGCTGCCGGAGGGGATCGGCCTGGAGGAGCGCGAGCTCGACTGGCTGCGCAACATGGCCGACTGGATGATCAGCAAGAAACGCTACTACGGCCTGGCACTGCCGATCTGGGAGTGCACCGAGTGCAACGCCTGGGAGGTGATCGGCTCGCGTGACGAGCTCCAGCAGCGGGCGGTGGCCGGCTGGGAGGAGTTCGAGGGCCATTCGCCGCATCGGCCCTGGATCGACGCGGTCGAGATCGACTGCGCGTCGTGCGGCGGGCGGGCGCGACGCACCACCGACGTCGGCAACCCGTGGCTGGACGCCGGGATCGTCGGCCTCTCCACGATGGGCTGGAACTCGGACCGCGAGTATTGGCGCGAGTGGTACCCGGCCGACTGGATCAGCGAATCGTTCCCCGGCCAGTTTCGCAACTGGTTCTACGCGCTGCTGACCGAGTGCACGGTCATGACCGACCAGGCGCCGATGCGGACCCTGTTCGGCTACGCCCTGCTGCGCGACGAGCACGGCGAGGAGATGCACAAGAGCAAGGGCAACGCGATCTGGTTCGACGACGCGGCCGAGCAGATCGGCGCCGACGTGATGCGCTGGATGTTCAGCGCCACCAACCCGGCCACCAACATGAACTTCGGCTACCACCTGGCGCACGAGGAGGTGCGTCGCTTCTTCCTGCCGCTGTGGAACACGTACGGCTTCTTCGTCACCTACGCGCGCATGGATGGCTGGACGCCATCCGAGGCCGATGGCGAGGCCGGTCCCCTGACGTTGCTCGATCGCTGGATCCTGTCGCGGCTGGACGGCCTGGTGGCCGAGGTGCGCGATGCGCTCGACAGCTTCGACGCGGCCCGGGCCACGCGCGCCATCGAGCGCTTCGTCGACGAGCTGTCGAACTGGTACGTGCGCCGCAACCGGCGACGCTTCTGGAAGGGTGAGCTCGACGCCGACAAGCGCGCAGCCTTCGCCACGCTGCACCGCGTGCTGGTGGACCTCGTCCGGTTGCTCGCGCCGTTCGTGCCGCACGTCGCCGATGCGATGTGGGGCAACCTGGTGGTGGCGGTCGATCCCGGCGCGCCGGACAGCGTCCACCTGGCGGACGTGCCCGAGGTGCGCGAGGGGCGGCGCGACCCCGCGCTCGAGGCCGCGGTTGAGCTGGCGCGGCGGGTGGTCGGGCTGGGGCGCACCGCCCGCGCCGCCGCCGGCGTGCGCACTCGGCAGCCGCTGCCGGCGGCGCGCGTCACGTTGCCTGCAGCGAGCGGTGGGGCGCTCTCCGGCGACCCGGCCGTGGCGCAGGAGCTCACGGCGGAGATCCTGGACGAGCTCAACGTCAAGGAGCTCGCC
>DASURX010000180.1:0-15428 GCA_036375355.1 Candidatus Limnocylindria bacterium
GATACCGATGGAAGTGGTCCACCGCGTCGCCGGACGGCTCGAGGCATGGCGTCCCGGGCCGCAGCTCCCATGCCCACCAGTCGCTGTTGCGGTTGTCGCCCTCGACCTGGTGGGCCGACGTCGCGGTTCCCCACAGGAACCCGCCGGGGAAGGCCAGGGAGCGGCCGGCGGCGTCCGAAGCACCTGGTTCCATCGGGCGCATTGTGCGTCAGGTGCGGGATGCGGCGCTCGGAGCACATCGGCCTAGACTTGGACCTGGCCAGACCGATACTGAGGTGGTACTCATGAACGTGACAGAGGTGCTCGAGGGCGCGCGCGAGGCGATGACGGTCAAGCGCGTGTACGGCGAGCCGATCCAGCACAACGGGCTGACGGTGATCCCGGTGGCCGATGTCCGCGGCGGTGGAGGTGGCGGGGGAGCCGGCACCGACAACGGTGGCGCCGGCTTCGGGCTGATGGCCCGCCCGGTGGGCGTCTACGTGGTGCGCGACGGCGACGTGCGCTGGGAGCCGGCCCTGGACGTGACCCGCGTGGCCACCATGGGCATGCTGACCGGCATCGTCGGGCTGCTGGTGCTGCGCTCGGTGGTGAAGGCCGTCTTCCGCCGCCGCTGAGGGCATCGCCGTAAAGGCGAACGCCGCCTGGCGGGAGGCGGCGTTCGGATCTGGAGGTCTTTGGTTGCGGGGGACGGATTCGAACCGACGACCTTCGGGTTATGAGCCCGACGAGCTACCACTGCTCCACCCCGCGACCGTGAATGGTAGTCGGCTGAGGGCCGCCGGTCAAACGCCGGAGGCGGCGTGACAGGGGCGGAGGGTCCGTTACAATGCCGCGCACGGCCCGCCGCGCGACGGCGGACCGGGCCCCGTATGTGCCACAGGACCGATACGTCCAGGAGGGTCTGCGCGCGCAGATGGCCGTCAACCCCAAGAAGCTGCGACCGTACGACGAGCCGCCGCCGGCTCGTCGCCCGCTCATTCCCGATGCGCCCGATAGCGCGGCCACCGGGTACCTCGTCCTGTCGTTCGTGTGGCTGGCGGTCACCGCGGGCATCGGTCTGCTCTGGGTGGCGATGCAGGTCTTCCCAGACCTGCTGACCTTCGCGATCGACCTGCAGCTGCCGCTCATCGGCACCCTGTCGATCGAGCTGAGCCCGATCAGCGTCCAGACGGGCTTCACCGCGGCGGCGATCTTCGGCTGGATCAGCAACGCCGCCTTCGCCGCGATCCTGTTCATCACGCCGCGCATCCTCGGCGAGCGCCTCCGCCTGGAGCCGATCGCATGGCTGGGCATCGGCGCCTGGAACGTGGGCGTGGCCGCTGGCCTGGCGGTCGTGTACCTGCCCAACATCTCGCAGGCCGGCCTCGCCAGCGTCTTCCCGCTGCCGATCGACGGGCTGCTGCTGCTCGGCCTGCTCGCCGTCAACGGCGCGTTCTGGCTGACCCTGCTCGGCGCTCGGCGCCTGCCGTACGTCAGCGCCTGGTTCTTCGGCGTCGGGCTGCTCGCCTTTCTGGGCCTGTACACCATCGCCAGCGGGCTGCCGCTGCTCGGCCTGGACGACACCGCCACGGCGCTGCTGAACGCCTTCACCGAGCGCGGCATCGAGACCTATTGGGTGCTGGGCATCGCGCTGGGGACGCTCTTCTACGTCGTCCCGCGGGTGACGGTCAACCCGCTGGCCAGCGGCGGCATGGGCATGCTGGCCTGGCTGCTGTGGGCCGGTGCGGCCGGGCTCTCCGCGATCGGCGCGCTGGTCGACCCGAGCGTGCCGTACCTGATCACCGCCCTCGGCAACGTCGGGACCATCCTGCTGGTGGCGCCCGCCTTCCTGGCGGTCGCGGTGCTTGCCATGACCATGAGCGGGCGCTGGACGCTGGTCCTGGCGCCGGGCACCGCCGCGTTCGCGCTGGTGGCACTGGCCTTCGTGATCGGGGCGAGCCTGCTGGACGCCATCGGCGCGCTGCGCAGCGTGCAGGACCTGGTGCGGAACACCGAGTGGCGCCTGGGCGCCTGGACCTGGCTCACCCTGGGCGCGGCCACGTTCGCCGCCTTCGCGCTGGCCGATCACGCCGCGCCGCGGATGATGCGCCGTAACTGGCCGGAGAGCCCGCTGGCCGCGGCGCAGCTGTGGTCGGCGTTCCTGGGCGCCGCCCTGACCGGGCTGGCGCTGGTTGGCGCCGGGATCGTGCACGGCTCGCTGATCGCGGATGGCGCCCCGCCCGAGGAGGTGAGCGCCACGCTCGCCTGGTTCCTGGTCGTCGCCGCGGGCGGCATCGGGCTGCTGGGCCTGGCCGCCATCGCCGGGCTGGTGACGCTGTTCCTCATCTACACGTCGGGCCGGCCGGCCGAGTACGTGGTCGTCGACGCGCCGCCGGCAACGGCGGGCACGGGCGTCGACCGTAACGCGGCCCCGGCGACGGCGACGGGGCGCTGAGATGACCGTCCACACCCCGATCTCGACCCGCGGCCGCGGCATCCCAGCCTGGGCGGCGGGCCTGACGGTGCTGGTGCTGCTGGTCGGCGGCGTGTACCTGGCCGGCAACCTGACCGGCGAGAACCCACCGATCATCGCCGAGCCATCGGCCTCCGGCGGGCAGACCCTCGAGCAGGCGGCGCGTCAGATCATCGAGGGTGCCCAGCCGTCGTGCACGGCTTGCCACGGCACTGACCTGACCGGCGGCGCCGGTCCGTCGCTGCACGGGATCGCCAACGGCCCCAAGTCCGAGAACCTGCAGCAGCTGGCCTCCGACCATCCGGACGACTGGCCCAACCTGTGGATCGCGGGCACCGACCCGGCGGTGGCGGACATCGACCGGCTGGGCATGCCGCAGTTCGGCACGACCCTGACCGAGGAGCAGATCGCGACGGTCGTCGAGTACCTCAAGACGCTGCCGTGACCAAGCCGGCCGAACGGCCGGCCCGCAGCGTGCCGGTCCTCATCGGCGCGGCCGAGATGGCGGAGATCGACGCCGCCGCCCAGCGCATGGGCCTCGCCCAGGACGCCCTGATGGAGGCCGCCGGCGGGGCGGTGGCGGAGGTGGCGCTGACCGAGCTGGCGCGGCTGGGCGAGGAGGTTCGCGGGCCGGGGGGCCCGCTGGCCGAGGCCTCGTTGACGGTGGTGCTGTGCGGGCCCGGCAACAATGGGGGCGACGGGTTCGTCGTGGCGCGCCGCCTGGCGACCGCCGGGCGGCCGGTGATCGCGGTCCTGGTGGGAGACGCCGGGCGCATCGGCACCGGCGGCAGCGCCGCGGCGCACAACTGGGCGGTGCTGCAGGCGATGGCCTCGGCCGGCTCGCTGGAGCTCTTCGTGGCGCCGACGCCCGAGCTGCTGCTGCAGCTCCGCCCGCGGCTCTCGCCCGCGACGCTGGTGATCGACGCCCTGCTGGGCACCGGCGTGGCCGGGCCGCTGCGCGAGCCGATCTCCACGGCGGTCGACCTGGTGAACGCGATCCGGACCCACGCCCGCGCGGCCGGACGCCCGTGCGCGGTGCTGGCGGTCGACGCGCCCACCGCGATCGACCAGACCGACGGCTCGCGCTCCACGCCGGTGGTGACGGCCGACCTCACCGTCACGTTCCACCGCGCCAAGGCGGGCTTTGCCCTCGATCCGGAGTCGCGCCGGCTGGCGGGGCGCTACTTCGTGGCCCCGATCGGCATCCCGCTGGAGGCGGAGGAGGGGATCGTCCCGCCCGACGGGGAGCACCCGCCGGCGCGCATCGCGCAGATCAACTGGCAGGAGCCCGGGGGCTAGCTGCTCCCCGGCTTGAGCAGCACCTCGCCGGCCGCGCACTGGGGACACTCCCCGGCGGCCCACGAATCGATCTCGATGCGGCCCAGCGCAGTGACCGGGTAGCCGTCGTCGAACGGCTGGGTCGAACGGTCGACGATGACCGCGGCGCCCAGCGGCCGCGCGCCGGCGGCACGCACCGCGTTGGCGGTCTCCAGCAGCGACGCGCCGGTGGTCAGGATGTCGTCCACCAGGACCACGCGCTCGTCCCGAGCCACCGGCCAGCCGCGGCGCAGCGCGCGCACTCCGCGCTCCATCGGCTCGGCGAAGACGCCGCGCACCGGATGGTCGAGCATCGGCTCCAGGTGCCGGGCCGTCTCGAATGCCAGCAGCACGCCGCCGGTGGTCGGCCCCACCACCAGGCCCGGATCGTGCCCCGCCAGGGCAACCGCCAATCGGCGGCCGATCTCCACCGCCAGCGGCGGGTACTGCAGCACGGCGAACTTCTCGAGATAGCGATCCGAGTGGCGGCCGCTCTTCAGCTGGAAATGGCCGCGTCGCAGCGCCCCGGCGCTCTCGAAGATCTCCTCGATGGAGGCGTGCTCGAGGTCGTGCCGCTCCATCGGTCCAGCCAGGCCTTTGGGACGCCTACTCGTAGACCGCGCTGAAGTCGACGGCCGGGTAGCGCTCGGAGAGCGCGTCGGTGACCCACTGCAGGACGTCGGAGGGGTCGTAGAACTCGGCGATCACGCGCGCGTCGGTCACGGTCAGGCCCGGGCGATGCGCGTCCACCGCCACCGCCGACCCGGCCGGCAGGTCGGAGAGGTCCAGGCTCGTCTCGAAGCGGCCGTCCGCGCGGAGGACCAGGATGTCGTCGATCTCCTCCAGCAGCGGCAGGTCCCCGGTCCGCGCCAGGACCTCCTCCGCGTTCGACGCGAACTCGCGCAGCACCTGGCGCTGCTGCTCCCCGATCTGGCCGCGGTACGCATCGGCCAGCTGCCAGAGGCGCTGCGCGGCGATCGTCTCCTGCTGGCTGGTGGGCAGCTCCGCCTGCCAGTCCTCTTCGCCCGGCTCGGAGACGTCCTCCTGCTGCGCCAGCTCGTCGGCCGGGATCAGGTGGCCCGCCGGGTCGCGGGCTGCCTCGATCAACCAGGAGAAGATGTCGGCGGGGTTGTAGAGCTCGACGATCTCGCTGAAGGCGTCGACCACCTGCTCCTCGTCGTACCACTCGTTGTCGGCCGGGTCCTGGTAGGTCAGCCGCGTGGTCCACGTCTCGTCGACCGGGTGATACAGCAGGTAGTCCTGGTCGTCGTCGACCAGCTTGATGGGACCGATCTCCCGCAGGCGCTCGCGGTTGGCGTCCATGAAGCGGCGCAGCTGCTCGGTGGCCTCGTACACGAAGTCGCGCCGTTCCAGCTCGGCCTCGTGCGCCAGCTCCCGCAGCGCGGTGATGCGAGGCGCGCTCATGGCTTGTACACGAAGTCAGGTCCCATCCGTTCGCGCAGGAAGATGGTGTGCTTCTTGTCGAAGACCGATTCGGCCACGCGGTGGCCGAGCCCGCGCGTGCTCGGATCGGCGTACAGCCGGTCCAGGACGGCGTAGTTGGGCAGGTCCAGGATGATCAGGTTGTTCCAGTCGGACCCCTCGGTGATATTGAACCAGCCGATGAAGCGGATCCCGAACTCGTCCTCGTAGCGCCGCGCGGTGCGCGGGAAGAAGTGGCGCATGCCGCGCTTGAACAGCGCGTCGCGGCCCCGGCGGACGTTGAAGAAGGTGACCATCAGTGGCATCAGGCGCCTCCCGCGCGCCGATCGAGCGCGACGCCGATGGCGATCCCCAGCACCAGGCCGATGGCGACGCCGATCCCCAGGTTCTGGGTGAAGAGCCCGAGCACGGCTCCGAGCCCGATGCCGATGGCGGTCCAGACGCCGACCATCGTGTTCGTGCGCCGCGGCGCCGGCTCCGGCGCCGGGACGTGCTCACGCGTCATCGGGCGCCTCCTCGGACGGCTGGCGCTCGTCCTCGGGTTGGGTGCTGACCACGCGGGGCGGCTGCCTGGCGACGCCCGTCGTGCGTCCGCGGCCGCGGCGTCGATCGGCAAAGAAGACACGCAGCAGGAAGACGCTGGTCATGCTCACGAAGAAGAGCAGGATCATGTCGACGAAGAAGAGGATGGCCAGTACCCAGGTCGGCCAGGCGAACGTGAAAAGCCCAACCGGGATCAGCAGCAGGATGCCGGCGAAGAGCACGGCCTGCCAGATGAAGCATCCGAAGCCGGGACCCTCGTTCGGGTCCAGATCCTCGTTGTAGCGAATCGACATGCATCACTCAGGACGGAGCTTGGTCGGTGGCGCGTGGGATGGTCCCATATCCGAGGAAGCACCGCATGACGTTGGGCCTGGGCAGGTCGCGCCGTCCCGCGCCATAGCCGATCTCCCCGCCGGCGAACGGCGGCGAGGCCGGCCACTCGCTGACGATCTCGGCCAGCAGGGCGGCGCCCGGCGCGTCGACCAGCAGCAGGCCGGGCGAGTCCTCGTAGGTCGGTGCCGCGTGCAGCAGGGCGCTCACCACCGGATCGGCCTGCCCGACGTTCACCGGGGAGGACATGACGGTGCCCACCTCCAGGGTCGCCAGCGCGCCCACCACGCCAACCGCCGCCACTACCGCGTCGATGCCCCGCGTGCCGTCGAACACGTGGTCCCCCGGGCGCTCGCCTGCCACCCGCGCCTCGGCCTCGGTCAGCCGCTCGAGGATGGCGATCGAGCGGCTTGCCAGCGCCGGCGCCAGCCGCGCGGAGCGGATGAGTGCCTGCATGTCGCCCAGGCGCGCCCGGACATCGGGCACCTGGCCGCCGATCCGTACCTCGATGGCGGCCACCGGTCCCTTGCTCACCGCTCGCGCCTCGAGCGTGAAGGCGGCGCCGGCCTCGCGCAGTGGCTCCACCACATCGCGCAGGTCGGCCTCGAGCAGGCCGGCGGAGACGAGTGCTCCCAGGAACATCTCTCCGCTCGCGCCGGAGGCGCAGTCGAAGTAGGCCACGCGGGCAGCGGTCATCATCGGTGCCGCCGCATGGTCCCATATTCGGCCGGGTGCCGGCGCCTCAGCCGAGGGCGATCGCGTCGTCCAGGTAGGTGATCCTCCCGCCGGCCAGCGTCAGGCGCACGACACCGGTCAGCTCCCGCCCGAGCAGGGGGGTGTTCGCCGAGCGTGACGCCAACGTGGCCGGTTCCACGCGCCAGGTGGCGCGCGGGTCGACCAGGGCCAGGTCGGCGATCGCCCCCGGCGCGAGGCTGCGCCGCTCGCCGACCAGATCGGCCGGGCGGGTGGCCATCGCCTGCACCAGGCGCGCGAGAGAGACGCGCCCCGACGCGACCGCCGCGAGCCCCACCGCAAGCGCGGTCTCGAGCCCGATCATCCCCGGCGCCGCCGACGCGAACTCGACGGCCTTGCGCTGCGCCGGATGCGGGGCGTGATCGGTGGCGATGGCGTCCAGCGTGCCATCCTCCAGCCCGGCCAGCAGCGCCAGCGCGTCCTCGCGCGAGGGAAGGGGCGGGTTCACGCGGCAGGCCCCGTCATACGCCAGCGCCGGGTCGAGCGGCGCGGCGAAAGCGTCGGCCGCCACGCCCACGGGCTCGTCCCAGGCGAACAAGCGATCGCCGGCCACCCAGGCATCGGTCATGGACAGGTGGTGCGGCGTGACATCGCAGGTGATCGGCAGCCCGCGCTCGCGGGCACGTCGCACCGCATCCAGCGCGCCGGCGGTCGACAGGTGCGTGAAATGGACCGATGCCCCGGTCTCCGCGGCCAGCGCGATGTCCCGTTCCACCACGCTCAGCTCGGCGCTCGACGGCCAGCCCGGCAATCCCAGCCGCGTTGCCACTGCGCCGGAGCGCATCAGCGTGCCCGCGGCCAGCGAGGGATCCTCGGCGTGTTCGACCAGGCGCAGGCCGAGCGGCGCCAGGTATAGCATCAGCGCCCTGGCAACCTTCGCGTCGGCGACCGCCGACCCGTCGTCGCTGACGGCGGTGACGCCCAGGTCGGCGAGCGCGCCGAGGTCTGGCAGCTCCGTGCCGGCCCGTCCGCGGGTGGCGGCGGCAACGACGCGGACGCGGCACGCCGCGCCCTTCGCGCGCTCCAGGAGGGCGCGCACCCGCTCCGGCTCGTCCAGCGGCGGCTCGGTGTTCGGCATGGCGCAGACGGTGGCATAGCCGCCGTGCGCCGCGGCCCGTGTCCCTGACTCGATCGTCTCGGCGTCCTCGCCGCCCGGCTCGCGCAGGTGGGCGTGCAGGTCGCACAGGGCGGGGATCGCGAGCAGGCCCGAGGCGTCCACCCGCGGCGCGTCGGCGGGCAGCTCCAGCGGGTCGACGAAGATGCCGTCGCTGACCGCCAGGTCGCCCACGCCATCGGTCCCGTTGGCCGGATCGACGACCCTGGCTCCGACGATGCGCAGCCTGACCGGGGCGTCGGCCAACGAGCCGAAGCGGCTCACGGGGCGAGCAGCGCCAGGACGGCCATCCGGATCGCCACGCCGTTGCTGACCTGCCGGCCGATCACGCTGCGCTCGCTCCCGGCGAGCTGCGCGGTGATCTCCACGCCCTCGTTGGTGGGGCCGGGGTGCAGCAGCGGCGCGCCGGCTCGCGCGGACCGCAGGCGCGCGTCGTCCAGGCCCCAGCGCGCGGTGTACTCGGCCAGGCTCGGCACGCCCGCCGCCGCGTTGCGCTCGAGCTGGACGCGCAGGGCCATCACCGCATCGGCTCCGTCCAGGGCGTCCTCCAGGCGATGGTGCACGCTCACCCCCGGCCAGCGCTCGAAGCCGCGGGTCCAGGCCGGCGGCCCGGACAGCCGGACGCGGGCGCCCATGGCGGTGAGCAGCAGCAGGTTGGAGCGCGCCACGCGGGAGTGCCCGATGTCGCCCACGATGGCGACGCTGGTCCCTTCCAGGCCGCCCAGCGCGTCGCGCAGGGTCAGGGCGTCGAGCAGGGCCTGGGTCGGATGGCCGTGCAGCCCGTCCCCGGCGTTGACGATGCGCATGCCGCAGCTGCGGGTGGCGTGGTACGGAGCGCCGCTGGCGCCGTGGCGCAGGACGATGGTGCTGACCCCGGTACGCTCCAGCGTGCGCAGGGTATCGGCCAGGGATTCGCCCTTGCCGACGCTGCTGGTGGCCATCGGCAGCTCGACGACGCGCGCGCCCAGCGTGGCCGCGGCGATCTCGAAGCTGACGCGCGTCCGGGTCGAGGCCTCGGCGAAGGCCAGGCCCACGATCTCCTCGCTCAGGATGTCCAGGCGCTCGCGGCGCTGCAGAAGCGAACGCATCTCGACCGCCAGGTCGAGGCAGCGCTCGATCTCGTAGCGGTCCAGGGCGTCGACGTCCAGAAGATGACGGGTGCGCCAGCCGATGGCGACCGGAGAGGAGGGGAGGGTCCGCGAGGCGGCGGCTGTGGCGCCGGACGAGGCGGGCTGCGGCTCGATCATTCGTGCTCCTTGGCGGCCTCACCGGACCGCGCTTAAAGGGTTGCGGCGGCAGTATAGCCGCCATGTGGATCGGACAACGGGCTGTCATGCTACGGCCGTGCCCGAGCAATCCGGCCGCAGTCTGCTGACCCTGCTCTTCACCGACGTCGAGCGCAGCACCGAGATGGTCGACCGCCTCGGCGAGGTGGCCAGCGCCGCGCTGCTGCGCCACCACGCCATCGTGCGCGAGGTGGTCGAATCGCATGGCGGCCGCCTCTTCGAGCGGATCGGCGACGCCGCCTACGCCAGCTTCGTCGACGCCGGTGCGGCGGTGCGCGCCGCCGCCGCCGTTCATGCCCGGCTCGCCGCCGAGGACTGGGGGGCGGTCGGTCGTCTCCGCGTGCGCATCGCGCTCGACAGCGGCGAGCTGGAGGAGCGCGACGGCCGGTACCTGGGTCGCGCGCTGTATCGCTGCGCGCGGCTTCAGGCGCTGGCCAAGGGCGGTGAGACGCTCCTCTCGGGCGAGACGCTGGAGCGCCTGGCGGGCGGGTTGCCGGACGGGGTTCGCCTGCGGGACCTTGGCCCGCAGCGCCTGCGCGGGCTGCGGGGGACCGTTCGCGCCTGGGCCCTGGTTCCGGGTGCGGCAGCAGCTGCCGAGGCGGATGCCCGCCGGCCGATCCGCGTGTTGCTGGTCGACGACTACGAGGTGGTGCGGCGCGGCCTGCGCGGCTTCCTGGAGCTGGTGCCCGGCATCGAGGTGGTGGGCGAGGCCGGTGACGGGCGCACCGCGCTCGACGCGGCGCATCGTCTGCAGCCCGACGTGGTGCTCATGGACCTGGTGATGCCGGTGATGGATGGTCCCACCGCGATCGCCGCGCTGCGTGAAACGCAGCCGGGCGTGTCGGTCGTGGCGCTGACCAGCTTCACCGAGCCGGAGCGCATCGCCTCCGCGCTGGAGGCTGGTGCGGTGGCCCACCTGCAGAAGGACGCCGACCCGGAGCAGGTCGTTGGCGCGGTGCGGGCCGCAGCCGGCCGCTAGGCCCCTCGTTCGAGGACGACCTCGTCCACGCCATCGGTCTCGGTCAGGCGCACGTGCACCTGCTCGTCGGCGGCCGTCGGCAGGTTCTTGCCCACGAAATCGGGCCGGATCGGCAGCTCGCGGTGGCCGCGGTCGACGATCACCGCCAGGCGCACGGCGCGCGGCCGGCCGTGGTCGGTGAGGGCGTCCAGCGCGGCGCGCACGGTCCGCCCGGTGAAGAGCACGTCGTCGACCAGGACGACGGTGCGTGCGCCGATCTCGGGCATGGCATCGGTCTTCTTGACGATCGGGGCGTGGGCCATCCGGGTAAGGTCGTCGCGGTAGTAGGTGATGTCCAGCGAGCCGACCGGCAGGCTCACGCCCTCGTGCTGCTCGATGAGGCCGGCCAGCCGTCGGGCCAGCGGCACGCCCCGGCTGCGCACGCCGACGAGCACCAGCTCGTCGGTTCCACCGTTGCGCTCGACGATCTCGTGCGCGATGCGGGTCAGGATTCGACGCAGGTCGTCCGCGCCAAGGATCTGCCGGTCAGCCACGCGCCCGAGTGTAGACCGATGGCGTGGCCTACTCGCCGCCGTCCAGCTCGGCCGGGTAGAACGCCGGACCGATCCACGTACCGTCGCTGCTGACCACCTCCACGCGGTCGGCCTGGTCACCGGTGTTGCGGGTCACGATGCGCAGCTCGGCGGTCGGCCCGTACGCGCCGCTCTCTGAGCCGGCGGCGGTCTGGACTGTCAGGGCCAGGTACTGGCCGCCGGCCAGCGCGACGTTGATGACCCTGCCGCCGGCGGTGTCTTCCTGGTCGAGGGCCTGCGCCGGGCCGATGAGCACGCCCTGGAGGGCGTGCCCGAAGTAGACGCGACCCTCGTCGGGGAAGCCGGGCGGCTGCTGGTCCGCATCCCACACCGCCGACCAGACGGCGAAGCCGTCGCCGTCCGGCGCCCAGGCGAAGCGCGCCGAGCTGAAGGCGCGGCCATCCGACGGCACCTGGAGGGTCTCGAAGGCCGGTGTCCCGCCGGTGGCCAGGGCGAACTCGCCATCAGTGCCGGGAGCGACGAGGTAGAGCATCCCGTTGCGGACGAAGTGCCAGCCCGACGCGTCGCGGGCCATCTCGCCACGCCACACCGCCGTGGGAGCCTGCTGGTCCACGCCGGTGGGCGCGTGCATCGGCAGGAAGGTGCCGGCATCGGTCCTCAACGCGACCTGTGCGGGGTCGACCGGATCGCTCTGCCAGCCGCCGTCGGGGATCGCGATCCGGTAGGTGGTCGGCGAACCCTCGGCCGCGTTGCTGACCCACAGCCACTCCTCGCCGTCCGTGCCGCCGTAGAAGCTGGCCGCGTAGCTGACGCCGGAGCCAGTGACCTGCTGCGCTCCGGGTGATTCGGCCTTCGGGCTGAAGATCCACACGTCGGCGGCGTCGTCCTGGGAGATCACGGTGAACGCCAGCAGGCCGCCGTCGGGCGACCAGGCCAGCCGCGAGAACGGCGAGTCCAGGCTGCCCTCGGCGAGCGTCACGACCGTCTGGTCGCTGATGCGATACGCGTAGGTGTCGACCAGGTCCGATGCCTCGCCGCGCACCTGGAAGGCGACCCAGTCTCCGTCTGGCGAGAGCGCGGCGTTCACCGGCAGCCCGTAGCGCCGGATGCCGATCGGACGAGACTCGAGCTGCGCGTTCACCCGCAGCTCGGCGTCCTGGTTCCGCAGCGTGTACTCGAACGCGCCGAACGCGGTCGGGTCGACCGAGGGGATCGGCAGCGGCGTTGGCTGCTCGCTGGGGGGCACGCTCGGCTCCAGGGACGCGGTCGGCTCCGACGAGACGCTCGCGGATGCGGTGCCCGCCGATGGGCTCGCCTGTCCCACCTCGTCGTTCGACAGGTTCGAGAGCACGACCACGGCCAGGATCCCCGCGGCCACCGTTGCCAGCGCCGCGCTCCCGGCCAGCCAGGCCGACGGCCGGCGCAGCCAGCCGAGCGGGGAACGCGCGGTCTCGATCCCGGCGCCCACGCGCGCGGCGAGGTCGCGCGGCGGATCGTACTGGCGCAGGCCGGAGACGAGGCGGCGCGAGGCGCCGAAGGCGGCGAGCGTCTCGCGGCAGTGCTCGCAGGTTGCGAGGTGCCGGGCCAGGTCCTGGCGCTCTGCATCGGTCAGGTCGTTGGTGAGCGATGCGCTGATGAGCTCGTCGGGGTGCTCGCCGGGTCGCAGCGTCATCGCACCAGGCCCTCCGCGGCCAGCAGCCGTCGCATCTCCCCCCGCGCCCGGCACAGCAGCGTCCGGACGGCGCCGTACGACAGCCCCATCACCTCGCCGATCTGGTGCGCGCTCATGTCCTGGAGGTCCGAGAGCACCAGGCACTGCCGATGGTTCGGCCGCAGGGCAAGCATGGCGCGCTGGATCCGCTCGTCGAGCATGCTGGCCATCACCTGTGCCTCCGGTCCGGGGCCGGTGTCGGGCCGGTCATGCTGGCGCTCGTCGTCCTCGTCCATCGGGGCGATCCAGCGCCGGCGGCGCATGTCATCGATCGCGGTATTCGTCGCGATGCGGTAGAGCCACGAGCGGGTCGAGTTCTCATCGGTCAGGGAGTCGAGCTTGCGATAGGCCTTGATGAAGGTGTCCTGCGCGATGTCCGCGGCGCGATCGGCGTCGCCGACCATGCGCAGCACGTAGTTGTAGATGGGCGCCGAGAATTCCTCGAAGATGCGGTCGAACGCGGCGCGTTCGCGCGAGGCGCTCACCGGCCCGTCCCAGGACGTGGTGCGTTGGCCGACGCCGATGGACAGCAATCCGCCCTCCGCTGGAATAGCCCCCCCATCCGCCCCACCTGACGCATGCCCCTCCGCACCTGTTACGCCGATGGTGCGGCGTGCGCGCGCAGCACCTGGGCCGCGAACTCCGGCGCGGCGGGGTTGACGGCGAGCGCGGTGGCGCGCTCCAGGCCGGCGATGACCCTCAGCCGCGGGTGCAGCTCCCAGTGCCAGTGGAAGGTCTGGTCCAGGCGTTCCCCGGCGGGCGCGGTGTGCAGGAAGAGGTTGTAGGGCGGATCACCCAGCGCTCCCAGCGTGGCGAGGGTGCGCTGCAGGGTGGCGGCGGTGGCCGCCAGGTCGTCGTCGTCGAGCTGGGTGAAGTCGGCGGCATGCGCGCGCGGCACGATCATCAGCTCGAAGGCGGAGCGGCTGGCCGCCGGTGCGAAGACGACGAAGCGCTCCTCGGACAGCACCAGGCGCTCGCCCGACTCCTCCTCGCTGCGCGCGAGGCCGCACCACACGCAGGCGCGGTTCTTGATCTGGTGCCGCGCCCCGCCGCCGATCTCCTCGGCCAGCCAGTGGGGGATCTGCGGGATCGCGTACAGCTCGACGTTGAGGTGCTGGCTGCGCGACCCGGCCTGGCGGCCGTAGCTCTGCACGACCTGGATGCAGCGTGGATCGTCGGGCGGGCTGGCCTCGGCGCCCAGCTGGCGCATCGCCTCCCGGATGGCGCGCAGCAGGTTCAGCGCCAGGCGCGGCGGCGCGTCGGCCAGCCGCTCGTGGTGGCCGCGCGGTGCGACCAGGATCTCCCACGAGCCCGCCGACGACTCGACCTCGGACATCGCCAGCTGCGCGGCGCTCTCCTTGGACGAGTCGATGCGGTGGAACGCATTCGCGCGTAACGGGACGCGACGGACCGTATCGTCTTCCGCGGCGCGGTCATCCGGCGTGGGATCGTCGTCGCAGTGGCGGCAGTGCGTGCCCTCCACCGGGACCGCGTTCACCGCGAACGAGGCGTGCTCGAAGGTGCGGTCCGTGACGATGGCCGACCACCAGCCGGTGACAGGGTCGCGCCGCAGCTCGAACACGGGCCGCATCGTAGCCGATGTGCGCCGCGCATCCCGCTCAGGCCAGTACCTCGCGCAGCCGATCGGCCAGGTCATACGGGTCGCCTCCGACCACCGACGCCGCGTACAGCTCCATGGCGCCGATGTCCGAGCTGGTGCTGCCCGGATCGCCGCGGTCGACCAGGTGCACGACCGGGCCGACGTCGGCCCAGCCCGGGGCCTCGCCCTCGGGGCCGATCGGACGGCGGTGCAGCGCCAGGTTGAAGGCGCGTACCCCCAGCACGTCGCGGTAGGCGATCACCGTACGCGCCACGCCGCGGGAAAAGGCCGGGTCGCGCTCATCCATGCCGGGCGGACCGATCACCAGCAGCTCACGCTCCTTCACCGGGGCGAGCGAGGCCAGGGTCGCGACCCCGTCGCGCTCGGCGAGCACCAGGCCCAGGTCGCGATGCGCGGCAACTAGGTCCGGCAGGTAGGCGCTGCCCGTGGCCGCGCGGTAGCGCCCGGCGTCGCGACGCAGCCGCTCCACCTGCGGGT
This sequence comes from Candidatus Limnocylindria bacterium, assembly GCA_036375355.1. Lineage (GTDB taxonomy): Bacteria > Chloroflexota > Limnocylindria > QHBO01 > QHBO01 > DASURX01. The sequence continues at coordinate 14,560 of DASURX010000180.1, forward strand.
AGTGCGCCCCGCGGCCTAGCAGCACCTGGGCGTGCCCGTGCACGACCGAGCCTCCGGCCCGCGGGCCGCAGTTCCAGATGAGCAGGTAGTTGCACGCCTGGGGGTCCGCGCGGCGCGCGGCATCGGCCCAGCGCCGGCCGAGGGCGAAGACATCCACCACGCTCTCCTCGTCGAAGGCGAGCGGATCGTGGCGCCGGAAGACGAGCACGCCGTGCTGCCCGTCGTACATGGCAGCGTTCGCGCCGCTCACGGCGTGCTCGCTCTCGACCCTGCCCCACGGCGCGGCCGGCGTGCCGGTCTCGGGGTGGCAGAACGGATCGGCCGAACCGGCAGGAGCGCCGGCTTCGACATGCTGCACCTCGGCACCATCCTGCGGCCGCCGCGAGCGAAGCGGCGAGAAGAGGGCTCCGTCAAGGGTCCATCGGTTCAGGACGCGGGCGATGCGCTGATGGCGGACGGCATCCACAGATCCGAACTGCCGGGTCAGCCAGTCGGCCATCTCGGGCGGGGGATCGGTCGTGCCTTCCACGACCTCGATGGCGTACAGCCGCTCCAGCCGCTCGCGCGCCGCCTGCGGCAGCGATGCGACCCGCCCGGGCAGCTCCAGGATGCCGCTCACCGGCCGGTCAGGGCTGAGGCCACAGGTCCCAGCTGCGCCGGCGCGGCAGCGCCGCCCACTCGTCGCGCAGCAGCGCCATGCGGATCACGTCGTGCAACGCGCCGTCGGCGAAGTGCGCGCTGCGGAGCGTCCCCTCCACCACGAAGCCCGCCTTCTGGTAGGAGCGCTGCGCCCGCCGGTTCTCGGCGTAGGCGTCGAGCCAGATGCGCTCCAGCCGCAGCTGGCCGAAGCCGAAGTCGGTGATCGCCTC
>DASURX010000181.1:0-23332 GCA_036375355.1 Candidatus Limnocylindria bacterium
GCTCGTTCGGCGCGGCAAAGCGCGCGCTCGCCGCGGTGACCCGTGACGAGGCGGTCGCGATCGCCGCGCGGGCCTGCGACGCGGGTTCGGCGGCGGAGGCGCGGGCCATGGTCGTGGAGCGTTGACCATGACGCTGCCCGAGGTCCGCATCGCGATCGTCGGCTACGGGTCGATCGCGCGCAGCCACGTCTCGGCGCTGCAGGCGCTGCCAGCCGTCCGCGCCCTTCGGGTGCGGCCGGTCATCGCGGCCATCGTCACCGAGCGTCCGGACGCCGTGCGCGACGAGGCGGCGGCCCTCGGCGTGGGGCGCGTCGTGACGAGCCTGGACGAGGCGCTGGCGGGCGGCGATCTCGACCTGGTGGACGTCACCGGCCGCAACGATCAGCACGCCGCGGCGGTCGAGGCGGCCCTGGCCGCCGGCTGCGCGGCCTACGTCGAGAAGCCGATCGGTCGCATTCCGGAGGAGGCGGCGACCCTCGCCGCGCTGGCCGAGGCATCGGCCCGACCCAGCCAGGCAGGCCTGGTGATGCGCTACGACCCGGCCATCGTCGGCGCTCGCGCGCTGCTCCGGCTCGGCGCCATCGGCGACGTGCGCCAGGGTCGGATGGGGAGCTTCCACGGCAGCTACCTTGACCCGCGGCGCCCGATCTCGTGGCGGCTGCGGCGCGAGACGGCCGGCGGTGGGGCGATGCTCGACCTCGGCCTGCACCTGATCGACGCCGCGCGCTTCCTGCTCGGCGACGGGCGCCTGGAGCGCTCCGCGGCACGGACCGTGGTGGGCGCGCGCCCGACCGCCGACGGCGGCACGGCGAGCGTGGACGTCGACGACTGGGCCTGGGCCGAGCTGGCGCACGGCGATGCCCGGGTGACGATCGAGGCGTCGCGCATCGCGTACGGCGCCGAAGGCACGCCGCTCGAGCTGTTCGGCTCCGAGGGGTCGCTGGTGGCCGACCTGCGGCGCGGGGCCCTGACGCTCCATCGCTTCGACGGCCGCGAGGGCGAATTCCGCCGCGAGGCGGCCGCCGACCCTTGGGTCCGGGCGGTGGACGATTTGCGCCCGCCCGCCCGCCTGACCCTCGGCGCCTTCGTGGACCTCCACGCCGCCGCGCTGCACCACGTCATGCGACGCGTGCTGGGCGACGACCCGGCACCCGGCCTGGCGCCGACGCTGGCCGACTCCGCGGCCGCCGAAGCCCTTGCCGCGGCCGTCACCGCCGAGCTGCAGGTGCAGGTGCGGCCATGACCGAGGTCGTCGGCCGCCTGGTGCTGCGCGATGCCGTCGTCGCCGGACGGATCGCGCTGGACGGCGAGCGGATCGCCTCGATCGCGCCGGACCCAGCCGCCGAGCACGGTCCGCTGGTGTGTCCCGGCTTCGTGGACGTGCACGTCCACGGCTGGGGCGGGCACGACGCCATGGGTGACGAGGCCGCCCTGGACGGGATGGCGCGGGCCCTCCTGCGGCGCGGCGTGACCTCGTTCCTGCCGACCGCGGTGACCGCGCCGCTCGAGACGCTGGTCGCCTTCGCGGAGCGCGTGCGGCGCTGGATGCCGACCGTCGACGGCGATCGGTCCATGCCGCTCGGCTTCAACTCCGAGGGGCCGTGCATCTCGCACGCCAAGAAGGGCGCGCAGAACCCGGACTACATCGTCGCGCCCGCCGACCTCGCGGGGCCGGAGGCCTTCGCGCCAATGCTGGACGCGATGCGGATCATGACCGTCGCGCCGGAGGAACCCGGCGCGCTCGACCTCATCCGCTGGCTGTCGGAGCGCGGCGTGAACGTCTCGCTCGGCCACTCGAACGCCACCGCCCAGGCAGCAGCGGAGGGCTACGCCGCCGGTGGGCGGACGACGACGCACCTGTTCAACGCCATGTCCGGCGTCGACAACCACAGTCCCGGCCTCGCCACGGTGGCCCTGGCCGCGGACGAGGCGTACGCCGAGCTGGTGGCCGATGGCTTCCACGTGGACCGATGGCTGTGGCCGATGATCATGCGCACCAAGCCGGCCGACCGCCTGGTGCTGGTGAGCGACGCGATCTCGCTGGCCGGAACGGGCGACGGCCGTGCCGTGCTGGGCGGGATGGAGGTCGAGGTCCGCGACGAGCAGTGCCGCCTCGTCTCCGACGGGCGCCTGGCGGGCAGCGTCATTGCGCTCGACTCGGCGGTCCGCAACCTGGCCGCCACGGGGGTGCCGCTGCCCGTGGCCGTCGCAGCCGCGAGCCGCAACCCGCTGCGCCTGCTCGGCATCACCGACCGCGGGGAGCTCGCTCCCGGGCAGCTGGCCGACCTCGTGGAGCTCGACGACGATCTCCGCGTCCGGCGGGTGATGCGTGCGGGGACCTGGTATCCGGGTCCGGTGACGGAGGTCGCGTCATGAGGCGGATCCCCGGCCACTCCTCAGCCGTGCGCCCGCGTGACCTGCTGCTGCAGTTCTGGCCGGCGCTGGCCGCGCCCCTCGCGGCCGAGATCGGCTCGCTCGTGGCCCTCGCATGGTCGGCCATCCCCGGGGTCGGGGCCGGGCTGGTCGCGATGGTGCTCCTGGCGCTGCTGATGCCCCTGGTACGGCCGCCGGACGGAGCAATCCGCGCGGCAATCGTGCTGGCCGGGCCACCCCTGCGCTACATCCTGCTGCTGATCGCCGCCGGCAAGGTCTGGCTGGACGCCGGCGACGGTCCGATCAAGGCGCTGCTGCTGGTGCTGGTGCTCGCCTTCCTGCTGCCGCTGGTCGGCTTCGCCGTCATGCAGGGACGAGCGAGGCGGGCCGAATGACGATGCTGCATCGACCGATGCGCAGTGCGCCGGCCGATCCCGAGGAAATACGCCAAACGGACGTTGACACCCGTCGGTGGGTGTGCCTAGCGTGGGGCGATACCTCCGGTCCGCCCAACAAGACCGGAGCGCGGATGGGGTTCGGGAATGCCCCCACCGGGCGACCCGAGCCGCCGAGGAGGAGGTGGAGCGGAGTCTTCTTGCCTGCATTCTGAGCACCTGGATGCATGAGGGCTGATATGACAGCAATCCTGCTGACCATCTGGGCGATCATCTGCATCTTCGACATCCTCGGCCCGACCGTGATCATGGGCTTCCGGCCCCTGATTGCCGGGACGGGCGCGGGGATCATCGTGGGCGATGTGAACCTTGGCATGGCCATCGGCGCCACCCTGGAGCTGACCGCTCTGGGTGTGTACACCTACGGTGGCGCCACGATTCCCGACTACCAGACCGGCGCCATCATCGGCACCGCGCTGGCCGCCGCGGGAGGCGGCGACCTGGCGGCCAAGACGGCGATCGGCCTGACCATTGGCCTACCCGCCGCGGTGCTGCTCGCCTCGCTGGACCCGATCGGTCGGTTCCTGCCGACCTTCTGGATCCACCGGGCGGACGGTTACGCGGCCGACGGAAACTCGAGCGGCCTCTCCTGGATGCACTGGACGGCATTCATCCCCTGGGCCGCGGTTCGAGCCATCCCGACCTTCCTGGCGGCGCTCGCCGGGAGCACCAAAACGGTCGCTGACCTTCAGAGCTCCATCCCGCAGGGCTTCATCGATGGCATGACCCTGGTGGGAGCCATCCTCCCGGCAGTCGGCTTCGCGATGCTGCTGAAGATCATGCCGGTGGGGCGGTACTGGTACATGCTGCTGATCGGATTCGTGCTGTACGCCTACCTGAGCATGCCCCTGCTGGGCATCGCCCTCTTCGGCGTGGCAATCGCCTTCCTGTTCGTGACCCTTCGGCCGCGACCGGCAGCCATTCCACCGGCACCGGCGAGGGAGGCAGTCTGATGACGTCGACGAATCCTCCTATCCGACTCGAGCGGCGAGATCTCCTCGCGTCCTTCTGGCGCTACTTCTGGTCGTTCCAGATCTCCTGGAACTACGAGCGGATGCAGGCACTCGGCTTCGCGTACGCGATGGAGCCGGTCCTGCGCAAGCTCTTCCCGGATCAGGCCGATTACGAGGAGGCGCTCGCACGCCACCTGGTCTTCTTCAACACGAACCCCGTCGTCGGGGCGCCGCTGATCATCGGGTCGGCGATCGCCATGGAGGAGGCCGGCGCGCCTGCCTCCGCCGAGGGCGTCAAGGTCGCGCTCATGGGTCCGCTCGCCGGAGTCGGCGACACGATCATCTGGGCGCTCTACAACTCGATCATCTTCACGATCGGTGCCTCGCTGGCGCTGCAGCAGAACATCCTGGGACCGATCTTCGTGATCCTGATGGTTGCGGTCCCGTACACCATCGTTCGCTACTGGCAGTTCATGTGGGCCTACGCCCAGGGCCGAACGCTGGCCACGAGCCTTGCCTCCGGGATGCTCGAGAGAGTGACCGAGGGCGCCACGATCCTGGGGCTGATCGTCATCGGCGGCTTCATCCCGTCGATCGTTCACCTCGTCGTGAAGGGCTCGTACTCGCAGACCCTGACCGTGACCGGCCCCGACGGCACGTCCTCGCAGGTGACCAACACGGTCCCGATCCAGACACAGCTGGACGCGATCCTTCCGTTCATGCTGCCCGTCCTGCTGACCGGCATCGTCTACTGGCTCCTGCGGCGCTACAACCTGAACCCCCTGTGGGCGATCGTCGTCGTCTTCGTGTTCGGGCTGGCCGCCGGGTGGCTCGGCTGGTTCGCACCGTCCCTGCCGCCTCCGGCTGCCTGACCGAAGGCCGTGTGCAAGCGACCTCGGGTGGCGGATCCGTCCGCCACCCGAGTCCGTACCAGGCCCGAACGGAGGACCGATGTCTGACCGCTACTTCCTAGCCCTCGACGAGATCCTCGCGCGGGTGCGCGAGGCGAACCGGGACTCGATCGCCGACGCGGCCGCGATCGTGGCCGACACCATCGCCGCGGACGGCATCGTGCACGCCTTCGGCAGCGGGCACTCCCAGCTGCTGGCCATCGAGCTCGCCGGGCGCGCCGGCGGCCTGGCCGGCATCCAGGTCATCCTCGACCCGGGGCAGGGCAAGGCCGAGACGCTGGAGGGCTATGCCGCCACCATCGTGCGCGACTACGCGTTCGAGCCGCGCGACTGCCTGATCGTCATCAGCAACTCCGGCCGCAACCCCTCGCCGATCGAGATGGCCATGATGGGGCGCGAGCACGGCATGAAGGTCATCGCCGTGACCGCGGCCGACTTCTCGCGCAGCGTCTCGTCGCGCCATTCCTCGGGACGCCGTCTGCTGGACCTGGCCGATGTCGTGCTCGACACCAGGGGCGCTGCCGGCGACGCTGCGGTGCACATCGAGGGAGCGCCGGCGGACGTCGGCCCGACTTCGACGGTGGTGGGCGCGGCGCTGCTCAACGCGGTCATGGCCGAGGCCGTGGCCGAGCTGGTGCGCCGGGGCGTGCCGCCTCCGATCCTCGTCTCCCAGAACACCGACAACTTCGCCGAGCACAACGAGGCGCTGCGTCGCCGTTATGCCGGGCGCATCCGGAGCGTGACGTGACCGCCGATGGCGGCGAGCTGCTGCCGGTCCTGCTCGTCGGGCACGGGCCGCTGGCCGCCGGGCTGCTCGGCGCGGTGGAGATGATCGCCGGGCCGCAGGAACGATGCGCGGTCGTCCGGCTGCGGCCGGAGGACGACATCGAGCGCGTCTCGAAGCGACTCGAGGCCGAGCTGCGCCGCATGGGTGTCGCCGATGACGACGACGGGCTGATCTTCGCGGACCTGTTCGGCGCGGCCCCGGCCAACGCCGCGGCCATGCTGCTGCGGACGCGGCCGAACCTGGAGATCGTCGCCGGCATGAACCTGCCCATGGTCGTCGACGCGCTGCTGTCGCGCGAGGGGATGAGCGCCAAAGACCTGTGCAGGCAGGCCCTGGCATCGGGCCAGGAGTCCATTCGCGACGTCGGCGCGGTCGTGCGCGCGGCGCTCGCCGGCTCGAACACCGCAGGAGCTGACACATGAGCGTTCGACATCTGCGCATCGACAATCGGCTGGTCCATGGCCAGGTGGTCGTCAGCTGGCTCCAGGCGGAGCGGGCCGACACGATCCTGGTCGCCAACGACGGGATTGCCGGCGACGAGTTCCAGAAGACCATGCTGATGGCGGTCAAGCCGCCTTCGGTGCGGGAGCTGATCTTCTCGATCGACGACGCGCTGGCCTACGTCAAGGACCCGAGCCATGCCGACGAGCAGATCTTCGTGCTCGTCAAGGACCCGGCCGACGCGCTGCGCCTGCACCAGGGCGGCATCGGCGTCCAGGTCATGAACGTCGGTAACATGGCCTTCGCCGCCGGGTCGAAACGCGTCACTCGCACCGTGTTCTGCACCGACAAGGACATCGTCGCCTTCAAGGCGCTGAGCGAGGCGGGGGTCGAGCTCACGGCACGCATGATGCCGACCGATCGGCGCAACGACTTCATGCAGCTGCTCAAAGAGGCCAAGCTGATCTGATGACCGATGCACCCAGTCTCAGCCAACCCGCCGCTCGCTTCCTGGCCGCGGCCTCGAACGGCCTGGCGGCGCTCGCCGAGCGCGAGGGCGAGCACCTCGCGCAGGCCTCGGCCTGGATGGGCGAGGCCATCGCCGCCGGCGGGCTGGTGCGGATCTTCGGCACGGGACACTCCCGGCTGCTGGCCGAGGAGATCTTCTTCCGTGCCGGCGGGCTGGCTCCGACCGACGCGATCCTGGAGGACGCGGTCAGCGGCTACCACGACGTCTCCAAGTCGGAGCTCACCGAGCGGCTGGAGGGGCTGGGCGAGATCATCGTCGCGCACCGGCGCCTGGCACCACCGGACGTGCTGATCATCGTCAGCCAGTCGGGCCGCAACGCGGTGCCCATCGAGGTGGCCGATGCCGCGCGGGCGCGCGGCGTGCGCACCATCGGCATCACCTCCATCGCCCACGCCAGCGGCCAGCCGTCACGCCACTCGTCGGGGCGCCACCTGCACGATGCGGTGGACCTGGTCATCGACAACGGCGCGCCGGCCGGCGACTGCGCCGTGCAGCTGGCGAACGGCGTGCCGGTGGGACCCCTCTCCGGCGTCCTGGGCGCGGCCGTGGTGCAGATGCTGGTCGTCGGCGCTGCGGACTGGCTGCTGGCCAACGGCGTGGAGCCGCCCGTCTTCCGGTCCGGCAACGTGGACGGCGGGCGCGAGGAGAGCCAGAAGCTGCTGGATCGCTACTGGGACCGGGTGCGCGGGTGGTGAACCGGGGGGAGGCACCGCTCCTGGCGGCGGCGACCAGCGTCGACCTGACGCCGCCGGCCGGATTGCCGATGGGCGGGTACGTGCTCCGCGACGGCGCGGTCGCGAGCGATGCGCACGACGCGCTGGAGGCCAACCTGATCCGGATCCGGGGCCGGTCCGGCGGCGAGGTGCTGTGGGTCACCCTCGACGCCCTGGCGGTGGATGCCGAGCTGGCAGCCAGCGTGGCCGATGCCGTGGCGAGCGCGGCAGGATGCCCACGCGACGGGGTGCTGGTCTGTGCGTCGCACACCCACTCGTCGGCCGCGGGCTGGATGGCGAGCAACAGCCCGGCCCTGCCCGATACGCGCGACGACGCCATCCGCCAGCGGCTCGTGGCGCAGCTGGCCGGGGCCGCCGGGCAGCTCGCCGACCGGCTGGAGCCGGCGTGGCCGGCCCTCGGCGAGGGCCAGGCCCCGGCGGCGGGCAGCAACCGCAACGATCCCGCCGGCCCGCACGACCCCAGCGTCGGCGCCTTTGGCCTGGTCGACGAGCAGGGACGGCTGCTGGCCGCGCTGATCGACTACGCATGCCACGCCACCGTGCTGGGGCACGCGAACCTGCGCTGGTCGGCTGATTGGCCCGGAGCCGCGCGGCGCGCCCTCGCCGGCGCGCTGGAGGCTTCGGCTCCCTTCGTCACGCCCGAAACGAAGCCCGCGCCGCGCGCGCCGGTCGTCGCCTTCCTGCAGGGCGCGGCGGGCGACGCCAGCCCGCGCTTCGTGCGCCGCGACCAGGGTTTCGGCGAGGTGGATCGCCTGGGCGGCCTGGTCGCCGCCGGCGGTCTGGCCGGATTGCTCACCGCCGCGCCCTCCCCCGCCGCCACGCCGATTACCGTGCTGCGAAGGGAGGTGGCGGTGCCCACCCGCGAGCTGCCGGCTGCGGACACGCTTCGGGATCGGCTGGACCAGACGGAACGCGCCTGGCAGGCGGCGCAGGCCTCGGGTGCGCCGGCGGCCGAGGAGCGCATCGCGCGCACGCGCTACGAAGGGGCGATGGTGCTGCAGCGGCTGGCGGCGTCCGGCCTGCCGCCAGCGCTCACTGCCCCCATCCGGGTGGTTGTTATCGGCGAGGGAGCGTGGGTGCACCTGCCCGTCGAGCTCTTCGCCTCGCTGGGGCTGGCCATCCGCGAGGGATCGCTTTTCAGCTGGACGCGGGTCATCGGCTACACCGACGCCTACCTCGGCTACGTGGCCGACCCGCCGGCCCACCGCGCGGGCGTGTACGAGGCGCTGGCCAGCAGCTTTGGCCCGGACGCCGGCGAGGTGCTGGTAGGCGCGGCGCTCGACCTGCTGCGCGAGGCACATTCCGCACACCGGGTTCCGGCGGCGACGGTTGGCGCCGGAGACGCGCGATGACGGCACTGCGCCTGCTCGTCTGCGACCTGGATGGAACCCTGCTCGAGGCCGACAACACCATCTCCACCCGCACCCACGCCGCCGTCGACGCCCTGCGCGGCGCCGGCGTTCGCGTGGCGATCGCCACCGGTCGCATCCCGCGCGGCATCCGGCGCGTGGTGGAAGAGCTGGCGCTCGACGGTCCGCAGGTCACGATGCACGGCGGACTCGTCATCGACGTCACCAGCGGCGAGCACGTGTACTCCGCCACCTTCGCGCCCGAGGCCGTGGACGAGCTCCTGTCGCTGACCGCGGGGCTCGACCTGCCGACGCTGCTGTGCTATCCACACGGCTTCAGGACCAACGTCCTCAGCCAGGAGGTCATCGACCTGTTCGTGCCGTACAACGAGCCGCTGCCCGAGCTGGTCACCGACCTCCGCGTGCTGCGCGAGAGTGCCCCGCATAAGGTGGCGGCCTGGACCGGCCATGATGCCTACGAGGCCGTGGTGGCGCGGGCGCGCGAGCGGATCGGCGACCGCTACACGATCACGTCGGGCGACAACCGCAGCATCGAGTTCCTGCCGCACGGGGTCAACAAGGCGCACGCCACCACCGAGCTGGCACGATGGCTCGGCGTGGAGCTCGGCGAGGTGGCCGCCATCGGGGATGGCACCAACGACATCGAGCTGCTGTCGGCGGCGGGTCGATCGGTGGCGATGCGTCACGCGCGGCCAGAGGTCCGCGCCGCGGCGGACCTTGCCATCCCGGTCGAGCTGCCCGATGACGCGGCCAGCGCCATCGGCCTGCTCTTCCCCGACCTGGTGCCGGCCGATGCCCTGCTCGACCTCGAGGCCGCCGGACGATGAACCAGCGCCGACCGACCACCTTCACCTACCCGGGACGGCATCGCTGGGCCTACGTGCCGACCGTGCTCTTCCTGCTGGTGGTGATCGGCATCCTGGCCGTCGCCCCTGCGCTCATCAGCGAGGAGATGGACGAGGTCACCCGCCGCAACGCCCTGCTGCTGGCCGGAGCGCTGGCGGTCGGCTTTGCAGTGGCGCTCGGGGCGCGCTGGGCCTCACCCTTCAGCTTCGAGCTGACCGACGACGCGCTGGTGGCTGCCCCGCTGGTCGGTGCCCCACGGCGGGTGCGTTACGGCGACGTGCGGGACGTGAAGATGCTGCCCAAGACCTTCATGCGCGGCGTGCCGGAGGTGATGCTCCAAGTGGAGGGCGGCCGGCCGATCACGATCCGCAGCGACCTGGTCGGCTACCAGCAGTTCGAGAAGGGGCTGCGCCGGCGGCTGGCGCCCGCGGTCCAGGCACGCTGGAAGGAAGAGCGGCAGGCGTGAGCCTGCGATCGGAGATCGGCGAGAGCCCGGCCGCCGTCGCGCGCCTGCTCGCGGCGGCGGGCGAGCCGCTGGCGCGGGTGGCCACCGAGGTACGGCGCCGGCAGATCGAGACCGTCTTCATCGCCGCACGCGGCACGTCCGACCACGCGGCCACCTACGCGCAGTACGTGCTGGGCATCCGCAACGAGCTCGCCGTGGGGCTGGCCACGCCATCGGTCCAGTCGCTGTACCACGCCCGCCCGCGGGTGGGTCGCGCGCTGGTCATCGGCATCAGCCAGTCCGGTCGCTCGCCGGACGTGGTCGAGGTGGTTGCCGCTGCGAACGAGCAGGGAGCCCTGACGCTGGCCCTCACCAACGAGCCCGATTCACCGCTCGGCGAGGCGGCCGCCATCCGGGTGGGGCTGGAAGCCGGGCCGGAGCTGGCGGTGGCGGCCAGCAAGACCTACGTCGCCGAGCTGACGGCCATCGCCCTCTTCTCCGAGCTCCTGCGCGGCGCCGATGCCTCGGCGGACCTCGCCGCGCTGCCCGGCGCCCTGCAGCGAGCGCTCGACCGCGAGGCGGAAGTCGAGGCCGTCGCGCGGGCGCACGCGGCCATGGAAGAGTGCGCGGTGATCGCGCGCGGCTACCACTACCCGACCGCGCGCGAATGGGCGCTCAAGCTGAAGGAGATCGCGCGCATCCAGACCGATCCGTACTCCGCCGCCGACTTCGAGCACGGGCCGATCACCCTGGTCCAACCCGGCTATCGGGTCCTGGCCCTGGCGACGCGCGGGCCGACGCTGGAGGGGCTCGGCTCGCTGCTGAGGCGGCTGCGGCGCGATGGAGCCGCTCTGCTCGTCGCCTCCGACGACGCCGATACGCGCGCCCGGGCCGATGCCGCGCTGACGCTGGAGGCGGACGTGCCCGAGTGGCTGTCGCCGATCGCGGGCATCCTGCCCTGCCAGCTCTTCGCCTATCACCTGGCGATCGCGCGCGGCGTGGATCCGGACGCCCCGCGCCACCTCGGCAAGGTGACCCTCACCCGCTGATCGCCGCGGTCCGAACTCGGCCTCCGCGGCCGAAAGGTGGAGCGTCGTTCTCCGCTATCATCGCGCTGAGGACGCCGGCCATGATGATCAACGCACCCGTTCTGGTCCTGAACCAGAACTACGAGCCGCTCAACGTCTGCGACATCAGGCGCGCCTTCACCCTGCTCGGCTCCGAGAAGGCCGAGCTCCTGGAGCGGAACCACCAGGTCATCCACACGCCCCGGCAGGCGATCGCGGCCCCCTCGGTCATCCGCCTGCAGTACCACGTGAAGCGACCCCAGCCACGGGTCAAGCTGAGCCGCCGCGAGGTCTTCGCCCGGGATCGGCACACCTGCCAGTACTGCGGGACGACGAGCCGCGACCTGACCATCGACCACGTGATGCCCAAGCATCGCGGAGGCCGCCACGAGTGGGAGAACCTGGTGGCGGCGTGCCGCAGCTGCAACCATCGCAAGGGCAGCAAGACGCTCAGCGAGGCGCGCATGCGCCTGCAGCGCGAGCCACGCGCACCTCGCGCAGACGTCCGCTACCTCTTCGGCTCGTACCTCGCCGACGAGCGCAACGACGCCTGGCGGACCTACCTGTTCCTGGAGTCGTCGGCGGGCGCTCGGTCCTGACTGCGCCGCCGGTCGATCCGATGCGCGACGGCGGCCGGCTGCGAATCGGTTCCCTGCCCGCCTCCGCCGCGGCCGTCCTGCGCACGCTGTCCGAGGCGGGCGAGGCCGTGCTGGTGGGCGGCTGCGTTCGCGACCTCGTTCGCGGCGAGGTGCCGCAGGACTGGGACGTGGCCACCTCCCTGCCGCCCGAGGAGGTCGCGGCCCGCTTCGCGGACGCCAGCTGGACGAACCCGTTCGGGACGGTGACCGTTCGCGGCGGCGAGGGAGCTCCCGACGTCGAGGTCACCACGTACCGCATCGAGGGCGACTACCGCGACCGGCGCCGCCCGGAGAGCGTGGCGTGGGGCTCCTCGCTGTCCGACGACCTGGCGCGGCGCGACTTCACGATCAACGCCATGGCCTGGCGCCCGCTGGACCTCGACGCCGGCGACGGAGTGCTGGTGGATCCCTTCGGCGGCGCCACCGACTTGGCCGATGGCGTGCTGCGCGCGGTCGGTGATCCCGACCGCCGCATCGCAGAGGACGCGCTGCGCCTGGTGCGCGCCGTGCGCTTCGCCACGCGGTTCGGCCTGCGGCTGGATCCCGCCACGGAGGCCGCCATCCGGCGCCACGCTTCGGCTGCCGCGGGCCTGTCGGGGGAGCGGGTGCGCGACGAGCTGCTGCGCATCCTGGCCGGGGAGCAGCCCGGCGGCGCCTTTGCGCTGATGGAACGCCTCGGCCTGCTGGCCGTGGTGCTCCCCGAGCTGGCTGCCCTGCGCGGCGTGCCGCAGGCCAAGGCGTTGCCCGGCGACGCTCTCGACCACTCGCTGCGCACCGTCGACGCGCTGTCCGCTGGAGATGGGTATCTGCGCCTGGCCGGGCTGCTGCACGACGTCGGCAAGGCGACCACGCTGGCCGGCGGCCACTTCATCGGCCATGAGGTGGAGGGCGAGCGGCTGGCCGCGGCGGTGCTCGAGCGCCTGCGCATTCCCCGCCAGCCGGCGCTGCGCATCGCCAGGCTCATCCGCCAGCACATGTTCGCCTACCAGCCGGGATGGACCGATGCCGCGGTGCGGCGCTTCGTGCGCCGCGTGGGGGTCGACCTGCTGGACGACCTCTTCGCCCTGCGCGCGGCCGACAACGCCGCCAGCGGCGCGCGCGAGCCCGCGGAGGGCGGGTTGGCCGAGCTGCGCCGGCGCGTCGACGGGATCCTCGCCGGCGATCCGCTGGAGCACGGCGACCTGGCCGTCAACGGCCGGGACCTGATGATCTCGCTGGAGCTTCCTCCCGGCCCTCTCGTCGGCGCGTTGCTGGCGCGCCTGCTGGAGGCCGTGCTGGAGGACCCGTCCCTCAACCGCCGCGACACGCTGCTGGCGCTGGCGCGCGGCTGGCTGCCGGGTGGTGCCGCCGCGCACCACGATTCGGGGGTGGGCGGAGAGCGGGCCGAGACGGAGAGCGAATAGGGCACTGCTACAATCGGCGGTCCGGAGCCCGTGCCCAGATACTCCTCCGGAATCCGGCCCGCAGGGAGGTTCCCAACCCGGCATGACCGCCATCCCGCGTCGCGCGGCGCGCCTGGAGCATCGGCTCACTGGCCCCACCGCAACGCTGGCTGAGCTCGAAGCGGCCGTGGCCCTGGCCGTCGAGCACGACTGCGCCGCCATCACCGTCAGCCCCTGGCTGGTCAAGGCCGCCAAGCGTGCCCTCGGGCGCTCGCGGATGCGGCTGGGCACCGTCATCGGGCATCCCGACGGCACGCAGATCCTGGCGGTCAAGGCCTTCGAGGCCAGCAAGGCGCTCGAGCAGGGCGCCAACCAGGTCGACACGGTGCTGAACGCCGGGGCGCTGCTGTCGGGCGAGGACGAGATCGTCTACAACGACATGCTGGCGGTGGTCGACATGGCCCACTCGGCGCTGGCGGTGGCCGGCGTGGTGGTCGAGGCCGATGGCATGGGCGAGGACCTCGTGCGCCGCGCCTGCCGGCTGGCGGAGCGCGCCGGCGCGGACTACGTGGTGACCTCGACCGGCGAGGTCACCGCCCGGCGCACGGTGCAGCGCACCGCCGTCCTGCGCGATAGCGTCGGTCCCCGGGTGCAGGTCAAGGCGGCCGGCCGCTTCAACACCCTCGCCGCCGTTCGTGCCGCCGCGGGGGCGGGTGCCAGCCGCATCGCGGCCGCCTTCAGCGCGGAGCTGGCGCGCGCCGTGGCGGAGGCGTGGAGCGAGGGACAGCCACTGGCGGCAGCCGCGACCGCGCCGGGGCGGCGCCCAATCGGCTCGCGCGCGAGCTGAGGGAGGGCAGATGCGCATCCTGGTGATCGGCGGCGCGGGCTACATCGGCTCCACCAGCGTGGAGGGATTCGTGGCTGCCGGTCACGACGTGGTCGTGTTCGACGACCTGTCGACCGGGCATGCCCAGGCGGTCGTACCCGAGGCGCGATTCGTGCGCGGCTCGATCCAGGACCGCGTCCGGCTCGAGGCGCTGCTGCGCGACGAACGCATCGACGCCGTGCTGCACTGCGCCGCCAAGTCGCTCGTCGGCGAGAGCATGGCCGATCCGGGCCTGTACTACCGCCACAACGTCGCCGGCGGCGTGGCCATGCTCGAGGCGATGCGCGACGCAGGTGTCACGCGCCTGGTCTACTCGTCGACCGCGGCGGTCTACGGCGAGCCGCGGCGCGTTCCGATCGCGGAGGCGGACCGCACCGAGCCGATCAACCCGTATGGCGCCACCAAGCTCGCCTTCGAGGGGGCGATGCGCTGGTTCGCGGCCGCGCATGACTTCCGGGCCATCAGCCTGCGCTACTTCAACGTCGCCGGCGCCACCGAGCGCAACGGCGAGGACCACGAGCCGGAGACGCACCTGGTCCCGCTCGTCCTGCGCGTGGCCGCCGGCGAGGCGACCCACGTCCAGATCTTCGGCCAGGACTACCCGACGCCGGACGGCACCTGCATCCGTGACTTCGTCCACGTTCGCGACCTGGCTGCCGCGCACCTGCTCGCCCTCGAAGCCACCGCCGACTCCGATCCGTCGCTGGAGGTGTACAACCTGGGTTCGGCCGCCGGGTTCAGCGTGCGCGAGGTGGTCGAGGCCGCCCGTAAGGTCACCGGCCGGGCCATCCCGGCCCGCGTCCTGAAGCGGCGCAGCGGCGATCCACCGGTGCTGGTCGCCTCATCGCGCAGGGCGCGGCGCGAGCTCGGCTGGCAGCCGCAGCACTCCAAGCTGGAGCAGATGCTCGCCGATGCCTGGGCCTGGCGCCTGGCGCACCCCCACGGCTACGCGCGCCCGGCGCGGACCGATGGCGCCCAGGCCGCGAGCGCCGCCAGCGGCGGGCATCCGGGCGAGCCGCCGGCCGCCGATCGGCCCGGATCGGGTCCCCAGCCTGCCTCAGCTCGCGCCTGAGGCGGCCCCGGCGCAGGTCGCGCAGCGCCCGTAGAAGTCGAGCAGCGCGTCGTCGATCACGAAGCCGGTCGCGGCAGCGACCGTCTCGGCCACGGGCCGGATCAGCGTCTCGTCGATGTCGAGCACTGCGCCGCAACCCGAGCAGGCCAGGTGGTGATGATGTCGCGGCTCGCAGGCCACGTAGCCCGAGGCGTGGCGCTCGCGTTCCAGGCGGCGCGCCACGCCGGCGGCGACCAGGGCATCCAGCGTGCGGAAGACCGTCGCCCGGCCGATGCGCGGATGCCGGCGCCGGATCCGCTCCCACAGCTCCTGGGCGCTGACCTGGCCGGGCACAGCGTCCAGCGCCTCGGCCACCAGCAGCCGCTGCGGCGTGACCCGCTCGCCGGCGGCGCGCAGGCGGTCGGCGGTGCGGCTCACAGCTCGACCCCGATGATGCCGGTCCACAGCGAGAAGAGGTAGATCGCGACCACGCCGATGAGGGTCGCGACAACGGTCCAGCGCGATCGGGTTGAGCGATGCGCCTCCGGCAGCAGCTCGGCGGCGCCGACGTACACGAAGAATCCGGCGAAGATCGAGAGCAGCGCCCCGAGGACCGCGTCCGGCACCGGCAGCAGCAGGCCGACGATGACGCCGAGCACCGGCGCCACGGCGACCACCAGGATCCACCGATAGGTGGCCGACATCGGCGTTCGGCTGGCCAGCATGAAGCTGACGATGCCGATGCCGTCGCTGAAGCGGTGCACGATCACGACGGCCGCGATCACGATGCCCAGCGGCCCGCCGACCAGCAGGCCGGCGGCCAGCGCCACGCCGTCGAGGAACGAGTGCAGGCTCATCCCGCTGGCGCCGATGACGCCGATGTGGTGGTGCGCCACGTCGCCGTGGTCCAGCTCGGTGGCCGTCTCGTGGCCGACGTGCAGGGTCGTCAGCTTCTCGATGGCGTAGAAGGCCAGGAAGCCGAACGCGGCGAAGACCATCGACAGGTCCAGCGAGCCCAGCTGCTGGGTGCCCTCCGGGATGAGGTCGAAGAAGGCCGCACCGATGCGGATGCCGGCCCCCAGGGCGATGATCAGGCCGACCGACCTCGTCACGCGCAGGGCGACCACGCCGCCGATGAAGGCAGACACGAACGCGCCGGCGGTGACCAGGAAGGCGGTGATCGGCATCGGTCGCAGATGATACCGGGTATCACCAAGCGGTCAAGCAGCGGGCAACCGTGCTAGGATCGGCCACGAGAGAACGGAGAGTTGCTTGCCAGAATCAGAGACTGAACAGCGCCCGGCGCGAGGCCGCAGGCGCGCACCCCGGGGGACCGCCAGGCGCAACGGCGCCGCGCCGGAGGCGATCGAAGCCACCAACGACATCCAGCTCGAGGACTCGCCGCTGCTGGCCGCGGTGCTCGCGGCGCAGCGCAGCTACCGCTTCGGCGAGATCGAGTTGCCGCCGACCATCGCCCGCGCCGTCGAGAAGATGGGCTTCACCCTGCCGACGGAGGTGCAGGCCCGGGCCATCGGGCCACTGCGAGCGGGGAAGGACCTGATCGGCCAGGCCCAGACGGGGACGGGCAAGACCGCCGCCTTCGGCATCCCCCTGGTCGAGAAGGTCCACCCCTCGGGGCGCCACGTGCAGGCCCTGGTGCTGACCCCGACGCGCGAGCTGTGCGTGCAGGTCACCGACGAGGTGCGCCGGATCGGGGTCTTCCGCGGCGTGGAGGCGGTGGCGATCTATGGCGGATCGAGCATGGAGCGCCAGATCGCGGCGCTCAAGCGCGGCGTGCCGGTCGTGGTCGGCACGCCGGGTCGGGTGCTCGACCTCATCCGCCGCGGCGAGCTGCGGCTCGACCGGGTGGGCACGGTCATCCTGGACGAAGCCGATCGCATGCTGGACATGGGCTTCATCGTCGACGTCGAGACGATCCTGGCCCGATGCCCGCGCAACCGCCAGACGGCGCTGTTCAGCGCCACCATGCCGTACGCCATCCTGCGCATCTGCGATCGGTTCATGGACCGCGACGCCGAGCACATCGTCGTCAGGCCCGAGATGAGGACGGTCGAGACCGTCCGCCAGCTCGTCTACTTCGTGGCCGAGCAGGACAAGGTGCGCGCCCTGCTGGAGCTGGCCGAGCGCTTCGCCATCGATCGGCTGCTCGTCTTCCGCCACACCCAGATCGGCGTCGACCGCCTGGCCGCCACGCTCAAGCGCCGGGGCCAGAACGTGGCGGCGCTGCACGGCGGCATGAGCCAGCGCGATCGCACCCGGACGCTGGCCGACTTCAAGTCCGGCCGGATCCAGTTCCTGGTCGCCACCAACGTCGCCAGCCGCGGCCTGGACATCACCGACCTTCCCTTCGTGCTGTCCTACGACATCCCCGAGGATGCCGACACCTACGTCCACCGGGTGGGGCGCACCGCGCGCGCCGGCCGCACGGGCACGGCCATCACCTTCGTCGGCGAGTGGGACCTCGACGCCTGGGAGCAGATCCGCGAGCAGGTCGGCGCCGAGATCGAAGAGGGCGAGCTGACCCTGTACGCCCAGGCCTGACGCCCTGCCGGTGAACGCGGTCGCTCGCGCAGGCGTACCTATACTCGGACCGATGAGCGACGACGATCGATCACCCCTGCCCCAGCTGACCACGCCGTCCGACGCGGTGATCATGAGCGTGGAGTGGGTCTTCGAGCCGGCCTGGCGCGGGGACCGACTGGTGGCCCACGTCCAGGACGGGCGCGTCTCGCTGTTCTGCCTGGGCGAGCCCGCCGACGAGCAGTTCGCCGAGGCGGCCGAGGTCATCGTGCAGGCACTCGACGCGGAGCAGGCGGTGGTCGACGGCATCTGGACCAACATGCCCTTCGTTGGGACCGGCAGCGCGGCCCAGCACCTAGCCGACGCGATCGAGGAGCAGGGCCTGGCCGACGAGCTCCCCGACCCGATCGCCAACGAGCCGCGCCGCGCCTTCGTGGCGATCGACCTGGTCGAGCTCGACGGGGAGCGGCTGCACGAGGTGCCGTACCTCGAGCGCAGGCGGCTGCTCGAATCGGTGGTGCAGGAGAGCGTCCGCGTCCGGGTCTCGCCGGCGGTGCGCGTCCCGATCCACAACTGGCTGGGCGCGTGGCGGGCGAACGGCTTCGAGCGCTACGTGGCCAAGCACGTCAACTCGCGCTACCACCCCGGCGAGATCGCCGAGGACTGGCTGGAGATCTCGACCGCGGAGCGGCGCGGGCCGAGCCCCATCGGGCGGCTGTGGGGCCAGCGGCCGAAGAAGGTCGCGCGGATCGACGACCAGCGCGCCGGCGACGGAGGTCGCTGACCGCCTCTCGCGCTCAGGGCTGCCGGCGCCCTCGTGCTACCCTTGTGGCCCCGAGACGCGCATGAGCTGAGCACGCCCGAGGAGGTTCCTCCCTGACGTCCCATCCGACCGCGCCGCCCGTATCCGCGCTCGACGAGAAGGGGCTCGCCGAGGTCCGCCGGGTGGGGACCGCCGACCTGATGGTCGGCATCCCGAGCTTCGGCAACGCCGAGACGATCGGCTACGTCGTGCGCGCCTCGCAGGCCGGCATGGTCCAGTACTTCCCCGACCTCAAGCCGGTGCTGGTCAACTCGGACGGCGGCTCGCCGGATGACACGCCCCGGGTGGCGGTGAGCACCGAGAGCCCGGAGTACATCGAGAAGATCATCCTGACCAGCCCGCGCCACAAGCTGCAACGGGTGAGCTTCACCTACCAGGGCACCAGCGGCAAGGGCACCGCGGTGCGCGCCCTGTTCGAGGTCGCGCGCGAGCTGAAGGTCAAGGCCTTCGTGATGGTCGACTCCGACCTGCGCAGCATCGTGCCGGAGTGGATCGAGCTGCTGGCCGGGCCGATCCTGAAGGGCGGCTACGACTTCGTGGCGCCGATGTACGCGCGCTACAAGTACGACGGGACGATCACCAACAACATCGCCTACCCGCTCACCCGCGCGCTGTACGGGGCGCGCATCCGGCAGCCCATCGGCGGCGAGTTCGCCGTGAGCGGCGACCTGGTGCAGCGCTACCTCGAGCTGGACACCTTCGACGAGCTGACGGCCCGCTTCGGGATCGACATCTGGATGACTCACTCGGCCATCAACGAGGGCTTCGCCGTCTGCCAGGCACGCCTGGGGGCGAAGATCCACGACGCCAAGGATCCGGCTTCCGACCTGGGGCCGATGTTCCGGCAGGTCGTCGGCACGCTCTTCCGGCTGGCCGTGCACTACGAGGACCGATGGCTGCGCGTGCGCGGCTCGCACGCCATCCCGGAGTACGGCTTCGAGCGCGTCATCGCGCCCGAGGCGATCGACGTCAGCCACGCCAAGCTGGTCGACAACTTCGAGAACTCGCGGCTCAGCCAGCGCGAGCTGTGGGCCGAGATGCTGGCCCCCGAGCAGCTCGAGCGGATCATGGCGCTGGAGGTCCCCGACGACCCCGCGCAGTTCCACTTCCCGTCCGAGCTGTGGATCCGCTGCCTGTACGACACCATGATCGCCTTCCACCGACCCGACGCCGATCGCGAGCAGCTGCTCGCCGGCCTGACGCCGCTCTACTTCGGGCGGACGGCGGGCTTCATCGGCGAGACGCTGGAGATGACGACCGACCAGGCCGAGCGGGTCATCGACCAGCAGGCGCGCGAGTTCGAGGAGCTCAAGCCCTACCTGGTCAGCCGCTGGCGCGAGATGCGCGCCGCGAGCGAGGCCTGATGCCGCGTCGTCGCGCGCCGTACCGGATCCTGCTGCCGCTCGCCAACCCGCGCACGGCGCGCGACCTGGTGCGCATCGGCTCGGGGATCAGCAACGGCCGTCCGACCGAGATCACCGCGCTGGGCATCGTGGAGGTGCCCGAGGGGGTCTCCCTGTCCGAGGGTGCCACGCAGGCGCGCACTGCGCGCCGGCTGCTGCAGCGCGTCCTGGACTTCGGCGACGAGGAGGGCGTCGAGATCCGGACCATGGTGCGCATCGGTCGCCGCGCGGCGGACGGGGTGATCGAGGCGGTCGGCGAGGAGGGCACCGACCTGGTGATCTTCGGCTGGGGCGGACCCGCGTCGCCGGCCATCGCCGCGCGCCACGAGGCCGAGTCGGCGCCGGGCGAGGCGCCGGTCTTCTCGCCGACGATCGACGCGGTGGTGCGCGAGTCGCCCTGCGACCTCGCCGTCGTCAAGCAGCGCGGCGTGGAGCACGTCAGGTCGATCCTGGTACCGGTGCGCGGCGGTCCCCACGCCGAGCTGGCGATGCGCCTGGCGCGCGACCTGGGCAAGCGCTTCAAGGCGCAGGTGGCCGTGCTGCACATCGTGCCGAAGGGGATCGGCGAGCGCGCCTGCCAGCGCGAGCAGGAGGCGCTCGATCGATTCCTGCGCGAGCATGGCGGCGGGCGGCGGGTGCGCGGCATCCTGCGCGAGGCGACATCGGTCCGGACCGCCATCATCCGCGAGGCCGCGCAGCACGACCTGGTGGTGATGGGCGCATCGGCCCAGCCATCCAACGCGGCGCCTGACGGACGCTTCCTGTTTGGCACCGTCGCGGACACGGTGGCATCCAAGGCCAAGGCGACGGTGATCGTGGTCAAGACCAAGCAGCGCCTGGGCCTGGCGACCTTCGAGGAGCTGCGCACCGCCGAGGGAACGCTGGCCGCGGCGGATGCCTACGTCGAGCACAGCCGCGCGCTGCCGACCGTCGTCGACAAGTGGTTCGCCGAGAACACGTTCCACGCCAGCGAATTCCGGGACATCGCGCGGCTGGTGGAGCTCAAGGAGAAGCAGGGCCTGACCGTCAGCCTGGGCCTGCCGGCGCTGAACGAGGAGAGGACCATCGGCCTCGTCATCAAGCGCATCAAGGGGCCGCTGATGGACCGGGTGCCGCTGATCGACCAGCTGGTGGTGATCGACTCCGACTCTGAGGACCGGACGGTCGAGATCGCCGCCGAGCTGGGCGTGCCGGTGGTGCGGCACAGCCAGATCCTGCCCGAGCTCGGCACCCACGTCGGCAAGGGCGAGGCCCTGTGGAAGTCGCTGCACGTGCTGGACGGTGACATCGTGGCCTGGATCGACACCGACATCAGCAACATCCAGCCGCGCTTCGTGTTCGGCCTGGTCGGGCCGCTGCTGCGCGAGCCGCGGATCCAGTACGTGAAGGGCTTCTACCAGCGGCCGATCCGCCAGGGCGACAAGCTCGTGTCGGAGGGAGGGGGCCGCGTCACCGAGCTCATGGCGCGCCCGCTGCTGAACCTGTTCTTCCCCGAGCTGTCCGGAATGATCCAGCCGCTCTCCGGCGAGTACGCCGGGCGCCGCGCGATGCTCGAGTCACTGCCGTTCTTCAGCGGCTACGCTGTGGAGGTCGGGCTGCTGATCGACATCCTGGAGGGTTACGGGCTGTCGGCCATCGGCCAGGTGGACCTGGAGCGGCGCATCCATCGCAACCAGCCGCTCGGCAACCTGTCGCAGATGTCGTACGTGATCCTGCAGGGCGCCATCCGCAAGCTGGAGGAGCGGCACCGCATCGAGCTGCTCACCGAGGTCGGCCGCGGGATGAAGGTGATCGTCCACGACCGCGACCACTTCAGCCTGGAGGTGCGCGAGATCGGCGACGAGCTGCGGCCGCCGATGCGCACCATCCAGGCGTACCAGGAGCGCCGCCGGGCGCTCAGGGGCTGAGCCCACGGTCCTTTTCCGTGACGGCGCTCCCGCTGGCCGTCCTGGCAGGCCATATTTCACGTGAGCCCTGAGGCGCGCGTCGTTTGACTCTTCTGCCGGTCCAATCTGCACGCGAAGGGCCTATCGGGGCGGCTCATGCGCATTCTGGCCCGATGAAACGGCCATTCGGCACACCGCGCCGCCCATCCGCGCGTTCTGGCTTTACCAGGGAGCCATCCGAACCCGCGGAGCGGCCGCGGCGTAGGTAGTGCGAGATGCGTTCCCGATGGCGGCCGCTGGCCGCGACCCTGGTCCTGCTGCTGGTGCTCGTCGCCAGTGGCGTCCTGTGGTGGCGCGTGGCGGGCGGCCTGGGCCCGCCGCTCGCCGACCGGCTCGAGGCGGCCATCTCCACCGACCGGATCATGGACGACCTGGCCACGCTGCAGCGCATCACCGACGAGGGCGGCGGCTCGCGGGCGGCAGGCAGCGCGGCCTACCTGCGGGCCGCGGACTTCGTGGCGGGCGAGCTGCGCAAGGCCGGCTTCACGGTCCAGCTGGACAGCTTCACGGTCTCGCTCTTCGGCGAGGTCGGCTCCGGCAGCATCAGCGTGGGCGGCACCGTGTTCCACGCGGGAGTCGACTTCAGGCCGATGATCTTCTCGCCCTCCGGGCAGCTCACCGGCGACATCGTCCCGGTCGATTTCCGGGCCGATGCCGCTCCCGACAGCGCGCCGCGCGGCGTGGGCTGCGACCCCGAGGACCTGGACGGCACCCCGGCCGGCGCCGTGCTGCTGGTCCAGGGCGGCGGCTGCCCGGCGCGACAGATCGTGGACAACGCGGCCGAGGCGGGCGCGGCGGCGATCGTGATCAGCTACCCGGCTTACCAGGTCGACGAGGTGCGTCGGCCGACGCTGCGAACGCCGGACGTGCCCATCCCGGTGGTGGGCGCCACGCACGCCATGGGCGTGGCGCTCGACACGGCAGCACGCGATGGCCAGCAGGTGACGCTCGACTTCGAGACGAGCATCAGCCAGCGGCCGGCGGTGAATGTCATCGCCGAGACTCCCGGCGGCAACCCGGACGAGGTCGTGATGCTGGGCGGCCACCTGGACTCGGTGATCGACGGGCCGGGCATCAACGACGACGGCTCGGGCACCATGACGGTCCTCGAGATCGCTCGCCAGCTGGCCGGGATGGACCCGGCGCGCAAGGTGCGGGTCGCGTTCTGGGCGGCGGAGGAGATCGGCCTGTACGGCTCCTTCCGCTACACCGATGGGCTGAACGAGGGCCAGGCCGACGCGATCGAGGCCTACCTCAACTTCGACATGCTCGGTTCCGGGCACGGCGTCCGGCTGGTGTACGACGACGCCGATGCCGCCGCCGGCTCGGAGCTGATCACCGACGCCTTCGAGGACTACTTCACCGCCCACGACCTGGCCTGGGCGCCCGAGAACCTGGGGGGAGCAAGCGACCACTTCTCGTTCCAGCTGCACCACATCCCCACCGGCGGCCTGTTCTCGGGTGCCAGCGAGCGCGCCAGCCGCGAGATCGCCGATCGCTTCGGCCTGAATCCCAACCAGCAGCTGGACGGCTGCTACCACCTGGCCTGCGACCGCCTCGATCGCATCAACCGCGATCTCCTCGACCAGATGGCGCACGCCGCGGCCTACGTGACCGGCCTCCTCGCATCGGGCGAGATCTCCCCGCGGCGCTAGGCGGCCTATCATCGGCCGATGACCTCCCGCCCCCTGGACGTGGTCATCGCGCCCGACTCCTTCGGCGGCGCCCTGGATTCGGTCGGGGTGACCGAC
>DASURX010000182.1:0-7962 GCA_036375355.1 Candidatus Limnocylindria bacterium
CGGGCGCAGGTCGGCGGCCAGCGCGCGGGCACGCTCGACCAGCTCGGGACGGTTGCGCAGCAGCGGCAGGACCGCCACCTTCACCGGCGCCAGCGCGGGCCGCAGGTGCAGCACCGTGCGCTTCTCCTTCTCCAGCTGCTCTTCCTCGTACGCGTCCAGCAGCACGGTGAGCACCGCACGATCCACGCCCATCGCCGGCTCGATCACGTACGGGACCACGTGCTCGCCGCTCGCCTCGTCGAAGACGGCAAGCTGCTTGCCGGAGCCGCGGCCGTGGGCCGCCAGGTCGTAATCGGTGCGGTCGGCGACGCCCTCGAGCTCGGACCAGCCCATCGGGAAGGCGTACTCGATGTCGGTGGTCTGCTTCGAGTAGTGGGAGAGCTCATCGGCCTCGTGCGGGCGCAGGCGCAGGTTGGCGGGGGCCACGCCCATCACATCGGTCCACCAGCGCAGGCGCTCGTCGACCCAGTAGGCGAACCAGCGGTCCTCCTGCGAGGGATGGACGAAGAACTCCATCTCCATCTGCTCGAACTCGCGGTCGCGGAAGATGAAGTTGCCCGGCGTGATCTCGTTGCGGAAGCTCTTGCCGACCTGGGCGATGCCGAACGGCAGCTTGCGGCGGGTGGTGGTGGCCACGTTGTCGAAGTTCACGAAGATGCCCTGCGCCGTCTCCGGGCGCAGGTAGGCCACGCTGGCGCTCTCCTCCACCGGGCCGACGTGGGTCTTGAACATGAGGTTGAACTGGCGCGCCTCGGTCAGGGTCCCCTTGCTGCCGCAGTTGGGGCAGGCGATCTCGGAGGGCGGCCCCTTGAGGTCCTCGGCGCGGAAGCGGAGCTTGCAGTTGCGGCAGTCGACCATCGGGTCGCTGAAGCCGCCGACGTGACCGGAGACCTCCCACACGCGCGGGTTCATGACGATCGCCGCGTCCAGCCCCACGATGTCGTCGCGCAGCTGGACCATGGAGCGCCACCAGGCGGCCTTGACGTTGTTCTTCAGCTCCACGCCCAGCGGGCCGTAGTCCCAGAAGCCACCCATGCCGCCGTAGATCTCGCTCGACGGGAAGACGAATCCGCGACGCTTGGCGAGGGAGACGATGGCCTCCATGTTCGGGGCGGGCACGGTGCTCCTTGCTGGCTGCTGGTGTTCCGCACGGGCGGGGGTGGACCGATGGATCGGCCGCACCGGGCCACGAGTCTAGCCGAGGCGCGCTGCCCATACCCCGGTCACCCGCCCGACCAGCAGAGCGAGCCCGATCAACCCGGCCACGATCGCCATCTGGACCGTCCACGACGCCACGATCACGCGCACCCGCCACCCCTCGTCGAGGTGCTCCTGCACGGCCGGATGGGCCGATGCCAGGGGCGCGATCCAGTCGCGCCCGGCCAGCACCGCCACGTGCGCGCGCAGGACCGCGGCCGATGCCACGGCGCTGGCGCGCCGCTCCGGATCGCTCACGGCAGCTGCCAGGTCCGCGACATGCTCGACGTCGGCGGGCCGGCCCTCGAGCATGTCGAGCACGGCCAGCTCCGACGCGACGAGGTAGCGGTCCGCATCCGAATCGCGCGGGTAGAGCGCCACGGCGCGGCGCATTCCGTCCAGGTCGCCGGTCATCAGGCGGGCGTAGGCCGTCTCCTCCGGCAGGGCCGCGTCGTCCGGATGGCTCGCCAGCCAGTCTGAGGCGGCCTGCGGGGTCATCGGCGCCGTCGCGCCGGTCCGCTCGTGCCAGTGCCGCTCGCTGGCAGCACGGGCCAGCTCCCCCACCGAGACGGCGCGGCGGTAGTCGCCGCCGTAGACGCGCAGCAGGACGAGCAGGGCCAGCAGGGCGTAGGCGGCCAGGAACAACAGGTAGCCGAGCAGCAGGTTGCCCGTGATCCAGTCGGGCAGGACCGAGGCGCCGAAGGCGAAGACGGCCAGCAGCGCTCCCAGGGCGGGCAGCAGCACCGCGCGGCGCTGGCGTCGCTGGCCCTCGGCCAAAACGGCATCGCGCAGCGCCCAGTAGGCGGGCGGCGGTCCCGGCGGCGCGGTGGACGGTTCCGCGACCGCCCCGCTCACGGGACGAGCGAGGCCTCCCGCGCCGCGACCTCCTCCAGGAAGTCGCGGCTGCGCAGCTCGCGCTCCAGGACGGCCGAGACGGTGGCGTGCAGCGTGCGCTCCACCTCGCGGTGCACCGCTCCCGGCAGCCGCAGGCGAAGTACCTCGGTCAACGCGCTACGCTGGAGGTGACGGAGCACCTTGAGCGCATCGGGCGCGATGGGTCGCGCGCCCATCGCGGCGTGCAGGCACTCCGGGCCGATCGCCCCACCCGCCACGGCCGAGTAGCCGTTGCCCTCCGGTTGCAGCTCGGCGCCGCACTCCAGGCAGCGCAGCAGC
This sequence comes from Candidatus Limnocylindria bacterium, assembly GCA_036375355.1. Lineage (GTDB taxonomy): Bacteria > Chloroflexota > Limnocylindria > QHBO01 > QHBO01 > DASURX01. Next base: position 2,371 of record DASURX010000182.1, read on the forward strand.
TCGGGGCGGAAGCCCATCGCGTCCAGCAGCGCCAGCTCGAACCAGCGCGCCACCACCTCGCGCGAGACCTGGCCCGGGGAGGCGTCGAGCGCCGAAAGCGCCTGCGCCAGCAGCACGAACGCGCCGTGCGAATCGGCCGATCCCTCGCAGAAGCGATCCGCGAGCTCGACGACGTACCAGGCCGCGGCCGTGGAGTGCAGGTCGTTGCGCAGCCCCAGGTGCGCGTCCTCGAGCGCGACCTGGGTCACGACGTCGAAGGTGCGCCCCACTGCCAGCACCAGGTGCACGTCGCTGAACGGCTCGAGCCCGCCACCCAGCCTCGAACGCGGCCGCCGGATCCCCTTGGCGATGACCCGCAGCTTGCCGAGGCGGGGGGTCAGCACCGTCAGCACGCGATCGGCCTCGCCCAGGTCCATGCTGCGCAGCACGATGCCCTCCGTCTTGTACAAGCGGGCGCGGGGGCTCATGGCGTCGGGTACGCTTGGCGCGTGGACATCAGGACCGAGTTTACCGACCTGCTCGGCGACATCGAGGCGGAGATGCGGGACGTGCTGGGCCGGCAGGATCACCACGCTCGTCCGTTGTACGAGATGCTCTCCTACCACCTCGGCCTGGACCAGCCGGACGGTCCGCGCGGCAAGCGGATGCGGCCACTGCTGGGCCTGCTGGCGTACCAGTCGCTCACCGGCGACTACCGCGCGGCGCTGCCCGGCGCCGCCGCGGTGGAGCTGGGCCACAACTTCAGCCTGGTGCACGACGACATCGAGGACGCCGACCGGGAGCGGCGCCATCGGCCCACCCTGTGGGCGATCTGGGGCGTGCCGTTGGCCATCAACGCCGGCGACGCCCTGTTCGCGCTGTCGCGGCTCGCCCTGTACCGGCTCCTGGATGGCGGCTTCAGCGAGCGGCGCGTGCTGGCCCTGATGCGTGTCTACGACGAGACCTGCCTGGCCCTCTGCGAGGGCCAGTTCCTGGACATCAGCTTCGAGCGGCGCACCGACGTGACGGTCGACGAGTACATGGACATGATCGGGCGCAAGACCGCCGCCCTGGTGGGCGCATCGGTCCAGGCTGGAGCGATCCTGGCCACCGACGACGCCGACACCATCGAGGCCTACCGCCACTTCGGCTACCACCTCGGCCTGGCCTTCCAGATGGCCGATGACGTGAAGGGCACCTTCTGGACCTCCGCCGCCTCGGGCAAGCCGGAGGCCGGCGACGTGCGCAAGCGCAAGAAGACGCTGCCATTGGTCTGGGCCCTGCAGAACGCGACCGGTCCGGACCGCGCCCGACTGGCCGAGATCTACGCCGGGGCGCCCCAGGAGGATGGACCGATGGAGGCTGACGAGGTCGACGAGGTGCTGACCATCCTGGACCGGGCCGGGGCCCGCGACCACGCGCTCGCCGAGGCTCGGCACTTCCGTGACCTGGCCGTGGCCGACATCGCGGACCTGCCCATCGGCGACGAGCGGCGCGGCGAGCTGCGCTCGCTGGTCGAGTCGGTGATCGCGCTGTGAGCCGTCGCCCGTCCCGTGGCCGGGTCGCGCGCTGGATCGGGCTGAGCTTCGTACCGGCACTTGTCGGTGCGCCCTTCCCGGCCCCTGGGTGGTACCGCCGGCTGCACAAGCCGGCATGGAGCCCGCCGCCGTGGCTGTTCGGACCGGTGTGGACCGTGCTCTACGCGCTGATGGGCGTGGCGGCGTCGCTGGTCGCCGCGGGTGACGCGCGCGGTCGCACCGGGGCGCTGCGCCTGTTCGGCGTGCAGCTGGTGCTGAACGGCGCCTGGACGCCGATCTTCTTCGGCCTGCGCCGGCCGGGGGTCGCGCTGGTCGAGATCGTGGCGACGTGGTGCGCGATCGTGGCGACCACGGTCGCGTTCATGCGGCAGCGGCGGCTGGCCGGGGTGCTCCTGCTCCCCTACCTCGCGTGGGTGAGCTTCGCGACCGCGCTCAACGCCGCGATCTGGCGGCGCAACCGAGATCGTCGGCGCCTTCGCATGTCGTGAGAGGGTTCTCCCCGGATCAAGGCGCCGACCGGTCCTCCCTCTCGCGTGGCGAGGAGCTGCGGCGCGAAGGGGCATAACCGGCGAGCACCTTCCCGCCAGACGAGAAGGCGAGGCCGTCGGTCCCGCGCGACGAGTCCGCTACTCCCCTGCGCCGTTCTCCTCGGCGGGCTTGGGGCGCGAGGCGATGACCTTGGCCACGCGCCGCGGCTCGGCCGCCTCCACGGTCAGGGTCACGTCCCGGAACGGCACCGACGCCCCGGGCAACGGGATGCGTCCCACGCGATGCACGATGAAGCCGCCGACGGTGTCGTACGCCTCCTCGTCCTCCTCCTCGTCATCGGGCAGGCCGAACAGGTCGCGCAGGTCGTCCATGCTGACCCGGCCGTCGACCCGGAACGCCTCCTCGTCGTCGCGCTGGATCGACTCGACCAGGGTCTCCTCGGTGTCGTACTCGTCCTGGATCTCGCCGACGATCTCCTCGACCACGTCCTCCATGGTGATCAGCCCGGCGGTGCCGCCGTACTCGTCCACCACGATCGCGATGTGGCGCTTGGCGGCCTGCATCTCGTGCAGCAGCTCGTCCACCGCCTTGGTCTCCGGGACGTAGACCGCGGGACGCGCCAGGCGCCGGATGTCGATCTGGGGCGGCGGCCTCCCGTTGCGCTTGAGGTACGGCAGCAGGTCCTTGGCGTACAGGATGCCCACGATGTTGTCCAGGCTCTCCTCGTAGACCGGGACGCGCGAGTGTCCGGCCCTCACGATCAGGTCCAGGACCTCCTCGATCGGCGCATCGGCCTCCACGGCGCGAATGCCGATGCGGGGCACCATCACCTCGTGGACCTGCTTCTCGGCGAGCTCGATGACCCCGTGGATCATCTCCTTCTCGTCCTCCTCGATGCCGCCGGTCTCGGTCCCCGTCTCGACCAGCATCTTCAGCTCCTCGGTGGACAGGTAGCCGGTCTGCGGCCGCTCCGTGCCGCCAAGCGTTCGGACCAGGACGTTGGAGACCGATGCGACGAACCACACCACGGGACGCAGCAGCCGGTCCATCCAGCCGATGGGCCGCGCCACGATCAGTGCGAAGCGATCCGCGAAGGTGAGCGCCAGGGTCTTGGGCACCAGCTCGCCGATGATGATCGAGGCCAGCGCGATGAGCAGCGTGACCAGCACGAAGCTGACCTCGTCGGCGGCCTGCCGCACCGGGTCGAGCGGGATGAGCCGGATGAGCCCCGCCAGCGAGCCTGAGAGCGCCACGGCACCCACCGCCGAGGCGAGGAAGCCCAGGAAGGTGATCGCAATCTGGATGGTGGCCAGAAAACGGCTGGGGTCGTCGGTCAGGCGCTGGGCCACCCGTGCGGCGCGGCTCCCCTCGCCCACCAGCTGGTTGAGGCGATGGCGCTTGACGGTGATCAGCGCGATCTCGGAGGCAGCGAAGAAGCCGCCGATCAGGATCAGCCCGAAGACGATTGCCAGGTCGAGGAGCCAGTTGCTGCTCATCGGGCCACCCGGGGTTGGCCGTCGGAGCCGCTGGCGCCGGTACTGCTGCCGTCAGGCATCGACTGGTTCGGGGTCGCCTCCCTGCGGGTTCCGATCGGCGGCCGGCGTCTCGAGCTGCGAGCTGTCCGGTGGCGCCGTCTCACGGCTGCGGCGTCGACGGGCCTCGATGGCGCGCGCCGGCATGCCGACCACCGTCTTTCCGGCCGGGACGTCACGGGTCACGACCGCCCCGGCGCCGGTCTTGGCGCCGGGCCCGATGCTGATCGGCGCCCGCAGCATGGTGTCGACGCCGATGAAGGCGCCGTCGCCGATGGTGGTGCGGTGCTTGCGCTCGCCGTCGAAGTTGGCGGTGACCGCCCCGGCGCCGATGTTCACGGCCTCGCCCACCTCGGTGTCCCCGAGGTAGCTGAAATGGTGCTGCTGCGTCCCGGCGCCGAGGGTGGTGTTCTTGAGCTCGGCGTAGTTGCCGATGCGGCATCGCGGCCCGATCTGGCAGCCCGGCCGGATGTGGCTGTACGGCCCAATCTGGACGTCCTCTGCCACGCTCGACTCCTCGATCACGCTGGCCCAGACGTGGCTGCGCGGGCCGATGCGCGAGTCGCGCACCTCCGTGCGCGGGCCGATCACCGCGTCCTGGGCGATCACTGTCGCGCCGCTCAGGATGGTCCACGGCTCGATCCGGGCGTCCTGCCCGATCTCGACCGTGGCGTCCACGTAGGAGCTGGCCGGATCCACGAAGGTGACCCCGTTGCGCTGGTGGCGCTCGATGATCCGCGCCCGCATCAGGCGCTCGGCGGCCGCCAGGCCGACGCGGTCGTTGATCCCCTCCGCCAGCTCGGGGCGGTCGGTCTGCACCACCGCCACCCGGCGCCCGCCGGCAACGGCACTGGCCACCAGCTCGGGCAGGTAGTACTCGCCGGAGGCCGATGCCGGGACGCTGCCCACGTTGGCGCGCAGCCACGCGGCGTCGAAGCAGTAGGTGCCCACGTTGATCTCGTCCAGCAACCGGATGGCCTCGTCGGCGTCCTTCTCCTCCACGATGGCGCGCACGCTCCCATCTGCCGCCCGCACGATCCGGCCGTAGCCGGTCGGGTCGGGCACGCGTGCCGAGAGCACGGCGATCGTCGCCTCGCCCTCGGCCTGCTCGCGCAGCAGCCGCTGGAAGAGCTCGGGGGGCAGCAGCGGCACGTCGCCCATGGTGACCAGGACGTGGCGGGCTCCGGCCGGGACGCGGGCCAGGCCGCAGCGCACCGCGTCCGCGGTTCCGAGCTGCGGCTCCTGCCGGACCGTCGGCACGCGGCGATCGAGCGCGGCCTCGACCTGCTCCGCTCCGGACCCGGTCACCACCACGCGGTGCTCGACCCCGGCCGCGGCCAGCGCCTCGAGGACGTGCTCCAGCATCGGCCGTCCGGCAAGCGGATGCAGCACCTTCGGGATGCGGGACCGCATGCGGGTCCCCTGGCCGGCGGCCAGGACGACGGCCGCGGTGGCTAACAAGGGCGTGGCTGCTCCAGAGCGTGGGGACGGTGGCGCCGATGGTATCCGGGCCGCGCGAGCATGGTCAACCGAGCTCAGCCCGCGTCGCCCGCCAGGGCGATGGCCTCGATCTCGACCAGGGCGCCCTTGGGCAGGGCCCGCACCGCCACGGTGGAGCGTGCCGGATAGGGTGGCGAGAAGTGGCGGGCGTAGACCTCGTTGACCGCTACAAAATCGGCCATGTCGGCCAGAAAGATGGTCGTCTTCACGACCCGCTCGAGCGTGGTGCCGGCCGCGTCCAGGATGGCGGCGAGGTTGCGCAGCGCGCGCTCGGCCTGTGCGGCCACCCCGTCGAGCAGCTCGCCGCCCTGCGGATCGATCCCGATCTGGCCGGCCGAGAAGACGAGCTCACCGGCGCGGATGCCCTGGCTGTAGGGACCGATCGCCCCCGGCGCCGCATTCGTGGCGACCTCCGTCCGGCCGTTCATGCCTCCGCCTCCTCGTCGGGATCGTGCACGGCCTCGATCCTAGCCGGTTCGTCGCGCAGCCGCGTGAGGGTGGTGCGCAGGCCCCCACGGCCGAGCAGGGCGGCGGCCATCGCCAGACGCTCCGGA
>DASURX010000183.1:0-3762 GCA_036375355.1 Candidatus Limnocylindria bacterium
CGTGGGTGAGGCGAGAAGATGACCGCGTCGCGGCACTTGATCGCGAACATGCCGACCCCGGGCGGCGTCAGCTCGGGGTTGGTGGTCGGTACCAGCGAAGCGATGAGGCCCACAGGCTTCGCGTACTTGACGATCCCCTTATCCGGGTCCTCTTCGATCACGCCGATGCTCTTCTGGCGTAGCACGTCCCGCAGGATGCCCATCACCTTGAATCGCTTGCCGACCCGACTGTCGGGATCACCGATGCCACTCTCGTCCACGCCCATCTGTGCCAGGCGCGTGAACGTCTGCTCGTTGGCCACCGCCCAGGCCAGCGCCTGGCAGAGACGATCGACCTGCTCCTGCGTGGCTCCCTCGAAGGCCTTCAGCGCCGCACGGCCTCGAGCGACCAGCTCGTCGACCTGCGCGGTCTCTTCCGCAGTGATGGGACGCGTGGGCATTGCCGTCTCCCGTCGATGCCAGTGGTTTGGGCGGCAGGCGCGGCCGACTTCGTGACCATGGCATCGTTTCCACTATTCCGTACTTGTGACCGAACTCTGGAAACGCCTGTGAGCAGCCTAGGACCGCGCTCGACAGCCTGTCAAGACAGCTTCGCCGGCGCCGGAGCGCACTCTACTTCGGCTCGCAGGTTGACGGCCTCGGCGACCGCCAGCGTGACCCTGAGAGTCTCCACGGCATCGCCGGCAGTGACAAGAGGATCCGCCTGGCGTCGGGTGACGGCGCAGAAATGCTCGAGCTGGCGGATGAGCGGGTCCCCGCGCTCCGCAGGGACGAGCCGGGTGGCCAGCGACCGCGTCCACGACGGCGAGCCTGCGGATGACATGAGCCGCAGGCTCGGAACGCCCAGCCAGCCGCGTGTGCCGGCGACCTGGTAGGCGTCGTGGCCGGGATAGGCCGCGTACATCGGGTCCTCGCCAGAGGTCCCTTCCCAACTGGTCGGCGCTGCGGCCGCGTCCGAGAGCAGGAAGGTGCCGAGCGCCCCACTGGCAAAACGAAGCGCGAGGGCGGCCGTGTCCTCGACCGGGACGCTCCGCACGCGGTTCGAGGCCATGCCCTGGACCGCCACGATGTCGCCGCACAGCCAGCGAAGGGCATCGATGTCGTGGACGAGGTTGATGAGGATCGGGCCCCCGCCCGGCTGGCTCCGCCACGGAGCGGCCGCGAAGTACTCGTCAGGCTTGAAGAACAGCGCCGTGCCGACGATCGCGACGATCTCGCCGAGAGCGCCGGCTCTGATCACGTCGCGAGCGGCTGCCAGGATCGGGCTATGGCGCCGATGGTGTCCGACGAGCACCGGGACTCCGGTGAGCCGGCCGGCATCCGCGATCGCGGAGCCGTCGGCCGCGGTCGTGGCAATGGGCTTCTCGAGCAATAGTGGGATGCCGGCGTCGATGCAGAGCAGCGCGTGCTCCAGGTGCATGGCATTCGGTGTTGCGACCACCACGCCATCGGGCCGTGCATTCGCCAGCAGACCATCCGCCGATTCGAAGAGGTCGAAGCCTGCGTCGCGCACGTACTCCCGCGCCTCAGTCGAAGGGTCCGCAACGCCCGCCAGCTCGGTCAGCGGATGCGCGTGAATCAGCTCCGCGTGCCGCCGGCCGATCCGCCCCAGGCCGATGACACCGATTCGAAGCGGACGTCCTGGCCCAGCTGCATTCACCACCGGATCCGCCACGCGCCCAGACTAGGTTTAGCCCCGAAGGCGGTCAAGGCGTCGGGCCGGCACTTGACATGGCCCGCGCGGCGGGACTAGGTTCCTGATACACGGACGCGAGCGTCCGCTATTCGGAACATCGCCGCATCCGAATGGCGCGCCCGCCGGCGGGAGAGTCGCTGGGAGAGGGAATGAGACCGACGGTCGCCGACCACATCGCAGCTTTCCTGGACGAGCGTGGCGTGTCTCAGGTCTTCGGGCTGTGCGGCCACACCAACATCTCGCTGCTGGCCGCGATGCAGCGCCGCGGCAGCCCGCGCTTTGTCACCGCCCGGCACGAGCAGGTGGCGGCGCATGCCGCGGACGGATATGCGCGTGTCGCCGGAGTCCCGGGGGTGGTGCTGCTCCACGTTGGGCCGGGCATCACCAACGGAGCCACCGGCGTTGCGACAGCGTCGTTCGATTCGATCCCGCTGCTGGTTCTTGCCGGCGACGTGCCGTCCTACTACGAGGGCAGGGGACCGCACCAGGAGTTCAACCTGCGTCGTGACGCCGACCAGGTCTCCGTCTACGAGCCATTCGTCAAGCGGACCTGGCGCGTCGGGCGCGCCGACCAGGTGCCGCGAATCCTGGCACGCGCATGGGACCTGGCGCTTGCCGGCCGTCCGGGTCCGGTCCTCGTCTCGCTCCCGATGGACATCCTTGCCGAGCCCTTCGAGGCCGATATCGTGCCCGCCTCCCCGGTTGCGCGACCGGCCCTGAGCCGTGCCACGGCATCGGCCATTGCCGAGCAGCTGCGCCGGGCGGCCCGCCCGCTGCTCCTGGCCGGTGGCGGGGCGCGGCATGCCGCGGGCGAGGTCAGGCACCTCGCGGAGCTGGCCGGCCTTCCGGTCGCTCACACCCTCATGGGCACGGGCGTCCTGCCTCCCGATCATCCGCAGCTTCTCGGCATGACCGGCTTTTGGGGATCGCCCGCCGCGAACCGGCTCGCCGCGGAGGCCGATGTGCTCCTCGCGGTCGGGACGCGCTTCCCGGAGACCGACAGCAGCAGCTGGGAAGCCGGGGTGACGTTCCGCATCCCGCCGACCCGGCTGATCCACGTCGACCTCGACCCACACGAGCCGGGACGCAACTATCCGACCGCAATCGCTGCCACGGCGGACGCCGCCCTGGCGCTCGAGGCCATCACCCAGGCATATGGCGAGCCCACACCGGCGCGTGGCTTTGACTGGGAGGCGCTGCGCGCCGAGCGCGAGGGCTTTCTCGCGCCGAGCCGTGCCAATGCAGCCTCCGACGAGTTCCCCCTCCTCCCCGAGCGGATCCTGGCGGACGTGCGCAGCGCGGCTCCTGACGCGATCCTGGTCACGGATGTGGGATGGAACAAGAACGGGGTCGGCCAGCAGTACCCGGTCGATTCGGCGGACTCGTTCATCACCCCCGGCGGCTTCTCGACGATGGGCTTCGGGCCGGCGGCGGTGCTCGGCGTGTCGGCGGCCCAAACCGGCCGCCCGGCCCTGGCCCTGGTCGGCGACGGCGCCTTCGGCTCGAATCCGAGCGTGGTCGCGACGGCGGTCGAGATGGGCGTCGCGCCGATCTGGGTCGTGATGAACAACGCCGCCTTCGGCACGATCGCCGGGCTGCAGCGCAAGCACTACGGGAGCGGCTACGGCTGCGAGTTCGAGTGCGACGGAACTGCCTACTCCCCGGACTTTGCCGCCATCGCGCGCGCCTGCGGCGCCGACGGCGTCCGGATCGAGAGCGCATCTGAGCTGGAGCCGGCGCTGCGCCGTGCTATCGCATCGGGTCGGCCGACGGTCCTGGACGTGCCCCTGCGCAACACCCCGGTCATGACGCCCGGGGAATGGGACATCGAGCGCATCTACCAGGTGGCCCAATCGTGACCAGGGCGCACGAGGGTGCAGGCGCCGGAGAGGCCCACAAGGCAGCTGCCTGGACCACCGCCATCACCGCCACTACCGACCGCCGCGTGTTTGTTCGGGGCGTGCCGCTGGACGAGGCGGTAGGACGCGAGTCGTTCCCAAGCATGCTGCTGCGCCTGTGGCGCGGTGATGCTCCCTCCGAGGCGGAGGCCGAGCTGCTTGGCGCCT
>DASURX010000184.1:0-7342 GCA_036375355.1 Candidatus Limnocylindria bacterium
ACGCCGTGCCATCCGGCGTTGCAATGACGGTGCGCGCGCCCTTCAGGACGACCACCTGGCCCCACAGGATGGCGGCCGCTGCGGCCGCCTCGGCACGCGCCTCGTCATCGCTGGCCATCGCTTCCGGCACAGGCTCGCCCCGCAGCCGCGCGAACTCGCCGGGGTGCGGCGTGAGCACCAGCCGCGCGCGCAGCGGCCGCCACCAGCCACTGCCGGCGGCCAGGGCGTTGAGCGCGTCCGCGTCCACCACGGCAGGCATCTCCAGCTCGCCTAGGAAGGCGCGCGTGCGGCGCAGGGTGTTCGGCTGGCGGCCCAGGCCGGGACCGATGACCAGCGCGTCGAACTCGCCCGTCGCCGTCGCCAGCCGCCGCCAGCCGCCCGGCGCGATGAGGCCGGGAGCCTCTTCGTCGAGCAGCATCGCCGTCAGCTCCGGCGCCAGTCCGAGGAGCTGTCGCCCGACCGACTCCGGCGTGGCCAGGCAGACCAGCCCGGCGCCGGCACGGGCAGCCCCGAGGCCAGCGAGCAGGGCTGCACCCGCGTATTCCATCGAGCCCGCCACCACCAGCACGCGGCCGAAGGTCCCCTTGTGGGCGCGCGGTGGCCGTGCCGGCAGCCGGCTCGCCACCCAGCGCTGCGTCAGCGACTGCACTGCCATCGCGCTACTTCACTCCCAGGTGCGCGACCGCGACCGCGGCCGCCATTCGCCGCTCGTGCGAGATCGAGACGGTGACGTCCTCCAGGCCCAGCGCCGCGGCACGGGCCGCGGCACGTCCGTGGAGCCGGACCTGCGGCGCGCCGGCCCGGTTGGGAAGCACCTCGATCTCGCGCCAGCCGACGCCGCGCACGCCGAGCCCGAGCACCTTGCTGATCGCCTCCTTGGCGGCCCAGCGCCCCGCGATCCGCTCCACCCTGCCCCTGCAGTATCGGGCTTCGGCATCGGTCAGGATGCGCCGGCCGAACCGCTCCGGATGGCGGTCCAGGACTGAGACGATGCGGTCGATGTCGATCAGGTCGATCCCGATCTCGTGGCGGCCCATCCCGCGGGCGCTACTCGACCGTGACCGACTTCGCCAGGTTTCGCGGCTGGTCGACGTCCGTGCCGCGCGCCACGGCCACCTCGTAGGCAAGCAGCTGGAGCGGGATGATGGCGATCGGCGGCGCAAGCTCCTCGATCGTCTCTGGCACGTACAGGACGTCCTGCGCGTACCGCCCCACCTCCTCGTCGCCGGCGGTCGCGACCGCCACCACCGGCGCCTCGCGGGCGCGCACCTCGGCGATGTTGCTGATGACCTTGTCGTAGGTCGATCCCTGGGTGGCGATGGCGACCAGCGGCGTCGCCGGATCGAGCAGAGCGATGGGCCCGTGCTTCAGCTCGCCCGCCGCGTAGCCCTCCGCGTGCACGTAGGAGAGCTCCTTGAGCTTCAGCGCTCCCTCCATGGCGATCGGGAAGCCGAGCGCCCGGCCGATGTACATCACGTCGCGCACGCCGGACCAGCGCCGCGCCAGCTTCTTGATCTGCGGCCCGAGCTTGAGCGTCTCGGCCGCCATGCCGGGCAGCTCGCGCAGGCCGATGCCGTAGGTGCGCACCTGGTGCGGCGTCATCCTGCCGCGCAGCTGCGCGAGGTAGAGCGCGATGAGCTGCAGCACCACCACCTGGGTCACGAAGGCCTTCGTGGAGGCGACTGCCACCTCCGGTCCGGCCTGCAGATAGCAGACCGCATCCGCCTCGCGGGTGATGGCGCTGCCCACCACGTTGGTGACGACCACGATCGTCGCGCCGTGCTCGGCGGCCAGCTTCTGGGGTGCCAGCGTATCGGCCGTCTCGCCGGACTGGCTGACGCTGACGACCAGCGTCCGGTCGTCGAGCGGTGGCGGCGAGTAGCGCATCTCGCTGCCGATCTGGCTGGTGGCCGGCAGCCCGGCCCAGTGCTGGATCAGGTGCGCCCCGACGTCACCGGCGTAGCGGGCCGTCCCGCAGCCGATGACGTACACCCGCTCTACCGCGAGGAGCCGATCCTTGATCGCGTCCAGCTCGGGAAGGCTCAGCGCGCCGTTACCGTCGACCCTCCCGCGCAGCGCCTCCTGGATGGCGTGTGGCTGCTCGTAGATCTCCTTCAGCGTGAAGTGCGCGAAGCCGCCCTTCTCGGCGGCCTCGATGCTCCACTTGATCCGCGTCACGTCGCGCTTCACGACCGCGCCGTCCATGCCCAGGATGCGCGCGCCATCCGGCGTGACGTCGGCGATGTCGCCCTCGTGCAGGATGACGACGTTCTTGGTGTGCTCCAGGATGGCCGGCACGTCGCTCGCCAGGAAGCCCTCGCCGTCGCCCAGCCCCACGATCAGGGGCACGTTCATGCGGGCGCCCACGATCCGGTCGGGGTGCTCGGTGTGCATCACGCCGATGGCGTAGGCCCCCCGCACCTCCTGCAGCGCCTGCCGCACCGCCTCGACGAGGTCGCCGTCGTACTTGCTCTCGATCAGGTGCGCCAGGACCTCGGTATCGGTCTCGCTGGCGATCGTGTGGCCGGCGGCCAGCATGCGCTCCTTGATCTCGGCGTAGTTCTCGATGATCCCGTTGTGGATCAGCGCCAGCCGGCCGCTGCAGTCGGTGTGCGGGTGCGCGTTGAGGTCGTTGGGGCGGCCGTGCGTCGCCCAGCGCGTGTGCGCGATCCCCGGGTGACCGGCAGGGGCGTCGCCGTTGAGGTGCTCGGTGAGGTTGGTGAGCTTCCCGGCCTTCTTCTCGACGAAGACGTTGCCTTCCGAGGTGAGGACCGCGATTCCAGCCGAGTCGTAGCCACGGTATTCCAGGCGCCGGAGGCCCTCGAGCAGGATCGGCGCGGCGTCGCGCGGCCCGACGTACCCGACGATCCCGCACATGGGCGCTCTCCTTCCGTCCTAGTTCAGGCGCGCCTGGGCCAGCTCGTGGAGCTCCTGCGCGATCTCGTTGATCTCGTCTTCGCGGTCGCCCTCGACCATGATCCGGAGCTTGGGCTCCGTGCCCGATGGCCGGACCAGGATCCGCCCTCGAGACCCGAGGCGGGCCTCGGCGCGCGCCACGGCGCCGGCGAAGGCCGGATCGACCTGCCACGAGTCCTTGTGGCGGACGGCCGAGTTTAGCACCACCTGCGGCAGGGTCGGGATCTCGGCGACCAGCTCGGCGAGCGGCCGCCCCGCGGCGCGCACCGCCTTCGCCAGCTCGATTGCGGTCAGCATGCCGTCTCCGGTGGTGGCGCGGTCGAGGAAGATGATGTGACCCGACTGCTCGCCGCCGAGCACCGCATCCGCGCGTTCCATGGCCTCGAACACGTGGCGGTCGCCCACGGGCGTGCGCAGCATTCGGCCGCCCGCCGCCTCAATCGCCCGCTGCAGCCCGCCGTTGCTCATGACGGTCGCCACCAGCGTCCCGTTGCGGAGCGTCCCCGCAGCCAGGCGCTGGAGGGCGCAGATGCCCATGATCGCGTCCCCGTCGACGATCCCGCCCTTCGCGTCCACGGCGATCAGCCGGTCCGCGTCGCCGTCGAAGGCAAAGCCCATGTCCAGGCCCCGCTCGACGACGGCGGCGGCCAGGTGTCCCGGATGCGTCGACCCGCAGTCGCCGTTGATGTTCGTCCCGTCCGGGCTCGCGAACAGGACGGTCGTCTCGGCCCCCAGCTCCGCGAACAGCCCTGGCGCGATGGCCGATGCCGAGCCGTTGGCGCAGTCCAGGCCGATGCGCAGCCCAACCAGCGCGTCCCCCGCCGCCTCGGCCAGGTGACGCCGGTACGCATCGATCTCCGCCCCGTCAGGGGACACGCGGCCGAGCTCGTCGTTGGCACGTCCCGGCAGCGACTCGGCCTGGAAGATGAGGCGCTCCAGCTGGGCCTCCACCTCGTCGTCCACCTTGCGCCCCCCCGAGACGACCTTGAGGCCGTTGTCGCTCGCCGGGTTGTGCGAGGCGGAGACCATGATCCCGGCCGCGTGGCCGCCATTGGCGGCGGCAAAGGCCAGGCATGGCGTGGTCACGACGCCCAGCACCACGACATCGGCCCCGACCGCGGTCAGGCCGGCGGCCAGGGCCGACACCAGCATGTCGCCCGATCGCCGCGTGTCCTGCCCGACCACCACGCTGCGCCCCGCGCCGTCGAGCAGGTGGCCCACCGCGCGACCCAGGTCGTAGGCCAGGATCGGAGTGAGATCGACATTCGCAACGCCGCGGATGCCATCGGTCCCGAAGAGCCGGCCCATCAGGCTGCCGGCGTCGGCGAGGCGGGGGGCTGGATGACGACGGTCACCGACGCCGGATTGGCCCCGACCACGTCCACGCCGTCGGGGATGGTGAACGTCACCGGCAGCGAGTGCTGCCCGGCCGACTGGCCGGAGGCGTCGACGGTCGCACCCAGGTCGGTCGGATCGAGCGCGGCGAGCGTCGTGGCCGGGCCGCGCAGCGTGACGGCGACCTGCGACTGCTGCGGCAGGCAGGTCGTCCCGGCCGGCGCGCCGGTGCAGCTCACCCCCACCAGGAGCGTGCGAGTCGCGACCGCCGTCCGGATCTCGATCGTGACCGTTGGATCCGGCGTGTCGGCTGCCACGCGCGTACCGGCCGGCAGCACGTACTGGCCGGCGAGGGTCACGGCGGCCTGGGCGCCGCTCACGTCAATCCCGCTGAGCGGCAGCTCGGCCACGTCGGCCAGCGCATCCGGCGGTCCGAGCAGGGTGACCACCGCGGGCTCCACCGAGACCGATGCCACCTCGAACCCCTGCGCCGGCGAGCCCGTCACCGTGGGGCGCACCGGGACTGTCTTCGAGGCCTCGACGGTGCGCACGTCGATCTGCACCTCCACCGTCGCCGGCTCGAGCTCCACCGATTCGACCCGCCGCCCATCCACGTCGACGGGCACCAGCGTCACCTGGCGCTCGACGTCGATGCCCGAGGCAAAGACCTGGACCTGCGCCATGGCGCGATCCACCCGGCCCAGGATGCTCTCCGGCCCGGTCGCGATCACCGAGCGGCTGCTGACCCGGGGCGTGCCGATCTCCAGGCCCTCGGGGACCTCGCCACGGTCGACGACCACCGGCACCTCCTTGCTGCCGAGCCGATCGATCTCCACCGTGACGGAGGTCGGCGAGTAGCTCAGCACCTCCAGACCGTCGACCAGCGAGCGGACACGGACCGGCAGCGACTGCGGCTCGGGTGCCTGGTCCATGTCGTAGGCGGCCAGGTCCACGCTGACGGCGAACGAGTCGGCCGTCACCCGCGCCGAGGCATCGGCGGAGAGCCGGTAGCGAATGTCGACGCTGCCGAGCTCCTGGGTGAGGGGGAAGGAGTCATCGGGCTGGTTCAGGCCCGAAACCGGGACACCGGGAAAGGTCTGCTCGGTGAACGAGCCCGAGTACACGAAGCCGGTGTACAGGATCGTCGCCAGCGCCAGCGCCCCGAGCTTGAGGTGCCAGTTGCGCAGGATCCAGGACATCTAGCTCGGCTCCTTCGGGCCGCCCGCCGCCCGCGGCCGTGCGCGTCCGGGGACGCGGGCGCGCCCGTTGCCCACCACCCGCTCGTCCGGGTCGATGGGCACATCCGGCTCCGCGTCCCGGGTGACGCGCCAGCGTCCCTCCAGGCTCCGTCGCATGAGCGGCATGCGCTGCCGCGGCGCCTGGGGCCGGATCAGGTTGAAGAGGCGCCGTCGCAGCTGCTCCTCGGTCAGGTTGCGCTCGATCCTGCCGCGCATGACCAGGCTGATGGACCCGGTCTCCTCGCTCACCACCACCACGATCGCGTCGGTCTGCTCGCTGATGCCGATCGCGGCCCGGTGCCGTGTCCCGTAGCGCTCCGAGTCGAGCACGTTCTGCGACAGCGGCAGCAGCACGGCGGCGGCCAGAATCTTCTCGCCGGAGATGATCACCGCACCGTCGTGCAGCGCGGTGCCGTGGTAGAAGATCGTGGCCAGCAGCTCCGCTCGCAGGTCGGCACGCAGGGGCACGCCGGACTCGGTGGCCAGATCGTGCAGCCCCGTCTCGCGCTCCAGGACGATCAGCGCCCCGTGCCGCGAGCCGGCCAGCAGGCGCGCCGCGCGGCTGATCTCCCTGGCAACGCGCTCGGCGCTGGACACCTCGCTCGACACGAAGAAACGGTTGAACGAGCCGACGCGGCCGATCTGCTCCAGCGCCCTGCGCAGCTCGGGCTGGAAGACGACCACGATCGCGAACAGGCCGACCACCGCGCCGGTCTGCAGCAGGGTCGAGAGCAGGCGCAGCTCGAGCGCCTGGGCGACGAGGTAGACCAGGTACAGGACCGACAGGCCGATGACGATGCGCACCGCGCGGGTGCCACGGATCAGCAGGAAGACCCAGTAGATGACGACCGCGACGAGCAGGATGTCCACCAGCGAGGCGGGGGTGCCGCGCAAGTACGTCTTGAAGAATTCGCCGATCGCGTCGAGCACGTCTGGATGGAATGCCCCGCTGAGGGTGTCGGTGGCCGATGATACCAAAGGGCCCCGGCGCTTCCGCCGGGGCCGATCGGGTTACCGCTTGGTGTACTGCGGCGCCTTGCGGGCGCGCTTGAGGCCGTACTTCTTGCGCTCCTTGGCCCGCGGGTCGCGCGTCAGCAGGCCCGCCTCACGCAGCGCGGGACGCGCATCGGGGTGCGCGGCCACCAGCGCCCGGGCGATGCCGTGCCGGATGGCGCCCGCCTGCCCGGAGAATCCACCCCCGGCGACGAGCACCGAGGCGGAGTAGCGCCCCTCGGTCTCGGTCACGCGGAAGGGCAGGCGCAGCGCGGTCGCGCCACCGGTCCTGCCGAAGTAGTCGGCCACGTCCTTGCCGTTCACGATGATCTGTCCGTCGCCGGGCAGCAGGCGCACGCGCGCCACGCTCGTCTTGCGGCGGCCGGTGCCGTAGATGTAGTTCGTGCTCATCGACGCGTCGTTCCTCTACAACTCGGCAGCGATCGGCTGCTGCGCCTGGTGCGGGTGATCGGCCCCGCGATAGACCTTGAGCTTCTTGAACATGGCCCGCCCCAGGCGGTTCTGCGGCAGCATGCCCTTCACCGCGCGCTCGATCACCAGCTCCGGCTTGCGCGCCATGAGCGCCTGAAGGCTCTCCTCCTTCAGCCCGCCCGGATAGCCCGAGTGGCGGAAGTAGCTCTTCTGGACCAGCTTGTTGCCGGTGACCTTGACCCTGGCGGCGTTGACGACCACCACGTGGTCCCCGGTGTCCAGGTGGGGCGAGTAGGTCGGCTTGTGCTTGCCCTCGAGCAGCGTGGCGATGCGCGTGGCGAGCCGCCCCAGCGTCTGGCCGGTGGCGTCGACCACCCACCAGCTCCGCTCGATGTCGCCTGCCCTGACAGCGTACGTCTTCACGATCC
>DASURX010000185.1:0-9471 GCA_036375355.1 Candidatus Limnocylindria bacterium
CGCCACGCAGAACGCCGTGGAGGCACTCGCCAAGGAACGCGCCGAGTGGCTGGCCGACGAGGGGAAGCGCGACGAGGCGCTCACCCAGCTGGCCGAGGCGCTGGCGCTGCGCGAGCCGCCGGAGCGCATCGAGTGCTACGACATGAGCAACATCCAGGGCACCTCGGCGGTCGGCAGCATGGTCGTCTTCGTCAACGGACGGCCCGAGCCGCGCGAGTACCGCCGCTTCCGGATCCGCTCCGGAGAGACGCCCGACGACTTCCGGATGATGGCCGAGGTGCTGCGCCGCCGCTTCTCGCGGGTCTCGCGCCTGCGCGCCGAGACGGGTGCCCTATCGCTGGCGGCAGTCGGCGCCGACGAGATTCCCGAGGAGGTTGACGAAGAGGCCGATGCCGGTCCGCGACGCGGTCGGGACGTCGACGGTTGGGCCGTGCCCGACCTGGTGATCGTTGACGGCGGCAAGGGCCAGCTTTCGACGGCCGTGGGCGTGATGCAGGAGCTGGGGCTGACCGACGTGCCGCTGGCCGGCCTGGCCAAGCGCTTCGAGGAGCTGTATGTCCCGGGCCGTTCGGAGCCGATCGTGCTGCCGCGCAACTCGCAGGGCCTCTACCTCGTACAGCGCATCCGGGACGAGGCGCATCGGTTCGCGATCACCTACCACCGCACGGTGCGCGGCAAGCGGGCGCTGGCCAGCGTCTTCGACGAGGTGCCGGGCATCGGTCCGGCGCGCAAGAAGGCGCTGCTCAAGCGATTCGGCTCGGTGCGGCGAATCCGGGAGGCGAGCCTGGAGGAGGTGGCGGCAACGCCGGGCGTGGGGCGGGCGGCCGCCGAACGGCTGAAGGCGCTCCTTGCTCGCGAGGGGATGCTTGCCTGAGCCGCGGTGCGGGCTGCCGCGTTGCGGGTCACGTCGTGCGGCACCTATAATCGCGCGGCCCGCCGCCACGAGCGGCGACTTTCGTGTCTGCGGACTCAGCGCGCACCCGAGCACGCGACCGCGGCTCGCACCTTCGCCCAGCGAAAGGACCGACCGGCCGAAGCATGACCTGGCGCCGCATCGCCCCGTGGGTGATCCTCGTCACCCTGGTACTGGCGATCTTCATCGACCTGCCGCGCAAGACGCTCGGCCTTGAGTTCCTGCCGTCCAACATCTTCGGCCACGAGCTGAAGACGAACCTCGGCCTCGACCTGCAGGGCGGGCTGCGGGTCACGCTGAACGTGGTGCCACAGTCCGGCGAGACGATCTCCAGCGATCAGCTCGAGACGGCCCGCAACATCATCGAGCGCCGCGTCGGCGGCATCGGGGTCTCCGAGCCGCTGGTGCGGACCGAGATCGCCGGCAATCAGCAGCGGATCGTGGTGGAGATCCCCGGCGTGTCGAACGAGCAGCAGGTGCGCGACCTGATCGGCTCCACCGGCCAGCTCCAATTCGTTGACCCGCGCGGGCAGACGCTCGCGGTCGACCAGGACATCAAGGACCTCATCGCCAACGGCACGATCGCGGTGCTGTTCGACGGCGGCCAGATCGAGCCGGGCAGCGTGGCGCCGGACTCGCAGCAGGGCAAGCTGGGCGTGGTCTTCAACCTGAAGAGCGAGGCGTCGGACATCTGGTGCAGCTTCACCAGCACCCACGTCAAGCAGCCCGGCCCGATCGCGCTGGACGGCAAGGTGATCACCACGCCCGAGATCCAGAGCGCGATCTGCGGCGGCACCACGGTCATCACCGTCGGCACCGGGCAGGCGGCCGAGGAGGAGCGCACCACGCTCTACAACACCCTGCGCTTCGGCGCGCTGCCCGTCTCGCTGCAGGAGCAGGGCGTGGACGAGGTCGCGCCCACCCTCGGCGCGAACTTCCTGGCGCAGGCCCTGGTGGCGGGAGGCATCGGCCTGCTGCTGGTGGTCATCTTCATGATCGCGTTCTACCGGCTGCCGGGCGTGCTGGCGGCCGGCGCGCTGCTCTTCTACACGCTGGTCTCGTACGCCATCTTCCGCGTCATCGGCGTGACGCTGACCCTGGCCGGGGTGGCGGCCTTCATCCTGTCCATCGGCATGGCGGTCGACGCGAACATCCTCATCTTCGAGCGGATGAAGGAGGAGATCCGCGCCGGCAAGACGCTGGTGCCGGCCATCGAGGCCGGATTCAACCGGGCCTGGTCGAGCATTCTCGACTCGAACGTCAGCTCGCTGCTGGTCGCCGCCTGGCTGTACTGGCAGGGCACCACCGTGGTGCGCGGCTTCGCGCTGGTGCTGATCATCGGCGTGCTGGTCTCGATGTTCTCGGCGATCACCGTGACGCGGACCGTGCTGCGCTACATCGTGCGCACCGACTGGGGCCGGCGCATCGAGCTGTACCACGTGGAGCGCTGAGCGATGTTCGATATCGTCGGCAAGCGCAACTGGTACTTCCTGTTCAGCGCGCTGATCACCATCCCGGGGATCATCTTCATCCTGCTCGGCGGCCTGAAGCCGTCGGTCGACTTCACCGGCGGCACGGTATGGCAGGTGCGGTACGCGTCCGATCCCTCCGTGGAGGAGGTGCGCGGCGCGCTGGCCGAGCTCGGCCACCCCGAAGCGGTGGTGCGCCTGCTCGGCGACGGTTACATGGAGATCCGCACCGAGCCGATCGGCCTGCTGCGGCCGCAGCCGGTGCCGAGCACCTCGGTCGGTCCACTGCCCAGCGGCAGCGGGGTCGCCACGCCATCGGTCACGCCGAGCGCGAGCGCGTCGCCCACGCCGACGCCGAGCGCGTCGCCCACGCCGACGCCGAGCGCGAGCGCGTCGCCCACGCCCACGCCCAGCCCGACGGCATCGGCCACGCCCACCCCGGTGCCCAGCGCCTCGCCGGCGCCGATCGTGCGCAACACGGAGTTCGACGACCTGGAGCGAGCGTTGGTCCAGCGCTTCGGCGCTGGCGAGCCGCGCAGCGTCACGACCGTCGGCCCGCTCATCGGCTCCGAGCTGGTGCGCTCCTCGCTGATCCTGATCATCATCGGCGAGATCGTGATCATGCTGTACCTCGGCGTGCGCTTCGGGCTGCGCTTCGGGGTGGCCGCGATCGTCGCCCTGCTGCACGACGTCATCGTGGTGGTCGGCACCTTCGCCATGCTCGGGTTCTTCTTCGGCCTGGAGTTCGACGCCCTGTTCGTGACCGCGCTGCTGACGATCATCGGCTTCAGCGTCCACGACACCATCGTGGTCTTCGACCGGATCCGCGAGAACCGGATCAGGCATGCGGGTGAGCCCTTCGGCGCCATCGTCAACCACTCGATCCTGCAGACCCTGGGGCGATCCATCAACACCTCGCTGACGGTGGTGGTGACGCTGACCGCGCTGCTCCTGCTCGGCCCGGCCACGATCCGGACGTTCACATTGGCCCTGCTGATCGGCGTGGTGAGCGGCACCTACTCGTCCATCTTCAACGCCAGCCAGCTGCTGGTGGCCTGGTACGAGTGGGACGCCCAGCGCAAGGCCTCGGGCCAGCCGCGCAAGGTTCGCCCGCTCGCCCGCTGACCCGGGGACCGATGGCGCGGCACCACCTCGCCGCATGCCGGTAACGAGAACGTAAGCGGCGGGTAAGCACCGGGGGATAGGATGGCCCGGTGATCGCCCCGCGCCTGTCCTGGCTGCTTCCGGAGCCGTTGCCCGATCCGCCGCGGCTCTCCGGTTTCGGCGGGCCGGTGGCGACGCTCCTGGCCCGGCGCGGGTTCCGCGACGACGCCACGCTGCGCGCCTTCCTCGAGGCGGGGGAGGACGCCCTGCACGATGCCTCGTCGATGGCCGATGCGCCGGCAGCGCTCGACCGCCTGGAGCGCGCCCTGGATGCCGGGGAGCGGATCGCTATCTGGGGCGACTACGACGCGGACGGGATGACGGCGGTCGCGGTGTGGGTGATCGCCTTGCGCGCGCTGGGCGCGGAGGCGATCCGTTACATCCCTTCGCGCCTGGCGGAGGGCTACGGCCTCTCGCGCGACGGCCTCGACCGCCTGGCGGCGGCCGGCGTGTCACTGGTCGTGACCTGCGACTGCGGCGTGGTGAACGTCGCCGAGGTGGAGCACGCCCGGGGCCTCGGCCTGGACGTCATCGTCACCGATCATCACCTACCTGCCGGCGAGCTGCCCCGGGCGGTGGCGGTGGTCGACCCACACCGGCCTGACTGTGAGTACCCCGATCCGGACCTCACCGGCGCCGGCCTGGCGTACAAGCTGGCCACCGCCCTGCTCGAGCGGCGCGGGCGATCGGCATCCGACCTGGCGGGCATCGCCGCCATCGGCACGATCGCCGACCTGGCGCCGATGACCGGCGAGAGCCGGGCCATCGTGCGCCTCGGGCTGAGCGAGCTGGGGACGACGCAGCGGGCCGGCTTGCGCGCCCTCCTGGCGCGATCGGCCGAGCATCCCGAGGCGCCCACCGCCCGGGAGCTCGCCTTTGGCGTGGCGCCGCGCATCAACGCCGCCGGGCGCGTCGACGAATCCGACCTGGCCATCGCCCTGCTGCTCGAGGAGGATCCGGCGGCCGCGGAGCGCATCGCGGACCAGCTGGAGGCGGTCCATCGCCGTCGCCGCGAGGTCACCGCTGTGGCAGTCGAGGCCGCGCGCGCGATGGTGAGCGACGACGGCTCCGGCCCGCTCGCGCTGCGCGACGACGGGTGGGCGCCCGGGGTTCTTGGCCTCATCGCGTCGCGCCTGGTCGACGCGCTCGAACGCCCCGTGGCGGTCGCCGCACGAGTCGGCGACGAGCTGCGCGGCTCCGTCCGCGCGCCGGCCGACTTCCACGTGGCCGCGGCACTCGAGTCATGCGCCTCGCTGCTCACCAAGCGCGGCGGTCACGCCGGCGCGGGCGGCTTCAGCGTGGCGCTCGACGGCTGGAACGCCTTCGCGGCGGCCTTTGCCGCCATAGAGCGGCCATTCCCGCCCGGGAGCAGCCCGGCACTGGTCGCGCGCGGCCAGCAACGCGTGGATCTCGTCCTCCCGGCGCGCTACCTGGGGTGGGGGATCGCCGCCGAGCTGGAGCGCCTCGCCCCCTACGGGCCTGGTCATGCGGAGCCGGTGCTGGCGGTCACCGGCCTGCGCGTCGGCGAGGCGCGTCGCGTGGGCGCCACCGGGAAGCACCTCGCGCTGCGCATGCGGCGCGGGGCGGAGACCTTCGACGCGGTTGGCTTCGGGGTGCCGGCCGACCGGCCGATGCCCGAGCCGGGCACCTTGCTCGACGTGGTCGGTACGCTGGAGAGCGACACCTTCCAGGGCATGCCTCGCCTCCGGATTCGGCTCCTCGACTTCGCCGATGCTGAAGCGAGCCCGCTCGCCGCGCGCCGGCTGGCCGCGGTGCCGATGCAGATGGAGGGCACGCTGGCCAGCGCATGACGTCGATGGGCACCCCGATCGAACGGCTGCGGGCGCGCGTGGAGCGCCTCGGAGCTCCGCTGTGCCTCGGCATCGACCCGCACCCGCAGGCCCTGCCCGATGACCTGCCGCGCGACGTGCGGGGAGTCGAGAGGTTCGCGCGCGGGCTGGTCGAGGCGGTGGCGCCGTACGTAGCCGCGATCAAGGTCAACGTCGCGTTCTTCGAGGCGTTCGGAGCGGCCGGCTGGGCGGCGCTGGAACGGCTGCGCGAGGACGTGCCGCGCGACCACGTCCTGATCGCCGATGCCAAGCGGGGCGACATCGACACGACCGCCGAGCGTTATGCCGCGGGGTTGCTCGGGCACCTTGACGCCGACGGTGTCACGGTCTCGCCCTATCTCGGCGCGGATGGGATCGAGCCGTTCCTCGCCTTCCCGGATCGGATCGTGTACGTCCTGGCGCGCACCAGCAACCCGAGCGCCGGCGTGCTGCAGGACCTGCCGGTGGGCGAGGGCGGGGAGCCGCTGCACCGGCGCGTGGCGAGCTGGGTCGCCGCCAGCTGGCCGGAGCCGCGGGTGGGCCTGGTGGTCGGGGCGACCGTCCCGGCCGAGCTGGAGGCGCTGCGCACGGCGCTGCCTGGTCCCGCCTTCCTGGTACCCGGAGTCGGTGCCCAGGGCGGCGACCTGGCGGCGGCGGTCCGGCACTGTCACGGCACGATGGCGCCGGGGCTGGTGAACGTGACGCGCGGGATCGCATCGGCCTCGCTGGACGAGGACTGGCGGCGCGCCGCGGCACGGGCCGCCGAGGGATGGTCGGCTCGGATGGCCGAGGCCGGTGCTACACTGACCTCGTAGCCCCGAACACGACGCCGTACGGCGTCCCGCACGAGGAATCGGCATCCCATGCCATCCATCGGTTGGCCAGAGCTCGTCATCCTGCTCGTCGTCGTCCTGATCGTCTTCGGCCCCGGCAAGCTGCCGGACATCGGCAACGCCATCGGACGCGGCGTGCGGGAGTTCCGCAAGGCCTCGAACGACCTCGAGGAGTCGATCCGCGGCGATACGAAGAAGCCGGAGTCGACGCGGCCATCGGGCGACAAGGGCAGCGGCGAGTAGCGACGCGCCCGCGGACGGCAATGCCGGCCGCATCCCCATCCCATCTCGCGCAGATCCACTGCGGCGCGGCATTCGACGCCGCGGCGCGCAGCACGATGACCTGACGGTGAGCCGACGGTGACCGACGACGAAGCGACCATGACCCTGGTCGAGCACCTCGAGGAGCTCCGCCGGCGGCTGATGATCATCGTCGGGACCATCCTCGTCGCGGCGGTGGGCGCCTTCTTCCTGTCGCGCGGCGTGCTCGACCTGCTGCGCGCCCAGCTCCCCGAGCAGTACCGTCAGCTCTACATCCTGGGTCCAGCCGATGCCTTCTCGGCCCAGCTGAAGATCGCCGGCTTCCTGGGCATCGCGATCGCCATGCCGATGATCCTGTTCCAGGTCTGGCGCTTCGTGACGCCCGGGCTCACCCGGCGCGAGCGAAGGTTCGTGTGGCCGGTGATCGTCGCCGCGTTGCTGCTCTTCGCCCTCGGCGTGGGCATCGGCTACATCATCATTCCCTACGCCCTGACCTTCCTGCTCGGCTTCGCCGAGGGAATGGCCGACCCGAACCTGACGATCGACAACTATGTCGGCTTCGTGACCACCATGCTGCTCGCCTTCGGCGTGGTGCTCGAGTTCCCGATCCTGCTCATCGGCTTGGCCCGGGTCGGCATCCTCAGCCATCGTCGGCTGGCCTCCATGCGGCGATGGGCGGTCCTGGCCATCGTCGTGTTCGCGATCGTCATGACCCCCGGCGGCGACCCGATCTCGCCGCTCATCCTGTCCGGGGTGATGTACCTGCTCTTCGAGGGCTCGCTGCTCGTCATCCGCCTCATCAGGCGGCGATGACCCGGCCGGCGCGCGTCCTTCTGCTGACCGACGCGGCGATGGCCGCCCACGCCGCACCGGGGCACCCTGAGCGACCCGAGCGCCTGGCGGCGGTGGCGGCCGGGGTGGCCGATGGCGCCCGCCTGGCGGGCGCCGAGCTGGTGCGACCGGCGGTCGAGCCGATCGACCCCGACACGCTTCGCCTGGTGCACCCCGACTGGTACGTGAGTGGCCTGGACGTTGCCGCGCAGCGCGGTGGCGGCTGGATCGACGCGGACACGTACCTGGGGCCGGATTCGATGACTGCGGCGCGGATGGCCGCCGGGGCGACGATCGCGGCGGCGCGCGCCGTTGCCGCCGCCGAGGCCGAGCTGGCCTTCGCCGTGGTGCGGCCGCCGGGCCACCACGCCGCCGAGGAGCGCGCCGCGGGGTTTTGCCTGATCAACAACGTGGCTCTGGCCGTCGCGGCGCTCCGCACGGCCGGCCTGGCACACCGAATCGCGATCGCGGACTGGGACGTCCACCACGGCGACGGCACGCAGGCCATCTTCGACGCCGATGCCGACCTCTTCTACGCCTCGACCCACCAGTCGCCTCTCTACCCGGGGACAGGCGACCCCTCCGAGATCGGCAGCGGGCCGGCGGCCGGCACCAAGCGCAACGTCGCGCTGCCGCCGGGCAGCGGCGATCCGGCGTTCCTCGCCGCCTGGCGCGAGCAGCTGCTACCCGCCGTCGAGGCGTTCGGGCCGGAGGCGATCCTCGTCTCGGCCGGCTACGACGGCCATCGCGACGACCCGCTGGCACATCTCATGATCACCGAGGCCGGGTACGAGGGGGTGGGCGAGGCGCTGGGCACGCTGGCGCAGCGGTTGGGCCTGCCCGGCGTGACGCTGGCGCTGGAGGGCGGCTACGACCTCGAGGCGCTGAGGCTCAGCGCGGCTGCCACGGTTCGGGGCCTCCTCGCCGGCCGCTCGGGCTGAACCCGGGGCTATACTCGAAGCGCGGAGCGGGAGCTATCAGACCATGGTGCGAGCGGCACAACCTGCCACCTTCGAGCCGAACCGGAGGCCGGCCGCGGGGGACGCGGACCGCGCCGCCCCGGGAGGCGGTGCCGGGCACGTCGTGGTCCTGACCGGCCTCTCCGGCGCGGGCAAGAGCCAGGCCTCGAAGATCTTCGAGGACCAGGGCTACTACTGCGTCGACAACCTGCCACCGGAGCTGCTGGACAGGTTCCTCGCCCTGCGGGAGGCGGACCCGCTGCGCTATGAGCGCGTCGCCCTGGTGCTCGACATCCGCGCCGGGGACCCCGCGCCGGCGATCGCCCAGGCACGGGCGGCGCTGGAGCACGAGCCGGTCCGCTTCGACGTCCTCTACCTGGAGGCGACCGACGCCAACCTTGTCAGCCGCTTCTCCGAGACGCGCCACCGCCACCCGCTCGAGACGCGCAGCGGCGTGCAGGCCGGGATCCACGAGGAGCGGCAGCGCCTGGCGGCGACCCGCGAGCTTTCCGACCACGTCATCGACACCAGCGGCCTCAGCATCGGGCAGCTCAAGGAGCGGCTTTTCGCCTTCCTGCCGCGCGACGCGGAGACCGAGGGGGTGCGCGTCGACATCATCACCTTCGGCTTCAAGTACGGTATCCCGCTCGAGGCCGATCTCGTCTTCGACGTGCGATTCCTGACCAACCCCTTCTACGTCGCGGACCTCAAGCCACTCTCCGGGCTGCAGCGGCCGGTGCGCGACTACGTCCTGTCGCAGCCGGCTGCCGGACGATTCCTGGACCTGGTGGTCGAGCTGCTGCGGCTGACCCTGCCCAACTATCAGGCCGAGGGCAAGGAGCGCCTGACCGTCGCGCTGGGCTGCACCGGCGGCTACCACCGCTCGATCGCGCTGGCCGAGGAGCTCGCCTCACGGCTGCGCGAGGTGGACGGGGCGTCGGTCGCCGTCTTCCACCGGGAGCTCGAGCGATGAGGCGGCCACGCATCCCGCGCTGGCTGCTGCCGGGCATGCACCTCAAGCGCTGGCTGCTGCTGCTCTTCGCGGGCATCACGGTGCTCGGGCTGGGGGCGGCCATCTTCCTGGTGGACGTCTACCGGCGCCTGCCTGACGACTCGTTCATCTTCGCCATCACCGGCGCCGGCCTTGACCGCCCGATCCGGGCCGCGATCATCGTCGGGCTCGGCGTGCTGGTCACCGGCATCGGCGTGTGG
>DASURX010000186.1:0-8701 GCA_036375355.1 Candidatus Limnocylindria bacterium
ACGAGGCCGGTCACCATGCCGACCTGGTCCTGGGCCTCGAGCTCGCCGTACTCGAAGCGGGCCGGCCCGAGGTACTCCTCCAGCTCGCCGGCACGCACCGTCACGTTGACCGACGCGTCGTCGGCAACGCGGCGGGCGACCTTCCGCGCGAGATTGGCGATCTCACGCTCGAGGTTTCGAACGCCGGCCTCCTTCGTGAACGCCTGGATCAGGCGGACCATGGCCGGCTCCTCGATCGTGAGCTGCTCGTCCTTCAGGCCGTGGGCCTCGAGCTGCTTCGGCACCAGGAAGCGCTGGGCGATGCGCAGCTTCTCGAGCTGGGTGTAGCCGGGAAGCTGGATCACCTCCATCCGGTCGCGCAGCGCGGCCGGGATGGTGTCGAGCATGTTGGCGGTGGCGATGAACAGCACCTTCGAGAGGTCGAACGGCACCTCGAGGTAGTTGTCCTGGAAGGAGTTGTTCTGCTCCGGATCGAGGACCTCGAGCAGCGCCGACGACGGGTCGCCACGGAAGTCCATGCCGACCTTGTCGATCTCGTCGAGCATGAACACCGGGTTGGCCGACCCGGCCGTCTTGATGCTCTGGATGACGCGGCCCGGCAGGGCACCGATGTAGGTGCGCCGATGCCCGCGGATCTCCGCCTCGTCGTGGATGCCGCCCAGGCTCATGCGCACGAACTTGCGTCCCATGGCGCGCGCGATGCTCTTGCCGAGGCTCGTCTTTCCGACGCCGGGCGGGCCAACGAACATCAGGATTGGGCTGCGGATCTTCTCGGCCAGCTTGCGCACGGCCATGTACTCGATGATCCGCTCCTTCGGCTTCTCCAGGCCCCAGTGGTCCTCGTTGAGGACCTTCTCGGCCTCGGCCAGGTCCAGGTTGTCGGCCGTCTCCACGCCCCACGGCAGGCTCACCAGCCAGTCGACGTAGGTGCGGATCACGCCCTGCTCGGGGGAGGCGGACGGGATACGGGCCAGGCGGTCGACCTCCTTGAGAGCCTTCTCCTTGACCTCGTCGGGCATGGCCGACTCCTCGACCTTGGTGCGCAGCTCGCTGGCCTCCGCGACGGCCGGGTCGTCCTCGCCCAGCTCCTTCTGGATGGCCTTCATCTGCTCGCGCAGGATGTACTCGCGCTGGGTCTTGTCCATCTCGGACTTGACCTCGCTCTGGATCCTGCCCTTGAGCTCGAGCACCTCGATCTGCTTGGCCAGGAAGGCGCTCACCATGCGCAGCCGATCGGCCACGTCGAGCGTCTCCAGCAGCTGCTGGCGCAGCTCGGTGGTCATCTCCGGCGAGTAGGCAACCATGTCGGCCAGGAGCCCGGGATCGGTGATGTTGCGGGCGGCGACCGCCACCTCCGGCGGCACGGACGCGCCGGAGCTGACGTACTGCTCGATCTGGGCCTGGACCGATG
Organism: Candidatus Limnocylindria bacterium; assembly: GCA_036375355.1. GTDB lineage: Bacteria > Chloroflexota > Limnocylindria > QHBO01 > QHBO01 > DASURX01. The sequence continues at coordinate 1,412 of DASURX010000186.1, forward strand.
CCATCAGCGCCTCGACCTCCAGCCCGGACGCCGGCTGCTCCTCGATGACCTGGACCCGCGCCTCGAGGTGCGGCTCGGTCTGGAGCAGGTCCAGCAGCCGGATGCGGCGCTGGCCCTGCACGATGGCGCGGATGGTGCCGTCCTGCAGCCGGATGACCTGGGCGATCTTGGCGAGGGTGCCGATCGGGTAGAGCTCGTCGACGCTTGAGACCTCCTCGGTCTCGGACGAGCGCTGCGTCACGAGCGCCACCGGCTGCGAGGCGCGCACGGCGCGGTCCAGCGCCTTGACGCTGCGCTCGCGGCCGACCTGGAGCGGCACGATCATCTCGGGGAAGATGACGGTATCTCGCAGCGCGACAAGCGGCAGGACCTGGAGCTGCTCCACGTCCCGCTCGTCGGTTCCGTTACCGTCGTCTCGAATCTGTTCGTTCATGTGATCGGTATCCAATCCTTCAGTCGGTTCCGGTGGCCGGCGCGTCCTCCGGCTCGCCTTCCTCGACGTATCGCTCGACATCAGCTGCATCGAACAGGTCGTAGACGCGGATCTTGCCGAGCGCCTCGAGCTGAAGGATGACCTTGACGCCCGCCAGGTTCACCCCCTGGCGTCGGGTGAGAAAGCGGATGATACGCACCCGCTGGATATCGGCCTCCGAGTAGAGGCGGAGGTTGTTGCGCCGCTGCGGACAGAGGAGGCCTTCCTCCTCGTAAATTCGCAGGGTGCGGGGATGCACGCTCGCCAGCTCGGCGGCAATGCTGATGAAGTAGCGCGGCCGATGCGGATCGCGAAGCGAGCTCACCGCTCGCTCCCAATCGCGCGCCGGGCCGCGCTGGATCGTTCGCCTGGATCGCCGCGGAGCGCGAGGCTCACGCGGTGCTTCCATTGTCAGAAGCTTCGACCTGCTTGGGAGCGGCCTTGACGTGGATCTGTCGCGGCTTGACCTCCTCAGCCTTCGGCACGCGCAACGTCAGGATGCCGTCCTCGAAGGTCGCGGTGGCCGCGTCGCCCTGGACCCGGACCGGCAGCTGGAGCTGGCGGTTGAAGGCCCCGTAGCGGCGCTCGCGGTACAGGTACTGGTCGCGCTTCACCTCGTCATCGGCCTTGAACTCGCCGCGGATGGTGAGGGTCTGCCCGGTGATCGTTATGTCGACGTCCTCGGCCTTGAGGCCCGGCAGGGCGGCGGTGATCACGATCTCGTCATCGGTCTGGTGGACGTCGAGCGCCGGCTGGGAGGCCTGCCCGTCGAAGGGGCGCCACGTCAGCGGGCTGACGAAGGAATCCTCGAACAGGCGGTCCATCGCCTGGCGCAGGGTGACCATCTCGCCGAAGGGATCGAATCGTGTCAGGTTGGCCATGGTTCTCCGCTTCGAACCTCCTTCACATCGGTTGTGAATCAGGAACGTACCGGTACCCTAACCTCTGACAATGTCATTGTCAAGATATCTGCTGGTTAAGTTGCCGTAATCCGAGGAGGACCTGGCCGGGGCCGGTTCTGCACGGTGCATCGGGTAATTCTGAGCGCGAGGAGCGAGAAACGCGGCGTCCACGCCCGGAATTACCCGATGGAGCAGGCAATTCCGCACGGAAGCGGGGTCTGCTGTGGAGATTTACCCGATGCATGCGGCAATGAGCGGGGCAGAGGGCGCGTTGCCCGCTGGATCGGGGGAATCCCGCAGCGCCAGGTCCAGGTCGGGTATATGTGGAGCGGCCCGCGGAGGTCATGCCGTTCTGCGCAGGAACGCGCGCAGCGCGGACAACCGGCCCGGGGTGCGCGCCCGCTCGGCACTCGAAAGTGGCCGGTTGCCATAGCGGACCAGCTGGTAGGCGCTGGCCAGCCGGCCAAGGCCAGGGACGGACTCGCCGCCGGAGCCGATGCGCGCGGCGTGCGACGCCGGGCTCTCGCTGGCCCAACGCGTCCAGCGCCCGTCGCGCGCCAGCAGGTCGAGCGCCGACAGGTAGGCATCCACCGGGTCCGCAGGGGAACGCCGGCGAACGGGCCGTGGGGGGATACGGGCCGGTGCCACGCGCTCGTCGGGGCCGGGGACCACGATCGCGCGCTCCTCGAACGGGTCGGTCAGCACCTCGCGCTGCCGTCGCTTCTCCTGCCAGCGCACCCACAGGATGCCGGCCAGTGCCAGGAGCTCGAGCAGGACCAGCACGCCCACGATTGCGTAGAAGACGACGGTCGGCGCATTCGAGGTCAAGGCGCGCTGGTCGGCCGCGAAGCTCGGCAGCTTGATGCTGCCCAGGTTCCAGCCCGCGGGGATGAGCGGGCCGAGCAGCTCCGCGGCGGCGGCGGCCGCCACGATGATCGGCGTCGCCAGCAGCAGGATGGCGAACGCGATGGTGTGCAGCGGCCCCAGCATGGCCGCCATCAGGGTGCGGGCCGGGACGCCCAGGAACGCGGCTGCCGGGATGGCGAACAGGGTGATGCCCAGGGCGAGGCCCACCACCAGCGCCAGCCAGGAACGGTTGGCGCGCCAGTCGCTGCCGGTCGTTGCGCGCACCGCCTCCAGGCGCGCCAGGCCCATGGCGGTGAAGGCCGCGGTCACGAAGAAGACCGTGCCCACGAAGGCGGCGGCCCGGAACTCGGCCTCGGCCGGGCCCTCCGCCACCAGGTGGCCGGCGAGCCAGGGGATTGCGAGGCCGGGCACCGCCCAGCGCAGCAGCTGGTCCTGGATGGCGTCGTCGTCCTCGCGGGACCGATGCACCTCGCCGCGCCAGAACGCGATTGCGCCCAGCCATCCCGGCGCGTGCGCTCCGAGCGCTCCGAGCAGGTCGCCGTTCACGAGCAGCAGCCGGACGTCCGGGCTCAGGATCCAGCCCAGCGCGCCGGCCACGAGGGCCAGCAGGGGCAGGCCGATCGCCTCCGCTGCCGGCGAGCGCCAGCGCCGGCGACGCCCCCAGGCCATGCCCATGCCCGCCAGCGCGCCGAGCTCCAGCGGCCCCATCCAGGCCGGCGACGCGGTGATCGCCTGGAGCGCCGCGTAGACGACCGCCAGCCAGCCGCCCTCGGCCACGGCCTGCGCGACGGGGAGCAGGAACCTAGACGCCCACGAGAAGCGCATCGGCCTCCCTCCAGCCTGCGTCGGCCCGATGCGCGCCCAGCCGCGCCGCGGCCGCGGCGAATCCCGAACGGCGTGCCATGCTCGCGTGCTCGGCGCCGTCGGCGCCGAGCGTGATCAGCTCCACGGCGTAGCCGCTCAGGGCCAGGCGGCGCAGGACCGGCAGGTAGCGCGCCGGCGAGCGGGCAGTGAGGACCATCACCGTCGTGCCCGGCGGCACGCTGCGGGTCAGCCACGTGAGCAGGCCCTCGAAGGCGCCGGAGCTGACCGGACCGATGCGCGCCAGCAGCGCCCCGACCGCGCCCATCTGCCCGGCGGACGCGCGCGGGGGCAGCCATGCCAGTCGCTGCGGCGTGCCGGTGAAGCTCGGCGCGGCGACGCCCACCGAGGCGCCGTCGTCGAGCAGGCGGCGCGACAGCGAGGCGGCCGCGACGCACAGCGCCTCGAACGCATCCTCGTCCCAGTAGACCTGGCCCTGCGGCCCGTCGACGGTCTGGACGTCGACGGCCAGGACGACCTGCTGTCCACGCGCTGGCTCGTAGCGGCGGCTGACCACGCTCCCCAGGCGGGCCGTGGCGCGCCAGTGGACCTGGCGCAGCGGATCGCCGGCCTGGAACGGCCGGACCCCGCCGTAGAGCGCCGGATCGGCGAACAGCGACGAACGCGCCCGGCGGTCGCCCATCGGCGCGGCGCCCGTTTCCGCACGCCGGACGGGCAGCGTGCGCGGGGAGACCACCAGCCGGGCGGGCAGCTCGTGCTCCTCGTCGGCGGCGTCGCGGCCGAGGATGTCGCGCACCTGGATCCGCACCGGGCCGAAGTCGTACACGCCGCGGCTCACCGCGTCGAGGTGGAAGTGGCGCACGACTCGCTCGTACCAGGCCAGGGCCCAGGCGTTGTGCATCACGCGGCGCATCAGCAGCTCGTTGTCGCGGTCCATCACCGGTCGTTCGCGGATCTCGAGGCCGTCGGTCACCAGGTCGTCGGCGGCGACCCATGGCAGCGGGAGCGGCTTGCGGTTCCAGATCGAGACGTCGAGCGTCAGGGAGTCGCCGGCCACGGCCCGGTCGCTTGAGAGCCGTCGCTCATACGTCACGCGGCGGACCCCGAAGTGGGTCCAGAGCCGGGTGACGGTGCCGTAGCCGACGGTGACGAACGCCACCAGCAGCAGGCCGGGAGCGGGGGCGGCGACGGCGACCGCGGCCATCAGGGCGGCGAGGGCGAGCCAGCGTCCCACCTCGGCCGGCCTCAGCCCGGCTGGTCGTCGGCGAGCGGCACCGGGACCGAGGCGAGCACCTCGGCCACCACGCCCTGCACGGTCGCGCCGCGCAGCTCACGGTCCACGTCGAGCAGCAGACGATGCTCCAGCACGGCGGGCGCGATGTCGCGCAGGTCGTCGGGCAGGACGAAGTCGCGGCCGGCGAGCATGGCCCAGGCCTGGCCCGCGCGGTACATGGCCACGCTGCTGCGCGGCGACGCGCCCAGCCGGACGTCGGGATGCTCGCGCGTGGCTCGTACCAGAGCCACCAGGTAGCGCTCGACGTCCTCGGCCACGGTCACCGTGCGGACCGCGGTGCGCAGCGCGGCGAGCTCGTCGGGGACGACGACGCTGGGCACGCCCTCCAACGGCTCGGCGGCGGCGCGATGGCGGCTGGCGATGCGCCGCTCGGCCGGCTCGTCGGGATAGCCGATCGCGATGCGCAGCAGGAAGCGGTCGAGCTGCGCCTCGGGCAGCGCGAAGGTTCCTTCCAGCTCCACGGGGTTCTGGGTGGCGAGCACCAGGAAGGGATCGGGCAGGGGGCGGGTCTGGCCCTCCGCGCTGACCTGGCGCTCCTGCATCGCCTCCAGCAGGGCGGACTGGGTTCGGGGCGTGGCGCGGTTGATCTCGTCCACGAGCAGGACGTTGGTGAAGATCGGGCCGGCGACGAAGCGGAAGCTCGCTCCCTCCAGGATGCTGGAGCCGGTGACGTCGGTCGGCAGCAGGTCGGGCGTGCCCTGGACGCGGGCGAATCCGAGTCCCAGGGCGCGGGCGAAGGCGCGGGCCAGGAGCGTCTTGCCGACGCCCGGAACGTCCTCGAGCAGCGCGTGACCCTCGGCCAGGAGCGCGGTGGCCAGCAGCCGCAGCGGGAGCTCGGCGCCGACGACCGCCACCGAGACGGCCTCCTGCACCGATGCCAGGAACCGCTGGCCGCGAGGCTCGCTCGTCGCTTCCCGCTCGTCCGGCAGGGTCTCGGTCATGTCAATCGCTACCCCTCAGCGTGCCGTGGCGTTCACGATCGTCCAGCGCGCCGCGCCGAGCGCGGCCGGCCGGGTGCCCAGCTCCAGGCGCAGGACCGACGCGACGGAGACGGGCACCAGCTCGCTCGCATCGAAGACCCACAGGAAGCGCGAGGGCCTGCGCACGTAGGTCACCAGCTCGGCGACGGCGGTCGCGGCACGCTCGTCCGAGCGCACGATCCGGAAGCGGACGTCGCCGAGCAGCGCCGCCGGGGCGTCGTCGCAGGCCTCGGGGCGATCCCCTGTCCGGCAATGCGCCTGGAGGGTGCGCAGCCCCGCCCGAGCCGCGAGGCTGAGCTGCACCGGGCGCTCGGTCAGGGCCGCGGGAAAGGCATCGGTCGCCGTGGCGACCTCCGGCCAGGCGGACACGAAACGGTCCAGCACGGCCGATGGCGTGGCCGCTTCGCCGGCGATCAGCCAGTAGCCGGTGCCCCACACCAGCAGTGGCAGGGTGAGCCAGGCGATCACCGCGGCCGGCGAGCGTCCCGCCGGGGCGGCCGCGGCCGGCGCTCGGCGCCTGGCGGAGCGGTAGGCGGCTACCGCCTGCACGACCCAGACGCCGATGAACGCCATCCCCAGCAGGAACGGCACGAGGTACCAGGTCGTGTCGGCCAGCAGGACCGTCGTCACGATCACCAGTGCCAGCGCGCCAGCCTCCGCGAAGAGCAGCACCGCGCCGGCGCGGCGCATGCCCATCGCCAGGTGTCCCAGGCCCCAGGCGCCCACCGCCAGGCGCAGCACGCGGCCAGGCGCCGCGTCGATCACTCGCCGATGAGGAGGGCGCGCAGCTCGTCCTCGCGGTCCGACGAGGTCACGGCCAGCAGCTTGTCGCCTTCGACCAGGCGGGTCTCGGGCCGCACCGCGATGGCGCGCTGGTCGCGCACCACGACCACGATGTGGCTCCCCTCCGGCAGCCGCAGGTCGCGGATCTCGCGGCCGATGACCGGCGAGGTGGCATCGACCTGGGCCTCGACGATCTGCAGCTCGCCGCCCTCCAGCTCGGTCAGGTGCAGCAGGTCGTGGATGGGGATCTCGTGCTCGATCACGCCCAGGATCGTCCGGGTCGGGCTCACCGTCTCGTCGATCGCCAGCTGGCGGAAGAGGTGCTCGTTCTTGGGGTTGTTGACGCGCGCGATGGCGCGCGGGACGTTGAAGCGCATCTTGGCCACCTGGCAGGCGACGAGGTTGTCCTCGTCATCGCCGGTGACCGCCGCCACCACGTCGGCCCGGGCCATGCCGGCCTCGGCCTGGTAGCGCCCCTCGCAGCCGTCGTTGGGAATCACGATGCTGCCCAGCTCGTCGGCGATGAGGCGGGCACGCGGCGGATCCTTCTCGATCACGACCACCTCGTGCCCGGCGGCGAGCAGCTCCTTGCTGAGGTAGTACCCGACGTTGCCGCCGCCGATGACCACCACGTACATCAGCCGGCCTCCCCATCGGCCTGGACCGATGCTTCGGCGGGCTCATCGGCCGTCACCGCTTCGGGCGGGGCGGAGGCCGCGGCCGCCTTGGCCTGGCGGGCGGCCTTGGATCCGGCGACCGGTGCCCCGCGCAGCGGCTCCGCGGTCGGCGGCAGCACGGCTCCGTTTGTTGCATCTGCGCCGTTGATCGCGGCCTCGACCAGCGCGTCGGCCAGGATCACGGTGCGGCAGATGGTCTCGAGGCCCAGCGAGCGGTAGGCCTCGGCACGGACCGGGTCGTTGATCTTGGCGACCACGCGCGGGATGCCGAACACGTGCTTGCCCAGCTGCGCGGCCATGGCGTTGCGGTTGTCGCCCTCGGTAAGCGCCATCAGCAGGTCGCTGAGCTCGGCGCCGGCACCCCGCAGCACGTCCTCGTCGCCGCCGCTGCCGCGCACCGTCACGCCGCCGAACGTGGTCGGCAGCCGGTTGAAGGCGCGCTGGTCGGTGTCGATCACCGTGACGTTCTCGCCGCGCTGGTCGAGCTCGGTCG
>DASURX010000187.1:0-27153 GCA_036375355.1 Candidatus Limnocylindria bacterium
ACGAGCAATCGGCCGGCGAGGCCACCATCGCCTCCGAGGGAACGCCCCTGCCCGATCGCGTCATCGAGAGCATCCGAAGCACCGGGATCGCCATCAAGGGTCCGATCACCACGCCCGTCGGCTCCGGCTTCCGCAGCGTGAACGTCGGCCTGCGCCAGGCGCTGGACCTGTACGCCAACGTGCGCCCGGCGCGCACCATGAAGGGCGTCGAGACGCGCTACGAGCAGGTCGACCTGATCATCGTGCGCGAGAACACCGAGGACCTGTACGCCGGAATCGAGCACCGCGTCGGGCCCGACGCCGCCGAGTCGATCAAGATCATCACCCGCTACGCCTCGCAGCGCATCGCGCGCTACGCGTTCGAGTACGCGGTGCGCAACGGGCGGCGCAAGGTGACCGCCGTGCACAAGGCGAACATCATGAAGCTCTCCGACGGCCTCTTCCTGGAGAGCTGCCAGCAGGTCGCCGCGGAGTACGAGGGACGCGTCGAGTTCGAGGACCGAATCGTCGACAACATGTGCATGCAGCTCGTCCAGAAGCCCGAGCTGTATGACGTGCTGGTCCTGCCCAACCTGTATGGCGACATCGTGTCGGACCTGGCCGCCGGCCTGGTCGGCGGCCTGGGCGTCGCGCCCGGCGCCAACATCGGCGATCGAGCGGCCGTCTTCGAGCCGGTGCACGGCTCAGCCCCGAAGTACGCGGGGCAGAACAAGGCCAACCCGACGGCGCTGATGCTGTCCGGCGGGCTGATGCTCCGCCACCTCGGCGAGACCGAGGCCGCCGACCGTGTCGAGTCCGCCGTGCGTGCCGTCATCGCGGAGGGCCGCACCGTCACCTACGACCTGGGTGGCTCGGCCGGTACCCGCGAGTTCGGCGCGGCCGTCGCGGAACGCGTGAGGAGCGGCGACCGGCCGCGCTAGAATCGGAGCCGCCGCACGCGCCGTCTACGGTCGTCGGGCCTGCGCCCAAATCGGGAGGAAGTCCATCGGTGAGGCTGTTCGGATACCGCGTCAGCTGGGCTGAGCTCGCCTGGCTCGGTCATCGGCTGTCGGGCATCGGCGTCCTCGTCTTCCTGTTCCTGCACGTGGTCGAAACCTCGACCGTGCTCTTCGGCCCGGACGTCTACGACTTCACCCAGACGCTCTACGCCAACCTCCCCGCCAAGCTGGGCGAGGTGCTGCTGATGGCGGCGCTGATCTACCACTCGCTGAACGGGCTGCGCGTCATCGTCATGGACTTCTGGCCGCGCACCACCGTCTTCTACCGCCCGCTGACCTACGGGGTGGTTGCCGCCACGGTCGTCGCCATGATCCCGATCGGTTTGATCATGATCACGCCGTATGCCCCGTGGGGTGGCGCCTGATGGCCGTCGGAAGGCGCGTCTGGCCGGTCGAGGGCGACCCGCTGCGGCGCAACCCGTCGCGCGCGGCCACACCTCGCCCCGAGCGACCGGGCTGGGATCGGGCCTGGTGGTACTTCATGCGCCTCAGCGGCCTGCTGCTGGTGCTGCTGGCCCTGGGCCACATGTTCATCATGCACATCCTGGTCGAGCTGACCGGCGGCGAGATCAACTTCGCCTTCGTGACCAGCCGCTGGGGCAGCCCCTTCTGGCGCATCTACGACCTGCTGCTGCTGCTGCTGGCGCTGATCCACGGCGTGCGCGGCGCGCGCACCGTGATCAACGACTACACGCATGGCGGCCTGCGCGCGCTGCTGGTCTGGCTGCTGGTGGCCGTCACCGTTGTCTGGGTGCTGCTCGGCATGTTCGTGATCGTGGCCTTCGACCCGTCCACGATGTCCGTGCAGGTGTTCCCGTGAACCTGATCGGGACCGATGCGCACGCGCGCCCGCGCGTGCGAACCCACGACCTGGACGCGGTGGTGGTCGGCGCCGGCGGCGCCGGCCTGTACGCGGCGCTGGAGCTGAAGCAGGACCTCGGGCCGGAGGCCCGCATCGGCGTCATCAGCAAGCTGTATCCCAGCCGATCGCACACCGGGGCCGCGCAGGGCGGCGTCTGCGCCGCCCTGGCCAACACCGAGGAGGACCACTGGGAGTGGCACTGGTTCGACACGGTCAAGGGCGGTGACTACCTGGTCGACCAGGACGCGGCCGAGGTCATGTGCCGTGACGCGATCGACACCATCATCAACCTCGAGCACCTCGGCCTGCCCTTCGACCGCACCCCGGAGGGGCTGATCGACCAGCGCCGCTTCGGCGGCCACACCCGCAACTACGGCGAGGCTCCCGTCCGCCGCGCCTGCTACGCGGCCGACCGCACCGGTCACGCCATCCTGCAGACCCTCTACCAGCAGTGCATCAGGCACGACGTCGCCTTCTACGACGAGTACCAGGTGCTCGACCTGGCCATGCCGGCCGGCCCGGGCGGCCCTGTCACCGGCGTGATCGCCCTGCAGCTGGCGACCAGCGAGATCCACGCCTTCCGCGCCCGCGCCGTCCTCTTCGCCACCGGCGGCTACGGCAAGGTCTTCAAGGTCACCTCGAACGCGCACACGCTCACCGGCGACGGCATGGCGGTGGCCTACCGCCGTGGGCTGCCGCTCGAGGACATGGAGATGTTCCAGTTCCACCCGACCGGCATGTACAAGCTCGGCTTCCTGCTCTCGGAGGCGATGCGCGGCGAGGGTGGCGTCCTGGTCAACGGCGAGGGGGAACGCTTCATGGAGCGCTACGCCCCGACCATGAAGGACCTGGCCAGCCGGGACGTGGTGAGCCGCTCCATCTACCAGGAGATCGCCGCAGGGCGGGGGATCGACGGCAAGGACTACGTCTACCTGGACGTGCGCCATCTGGGCAAGGAGGTGCTCGAGCACAAGCTGCCCGACATGAGCGGCTTCATCCGCACCTACTTCGGCATCGACCCACTGCACGAGCTGGTGCCGATCCAGCCCACCGCGCACTACGCCATGGGCGGCATCCCGACCGACATCGACGGCCGCGCCCTGGGTGCCTTTGACGCCAAGCGCCAGAAGCAGGCGGTGGTGCCCGGCTTCTACGCGGCGGGGGAATGCGCCTGCGTATCGGTCCATGGCGGCAACCGGCTCGGGACGAATTCGCTGCTCGACATCCTCGTCTTCGGTCGCCGCGCCGGAAAGGCCATGGCGGAGGACCTCCGTTCGGCTCCGGCGCCGGCCCCCGATCCCGAGGCCGAGGCACGGGTCGGCGGCCTCGTGGCCGGCCTGGTCGATTCGCGCGCCGGGGAGCGTGCGGCGTCGATCCGGGGGGAGCTGCAGGAGGTGATGTTCGCCAAGTGCGGCGTGTACCGCACCGCCCGCCTGCTGGAGGAGTGCCGCACCGAGGTCCGCCAGCTGCGCGCACGCGCCGCCGACGTCTGCATCGACGACAAGGGGACCCGCTACAACACCGAGCTCGGCGAGGCGCTGGAGCTCGGCTTCCTGCTCGACTGCGCCGAGGCGACCGTGGAGTCGGCCGTGGCCCGGCTCGAGAGCCGCGGCGCGCACGCCCGGGAGGACTACCCGGAGCGCGACGACGTCAACTGGCTGAAGCACACGCTGGCCTACCGCGATCCGGATGGCGGGAGCCCGCGGCTCGAGTACAAGCCGGTCACGCTCGGCAAGTTCGAGCCGAAGCCGCGGGTCTACTGAGCCGATGAGCACCGAGGTCAGGCTGCGCATCCGGCGCTACAACCCCGAGACCGACGCCGATCCGCACTGGGAGGAGTACCGCGTCGAGGCGGAGCCGTCCGACCGCGTCCTTGACCTGCTGCACCAGGTCAAGTGGTACCAGGACGGCACGCTCACCTTCCGCCGATCGTGCGGCCACGGGGTGTGCGGCTCCGACGCGATGCTGATCAACGGCCAGAACCGGCTCGCCTGCGAGTACCTGGTCAAGGACGCCGGGCGCACGATCACGGTCGAGGCCATCCGCGGCCTGCCGGTGCTCAAGGACCTGCTGGTCGACATGGAGCCCTTCTTCGACCAGTACCGCAGCGTGATGCCGTACCTGGTCAACGACGAGATCCCGGAGGACGGCCGGGAGCGGCGCCAGTCCCAGGCCGATCGCGCCCGCTACGAGGACACCAGCCGCTGCATCCTGTGCGCGGCGTGCACCACCTCCTGCCCGGTGTTCTGGGCCGATGGTGCCTACGTCGGCCCGGCGGCGATCGTGAACGCCCACCGCTTCATCGTCGATTCGCGGGATCACGCCCACGAGGAGCGGCTGCAGATCATGGCCGACCCCGACGGCGTGTGGCGCTGCCGCACCGTCTTCAACTGCGTGGAGGCCTGCCCCCGCGACATCAAGATCACGCGGGCCATCATGGAGGTCACCGGCGAGATTTCCTCCGCGGCCCGTGGCTGATCCTTCGCCTGGACCGATGGCGCCGCGTCCGCGGCGCCTGCTGATCCACACCGACGGGGCAGCGCGAGGCAATCCGGGGCCCGCCGGCGCCGGCGCCGTCCTGCGCGATGCCGCCGATGGCTCGCTCGTCGCGGAGATCGCCGTCTTCCTGGGCGTGCGCACCAACAACTACGCGGAGTGGACCGCCGTGGAGCTGGCCGTCGAAGAGGCACTGCGCCACGGCGCCACGCACGTCGACCTGCGCATGGACTCGCAGCTGGTCGCGCGCCAGATCGCCGGGCGCTACCGCGTCAAGCACGCCGACCTGCAGCCGATTCACGCGCGAGTGATGGCGCTGTTGGCCCGTCTCACGGGGTACACCGTGGCGCACGTGCCGCGCGAGCTGAACAGGGAGGCCGATCGCCTCTCCAACGTGGCCATCGACCAGCCGCGCGCGTGAAACGGCCGGCGTCGCGGCCGCGTCCGGTCGCCATGCGCCGAACCGTCATGCTGCTCCTGGCCGGCATCGGGGTCCTGGCCGGCTGCCAGGTTCTCGGGCCCGCGCCGACGCCGCTCCTCGACGGGGCCGGCGGCGTCACCGAATGGCAGGTCGGCGACGACAACATCCCGGACGCCTTCACGCGCGGGACGGCCGCCTTCGCTCGCGCGCAGGACCTCGTCGACGCGGTCCTCGCCGAAGCGACGGGCCAGGGCCTGCCGCCCGGGGCGCGGCTCTGGTCGGACGTCCAGGCAACCGGTTCCGGGTCGGCGGTCGGCATCATCCAGCTCGCGAATGCCGGCGACGACTCGGTGGCGGGACAGGAGATCCGCCTCCGGCTGCTGCGGGACCCGGCCGGCTGGTACATCGACGCCATCGCCTACCGCTCGCACTGCCGCCGCGGCGTCGATCCGAGCGGGGACTTCTGCGTCTAGCCGGACGGCGGAGCTTCCCCGGGTTTTCGAACGATTGTTCGGACCGGCTACACTATCGGTCCCTGGAGGCGGCCGGACGGCCGCGGGCGCATCGGTCGAAAGGCCGCGTCCGAGGAAAGTCCGAGCTCCAAAGAGCAGGCCAGCGGGTAACACCCGTCCGCCGTGAGGCGAGGACCAGCGCCACAGTGACGATGCCCGCTTCGGCGGGAGTGAAACGCGGCAAGCTCTGGCCGGAGCAAGACCGAATAGGAGGGCGTCGAGGCTGCTCGCTCAGCCCTCGGGTAGGTCGCTCAGATGGATGGCCGTCGCCGGACCGATGCGAATCGGCCCGGGCACAGAACTCGGCTTACAGGCCGCTCTCCAGGGATTGCCACTCAACACTGTCCGTGGCACTCACCCGTGCCGGTGAGGGTGTGGGCGGCACCGCCCGACGACGTTGCGCAGCCGGCGGAGGGTGGTGGCGGCAGCACCCTCGACGATTCAGTCCTCGTCCGCGCGCCAGACCGTGGTGGCGGTGCAGGCGTTGCAGATGGCACGCGCCTCGTCCATGTCGCCCAGCGGCAGAGGGTGCTCAGGGCCGCCCAGCAGGCAGTCGACCTGGACGCGCGGCCCCTCCCCGGCGGCCAGGATCGAGACGTGGCGCACGCGGCAGCGGCGAATCCGTCCCCGGCGGGGGATCGGAACGCGCTCTCCCCCCTCGATTTCGCGGAGGGCCATCGTCCTTCCTCCCCTGGTGGCCGGTGCCGCCTGGTACCGACAGCGGACACCCTACCGCCCGTGGGTCCGGGGCCTCAATGACGCGTTCGTACCCCTTGGCCCCAGCATCGGTAAGGCAGGGCGCGCGCTAGACTCCAGATGCGTGCTCGGCCGGCTGCCGAGAGCCGAGCCGCGTCAACAGCGAGGACGGCGGCGGGCAATGTTCGGGCGACGCAGGCACCACCAGGAAGAGGAGGCGGCCCGGGAGGCCGAGCGACGCGCCCTCTTCGAGGAGCTCGCCAAGCGCCCGGACACCATCTGCCCGTTCCTGGGCCTCGCCAGCAGCCGGACCGATTACCGCGACGGCGTCACCGACGAGCACCGCTGCTATGCCTTCGGCGATCCCGCCGAGCTTTCGGCGGAGCAGCAGCAGAAGGTCTGCCTTCAGCGCGGCTACGGCAACTGCCCGCGCTACCTGCGTGGCGTGCTCGTCATCCCGACCGAGGAGCTCGAGGCGTTGCGCCGCCCCCTGCCGGCGGCGCCGAAGCCGCCCGCGCCGGCGCCGGCGCCGGCGGGAAGCGGGGGAGGCGGGCGTCGCGCGCTGGTGGCGGTCGCCCTGGTGCTGCTGCTCGCCGCCGGTGGCGGCCTGGGTGCCTTCGCCCTGCTGAACCGTGACGGCGGAGTCGCCCAGCAGACGGCGTCGCCCACGCCCTCGGCGACGTCGTCGGTCGAGGGATCGGTCACGCCGACCACGACGATCGCGCCGTCGCCCACACCGCCGCTCGAGACGCCACCTCCCGAGGCGACGCCGGAGCCCGGCGACGTCTTCGACCATTACGAGGTCAGCGTGCCGGCCGGCCAGAACACGGTCTTCCGGGTGTCGGACGCGGGTGAGATCCAGGATGAGCTCGGCACCGGGTTCGACGACTGGAGCTTCGCCGAGGTCGAGCGCATCGAGGCCGCGAACGGGCTCCTGCACTGGCGCACCACGTCGGGCGACCTTTCGGGGTGGTCGTACATCCGCGACCGATCCGGGACCTTCAATATCCGCGCCGTCTATCTCGCACCCGACGGCTCGCGGCGCTCCGAGCTGCTTCCCGCCGACCAGCTCTAGCTCGGTCGGGCGCGCCGCTCGCCTCCCGGACCCGCCTCCCAACCCGCATCGCACCCTCGCCCCCTCGCGCGGCTGACACCGTCGTCGGGCGTCGGTACGCGCGCGGCCGGCGCCCATGACGTACCAGGACGAATGTCCCTCCCGAAACACGCGGAATTTCCTTGACGGGGACTGATTGCCCTGTAGAATGGCGGCCGATGGGTCAAAGTGGCCCAAAATGGGGAGCAGTGGTAGAGCAGGCCGAATGGAACGAACTCCCTTCCTCACTGGCGAGTTCCGGCACACGCTGGATGACCGCGGTCGAATCGCGGTCCCGGCGCGATTCCGGCAGCGCCTGGGGCAGGGAGCCACGCTTGCGCGCTGGCTCGACCGCTGCCTGGGCCTCTTCCCGCAGGACGAGTGGGAGGAGCTGGCGGCGAAGCTGCGCTCCCTTCCGCTCACCAACCCGCGCGCACGCGAGTTCGCGCGGTTCATGTCCTCCGGGGCGGTCGAGGTCGAGCTCGACCGCCAGGGACGGGTTCTGGTGCCGGGCTACCTGCGCGAGTACGCCGGCATCGGCGACGGGGAAGTCGTGGTGGTCGGTGCGCTGAACCGGCTCGAGCTGTGGGCGCCCAGCGCCTGGCAGCCGTACCGGACGCGGATCGAGAACGAGCCGGAGGCGCTGGCCGAACACCTCGCGGACCTCGGGATCTAGCGGACGCGACGCCATGACGCACGTCACGACCCCGCCATTGATGCGTCTCCGGGCCGAACGGCCCGCCACCGATGTCAGAGGTGCAGCCGATGGGAGAAGGGCACCTGCCGGTCCTGGTCGACGAGGTTCTCGCCTCTCTCGATCCGAGGCCCGGCAGCTCCATCGCCGACTGCACGCTCGGTGGCGGAGGGCACGCCGAGCGGCTCCTGGAGGCCACGTCTCCGGATGGTCGCCTGCTCGGCCTGGATGCCGATCGGGCGGCCATCAGGGAGGCGGAACGCGTGCTGGCGCAGTACGGCGAACGGGTCGTGCTGCGCCAGGCCAACTTCGCGCAGATCCACGACGTGGCGCGCGAGGCCGGTTTCGTGCCGCTCGACGGCGTCCTGTTCGACCTGGGCCTGTCCAGCTACCAGCTGGCCGATCCGTCGCGCGGCTTCAGCTTCGTGGCCGATGCGCCGCCGGACATGCGGTTCGATGAAGACCGTGGTCTATCGGCCCTCGACCTTATCGACCGGTCGTCGCATCGAGAGCTCGCCGGAATCCTCGCGACGTTTGGTGAGGAACGCCGTGCTGGTCGCATCGCGAAGGCGATCCTGGCGGCGCGTCAGGAAGGCCGGCTGATGACGGCCGCCGACCTGGCCACGGTGGTGGCCCGTGCCGTCCCTGCCAGGGGGGCCGATGCCGGCCGCATCCATCCGGCGACGCGCACCTTCCAGGCGCTGCGCATCGCCGTCAACCGCGAGCTCGAGGTCCTGGGCACCGGGCTCGCCGGCGCGCTCGCCAGCCTGCGGCCCGGCGGCCGCATGGCGGTCATCAGCTACCACTCCGGCGAGGACCGGATCGTCAAGCGCTTCATGGCGCGCGAGAGCCGGGACTGCGTCGAGGAACCGCTCCCACCGGTCTGCACCTGCGGGCACCGCGCCCAGCTCCGGATCGTGGCTCGCGGCGGCATCACGCCCAGCCAGGCCGAGGTTCGCCGCAATCGCCGCGCGCGCAGCGCTCGCCTGCGCGTGGCCGAGAAGCTCCCCGTCGCGAGCGCAGCCTGAATCGAGAAGGAGGGTCACATGAGCCGAGGACGACCACGCCACCAGGCCAGCCGGCGCCGGATGTACTCCACCCGGCAGCGCGAGCTCCGCGAGCGCCGGCTGCACGACGTTCGCGTCGAGCAGTACTGGCTATCCGACCAGGTGGCCGCCATCGAGATCGAGGAGGGGCTCGACTTCGAGTCGCCGACCTCCTGGGCCATTCGTCTCCCCGGGCGGAGCGCCGCCTGAGCCATGGCCGTCATCGGTGCTCGCCCGGCGACCGGCATCGGCGTCTTCGGCCGCCGGTCGCGCGTGCGGCCGCGTCCCGCTCCGCGCCCGCGGTCCGGTGCGGGTCGTCGCCGTCGCGAGGCGGCGAGCATCTCGAGCGTCCTGGTCGCCATCGCGGCGGCCGCGCTGCTCGGCATCTTCTACCTGACCCAGTCGGGTCACGTGCTGGCGACCGGCTACCAGATCGACGAGCTGCGAACCCAGCTCGCCGAGGCGCAGGCGCAGCAGGCCCAGCTCGTCTACCGCATCGGCGAGGCGCGCTCGCCGGCAGTCATCGAGCGGATCGCGCGCGGGCGGTTGCGGCTGGTGCCGCTGCCTCCCTCGTCGGTCACGTTCGCCCAGGCCCCGGCCGCGGCCCCCAGCGCAGGGCCCGGCGCCACCACGTCGACCTCAACCATCGACACAGCCAGGTAACCGAGACC
The DNA here is from genome assembly GCA_036375355.1 of Candidatus Limnocylindria bacterium. GTDB lineage: Bacteria > Chloroflexota > Limnocylindria > QHBO01 > QHBO01 > DASURX01. The sequence goes on from DASURX010000187.1 coordinate 9,490, forward strand.
AGCGGGGCGTCCCTGCCCGGGACGCGCCGCAGGAGATAGCGATGCTCGCCAGGACCGACAGCCGTGCCCGCGCCCTGTTCCTGCTCATCGTCATGAGCATCGTCGCGCTCGGCATCGGCGCGCGACTGACGTGGTGGCAGGTCGTTGAGCGCGAGCGCCTGGCGGACATGGCGCTGCACCAGCTGGCGCAGAACGAGGAGATCCCCGCCGAGCGCGGCGAGATCACTGACGCCAACGGCGTGCTGCTGGCCACCAGCGTCGCGCTGAAGTCCGTCTTTGCCACTCCGCCATCGGTCAAGGATCCGGAGTCGGCGGCGGCCCTGCTGGCGCCGATCCTGGGCATCGACGTCGCCGAGCTGCGCACGACCCTGGGCAGCGACGATCCGTGGGTCTGGCTGCGCCGCCGGGTGGACCCGGCCGTCTCCGACCGAATCGCGTCGCTGCACATCGCCGGGGTGGGCATGCTCACCGAGACGAAGCGCGTCTACCCGGTGACCGGCATCTCGCCCGGCACCACGCTGGCGGCGCAGGTGATCGGCTTCGTGAACCTGGACGGCACGGGCCAGTACGGCATCGAGGCCAGTGAGAACCAGCTGCTGGCGGGGTTGCCCGGATCGGTCACCGCGCAGGAGGACGTCATCGGTCGGCAGATAGCCGACTCGGTCTTCCAGCTGCGCGAGCCGGTCAACGGCTCGGACGTGAAGCTGACGATCGATTCCGGCCTGCAGCACCTGCTGGAGGCCACCATGTGGCGCACCTACCAGAAGAACGCGGCCAAGGGCGTGACCGGGATGGTCATGAACGTGAAGACCGGCGCGATCCTGGCGCTCGCCACCTTCCCGTCCTTCGATGCCAACGCCTACGGCTCAGCCGACGCGGAGCTGTTCACCAACCCGGCGGTCTCGCGGCAGTACGAGCCGGGCTCCGTGATGAAGGCATTCACCATCTCGGCGGCGCTCGACGCCGGTGCGATCACCACCACCGACACCTTCGTCGATGACAACAACCTGCAGCTGTCCGGCGTCCGCATCCAGAATGCCGATCGCTACAACCACCCCTATGGCCATGGCCCGATCACGGCCGGCGACGTGCTGAAGCTGTCGAACAACGTCGGCGCGGCGCGCATCGGCCTGACCCTGGGCCGTGAGCGCCTGTACGAGGCCTTCCGGCGATTCGGCTTCGGCTCGCCGACAGGCGTGGAGATTGCAGGCGAGGCGAGCGGCGTGGTCTGGAATCCCGATGGCCCGAACGGGTCCGGCGACCTGACCGCGGCCCAGAACTCGTTCGGCCAGGGCCTGTCGGTCACCGCCATGCAGCTGGTCGCGGGGTACGCCGCCATTGGCAACGGCGGGCTGCTCGTGACGCCGCATGTCATTGCCGGCTGGACGACGCCCGACGGCACGTACCACGCCGCGGATCACCCGGCCGGGGAACGCATCATGAAGGAGGGGACCGCCGACACCGTGCTGCAGCTGCTGACCGCGGCGGTCGACGACGGCATTGCGCAGCCGGCTTCGATCCCCGGCTACTCGGTGGCGGGCAAGACCGGCACGGCCGAGGTGGCGGGTCCGGTGACGAAGAACGTGCAGGTCGGGACCGATGCCAACGGCCAGCCGATCTACGAGCAGCAGACCCGCTACGAGTACATCCCCGGCTGGATCGACTCCAGCTTCATCTCGCTGATGCCGGCCTCGGACCCGCAGATCGTCACCTTGATCCTCATCCACCGGCCGGCGACCTGGGGCCGTTACCAGATGGCCGAGCGCCCCGACGACCTGTTCCGCTCGCTGGCCCCGCAGATCCTGGACTACATGGCCATCCCGCCCGACCGTCCCCTGCAGCCGGTGGCGGGCGGATGAGGCTGCTAGACTCGCCCGGAGCCACAGCAGGTAGCCGCGTGCCCCCGTCGATCAGCATCGATGACCTCCTGGCCGCCACCGGCGGCCGCCTGATCGGCCCGACGACCACCACCTCATTCTCCGGCGCCGCGGTCGATTCGCGCGCCGTCACCCCGGGTTGCTGCTTCGTGGCCCTGCGCGGTGAGCGCGACGACGGGCACCGCTTCGCGGCAGAGGCGGTGACGCGGGGTGCCGCGGTGGTGCTGGTCGAACGGCCCGTGCAGCTGCCTGCGGGCAGCGGTGCGGCGCAGGTCCTGGTGAGCGACCCGCTGCACGCCCTCCAGGAGCTGGCCGCGTGGTGGCGATCCCGCTTCGCGGTGCGGGTGGTCGGGATCACCGGCTCGACCGGCAAGACGATCGCGAAGGAGATCTGCGCCGACGTCCTGGGCTCGACCCTGAACGTCCTGCGTAACGAGGGCAACCTGAACTCCGAGACGGGCGTGCCCATGACGCTGCTGCGGCTCGAGCCCGCGCACCAGGCGGCCGTGCTCGAGATGAGCATGTACACCGAGGGCGAGATCGCGCGGCTGGCCGAGATCGCGCGCCCCGAGGTGGGCGTGGTGCTGGCCGTGCACGCCACGCACCTGGAGCGGGCGGGCAGCATCGAGGCCATCGCCCGCGCCAAGTCAGAGCTGCCGCAGGCGCTGTCCTCCGACGGCCTGGCGGTCCTGAACGCCGACGACACCCGGGTGGCCGCCATGCGCGAAGTCACGGCGGCGGAGGTGTGCACTTTCGGCCTCTCGACGGGGGCCGACGTGCGCGCCGAGGAGATCGCCTCGCTGGGGCTGTCGGGGACAGTCTTCACGATCCGCTCTCCGTGGGGCACGCGTCGCGTGCGGTCCGGGACGCCGGGCCGCCACCTGGTGCACCACGCCCTCGCGGCGGCGGCCGTGGCCGAGCGCTTCGGCGTGCCGATGGACGAGGTCGAGGCCGCGCTGGCAGCCGGCAGCCACGCCGCGCACCGGATGGCCGTCATCCCGGCAGCGAGCGGCGCGACCATCGTCGACGACACGTACAACGCGTCTCCGGTATCGGTCGGGGCCGCGCTCGAGTTCGTGGCCGAGACGCCGCTGTCGCCCGGCCGGCGCCGCCTGGCGGTGCTGGGAGACATGCTCGAGCTGGGGCCCGACGAGGAGCGGCTGCACCGCGAGATCGGCGCCAGGGCGGCCGGGATCGTGGACGCGCTCGTCACAGTCGGGGAGCGCGGTCGCTGGATCGCCGAGGGCGCCCGCGCCGCCGGCCTGCGCTCGGTCGCCACCGCCGACGACGCCGATCAGGCCCTGCCCGTGGTCGAGCGCGAGCTGGCGCCGGGCGTCGGCGACCTGCTGCTGGTCAAGGCGTCGCGCGGCATCGAGCTCGACCGCCTGGTGGCGGCGCTGGCGCCAGACGCGAGGGCGACGTAGGTGCTCGCCATCGTCCTGGCCCTGCTTCTCGCCTTCACGGGCGTCGTCCTGCTGGGACCGATCTACATCGGCCTCCTCCAGCGGCTGGGCTTCGGCAAGCAGATCCGGGCCGAGGGCCCGAGCGGGCACCAGACCAAGGCGGGCACCCCGACCATGGGCGGCATGCTGCTGGTGGTGGTGGTCATGTTCCTGGCGATGGCCATGCGCATCGAGGACGCCTACACGCTGAGCCCGATGCTGGCGCTGGTGGGGGTGGGCGTCCTGGGCGCCATCGACGACTTCGTCAACGTGCGGACCGGCATCGGCATGCGCGGGCGCTGGAAGCTGGTCTGGCAGATCGCCGTCGCGCTGCTTGCCGGCTTCTACATCCAGCGCCACTTCGACCTGAAGGTCCTCAACCTGCCGCCCATTGGCCAGGTCGAGATCGGCGCAGTGGCCTTCTTCCTGTTCGCGGCCTTCGTCATCGTCGGCGTCAGCAACGCGGTCAACCTGACCGATGGGCTCGACGGCCTGGCCGGCGGCATCCTGATATTCAGCTTCGTCGCCTACCTGCTCATCGCCCTGGTCGAAGTGCCGGGCCTCAAGCTGGCGCAGCCCAACCTGGCGGTCTTCTGCGCGCTGATGATCGGGGCGCTGATGGGCTTCCTGTGGTTCAACGTCCACCCCGCGCAGCTGTTCATGGGCGACTCCGGGGCGCTGTCCATGGGTGCCACCCTGGCCGTCGTCGCGACCATCACCGGGCAGCTGCCGCTGCTTGCGGTGATCGGCGTGGTCTTCTTCGCGGTGATCATGAGCGTGGTGCTCCAGGTGGTCTCCTTCCGCCTGCGCGGCCGGCGCATCTTCCGCATGGCGCCGCTGCAGCACCACTTCGAGCTGATCGGCTGGGCCGAGGAGAAGATCACCGTCCGCTTCTGGATCGTGGCGGCGCTGGCCGGGCTGCTCGGCTTCAGCCTCTTCCTGGCCAGCGCGAACGCGCTGTCGTGAGGCCGATGAGCACCATGACCGCTCCCGTACGCTCGCCGGCCGACCTCGAGGGCCGGCGCGTCACCGTCCTCGGGCTGGCCAGATCCGGCGTCGCCGCGGCCAGGATGCTGGCCGACCACGGCGCCCGGGTGACCGTCTACGACCGGCGCGAAGCCGATGTGCTGGCCGAGGAGGTCGCCGCGCTGGGCGGGCGGGACGTCCGGCTGGAGCTGGGGACGGACGCGGAGCAGGTCCGGTCGCTGCTGTCGGCGTCCGACCTGCTCGTCAGCAGCCCGTCCATCTCGCCGACCTTCCCGACCACCGAGCCGTGGCTGCGCGAGGCGCTGGCCGCCGCCGTCGAGGCCGGCGTGGAGCTCGTCAGCGAGGTGGAGCTCTTCCTGCGCCTCACGCAGGCGCGGGTGCTGGCCGTGACCGGCACCAAGGGCAAGACCACGACCACCGCCCTGCTGGGCGCCATCCTCGAGGCCGGCGGCGTCCCGCATGCGGTGGGCGGCAACATCGGCACGCCGCTGATCGAGCGCGTCGACGAGCTGGGCGCGGCCGACTGGGCGGTGCTGGAGCTGTCCGAGCTGCAGCTGCCCACCATCTCGCGCGGCGCGGAGATCGCGGTCTACACCAACATCGGCGCGGACCACCTGGACCGCCATCCGAGCGTCGAGGCGTACCGGGCCGTGAAGGCGCGCCTGGGCGAGCTGACCGCGCCGCGCGGCCACGTGGTGCTAAACGCCGACGACGCCGGCTGCCTGGAGCTCGGCGCTCGGCTGCCGGCGGCCTCGCTGGCCTGGTACGGCATCGGCAGCGAGCGGGGACACCTGGCCGGCAGCGTCGACGCCGGCTGGCTCGTCGTCCGCGGCGAGCGGGTCATGGCCGTGGCCGACGTCCCGCTGCGCGGCGCACACCTGCTGGCCGACGTGCTGGCCGCCGCCGTGGGCGCGTCGCTGGCCGGGGTGAGCGCCGAAAGCATCGCGCGCGGGATCCGCGGCTTCCCGGGCGTGCCGCATCGCCTGGAGGCGGTGGGCGAGCTCGGCGGCGTGCGCTACGTGAACGACTCGCAGGCCACCATCCCGATGGCCGCCCTGGCGGCGCTGGCCGCGTTCGACGACGACGGCCTGGTCCTGATCGCCGGCGGCAAGGACAAGGGCCTGGATTACGCCGAGCTGGGCGAGGCCATCGCGGCGCGCTGCCGGGCGGTGGTGCTAATCGGCGAAACCGCAGGGCGCCTGGAGGCCCTCGTCGGCGGTCGCGTGCCGGTGCATCGGGCCGGCTCGATGGACGAGGCCGTGCGCGTGGCGGGCCGGCTGGCGCGGCCCGGGGACGTGGTGCTGCTCTCCCCGGCCGCCGCGAGCTTCGACATGTTCCGCGACTACGCGGCGCGCGGCGAGGCCTTCACCGCCGCGGTCCGCGCGCTGGGGCCCGGGTCATGACCGCCGCATCGATCGCCGCTCGCCGTGCCGGCGCCGGGCGCACTGCCGTCCGCGGCGGCGTCAAGCGCGAGCGGCATCATGTCAGCTACCCGCTGCTGACGGCCGTCGCCGCGCTGGTGGCCATCGGCGTCGTCATGGTCTTCTCCGCGTCGAGCGTGCGGTCCTACCTGTCGAGCGCCGATCCCGCCGCCCAGGGCGTGCAGCAGGCCATCTGGGCCGTGCTGGGCCTGGCCGCCATGCTGCTCTGCGCCCGCGTCGACTTCCGCGCCCTGCGCTACCTGGCCATCCCGGCCTACGTCGTGACGCTCGTCCTGCTGGTGCTGGTGCTGATCCCCGGCATCGGCACCGAGGTCTACGGCTCGCGGCGCTGGATCAGCGTGCCGGGCATCGGCGGCTTCCAGCCGGCCGAGCTGGCCAAGCTGGCCGTCTGCCTCTACCTCGCGCATTGGCTCGACCGGCGGGGCAAGGAGGCGCGTTCCTTCTTCAACGGCCTCGTCCCGTTCGGCCTGCTGGTCGCTCCCGGCTTCCTGCTCATCGCGCTGGAGCCGGACCTCGGCACCGCCGGCGTGTACGCCATCACCGCCCTGGCCGTCTTCTTCATGGCCGGGGCGAACCTGATCTACCTGGGCGCGATCGGCGGGGCGGTGCTGGCGGCGGCGATGGTCATGATCAACGCCACCCCGTACCAGCTGCAGCGCGTGCAGACCTTCCTGGACCCGTTCCGCGACCCGTTGGGAGCCGGCTACAACACCATCCAGGCGCTGCTGGCCCTGGCGCTGGGTGGCATCGCCGGCCAGGGGCTGGGCGCCAGCAAGCAGAAGTACCTCTACCTGCCCGCCCCGTCGACCGACTTCATCTTCGCCATCATCGGCGAGGAGTGGGGCCTGATCGGCACCTTGACCGTGCTGGCCCTGTTCCTGATCGTGGCCTACCAGGGCTACCGCATCGCGGTCCACGCACCGGACACCTTCTCCGGCCTGCTTGCCGCGGGCATCACCACCTGGCTGATCGTGCAGGCCAGCATCAACATGATGGTCGTTTCCGCCCTGATGCCGGTGACCGGCATCCCGCTGCCGTTCATAAGCTACGGCGGATCGGCCCTCACCATCAACCTCGTGGCGGTCGGCATCCTGCTGTCGATCTCGCGCGAGACCACGCAGACAGGATCCTTGCTCGATGCGCTTGGTGGTATCGGGCGGCGGGACCGGCGGGCACGTGTACCCCGCGCTGGCCGTCGCGCGGGCACTGCGCGACGCGCGGCCCGACCTTGAGCTGTCCTACGTCGGCGGTGCGAGGGGCCTGGAGCGCCGCCTCGTCGGCGACGCGCTGCCCTACCACCAGCTGGTGGTCCGTTCGCTGCGCAGCGTCGAACGCGACGTGCACCTGGTGCTCGACCCGCTGCGCCTGGGCGCATCCGTCCCGCAGGCAGCCGTGCTCCTGCGGCGCATCGGTCCGGCGGCCGTCTTCACCACCGGCGGCTACCTGGGCATCCCGCTGGTGATGGCCGCCCGCGCGCTGCGCATCCCGACCCTGCTGTGGGAGGGCAACGTGATCGCCGGGCGCGCGACCGCGGCGGTGGGCCGCCTGGCCACGCGGGTTGCGGTCGCCTTCCCGCCGACGCTCGGAACCTTCCCCGGAAGGTCGTTCGTGTCCGGCACGCCCATCCGCTCCTTCGCGGGCGTGGAGCGCGAGGCGGCGAGGCGCTCCTTCTGGGTGGGGGCCGATGACCGGCTGCTGCTGGCCTTCGGCGGATCGCAGGCGGTCACCCGCCTGACCGATGCCCTGCAGGCGGCCCTGGAACGGCTGCTCGTCGACTGGCAGGTCCTGCATGTCGCCGGCGACGCGGGTCTGCCCGATGCCGAGGCGCTGCGCGCCGGGCTGCCCCCCGAGCTGGGCGAGCGGTACCACCCGGTTCCCTTCCTGACCGATCGCATGGCCGGTGCCCTGGTCGCTGCCGACCTGGTGCTGGGCCGTGCCGGCTCGTCGACCTGCGCGGAGGTGACCGCCGTGGGCGTGGCCTCGATCCTGGTGCCGTACCCCTATGCCGGCGCGCACCAGCGAGCCAACGCCGCCTGGCTTGGCGAGCGCGGCGCCGCGGTGGTGGTGCCGGACGGGGAGCTCGACGGCGATCGGCTGCTGGCCGAGGCATCGCGCCTCCGCGACGACGCGGCCCGCTCCCGCATGGCGCAGGCCGCACTGGCCCTGGGTCGCCCGGACGCAGCCGCGGCGATCGCCGCGGAGCTGCTGGCGCTGGCCGAGCAGCGGCCGCTGCCCTCCCTGGCCGCGGAGGCCGGCTCGTGAGCGAGGCGGCGACCGCGTCGGCGCTGGCGCGGCTCGATGCCCTGGCGGCGGAGCGCGACATCGCGCTGGCGCGCGACGCCCCGTTGGCCGGGCTGAACACGCTGCGCCTCGGCGGACCAGCCGACCGCCTGGCCCAGCCAGGGAGCCGCGAGGAGCTGCTCGCCGTGCTGCGCCTGGCGCGCGACGCCGGCGTGCCACCCTTCGTGCTCGGCAACGGCAGCGACCTGGTGATCGCGGACGCCGGGATCCGCGGGCTGGTGGTGCGCAACCGCGCGCGGGGCCATCGCATCGACGGCACGCGCCTGAGCGCGGAGGCCGGTGCGCCGATGGCGATGCTCGTCAAGCGATGCACGGAGGCGGGACTGGCCGGCTTCGAGTTCGGCATCAGCATCCCGGGCACGCTGGGCGGCGCGGTGTGGGCCAACGCCGGTGCGCACGGCGGGGAGATGGCGGGCGTGCTGGTCAAGGTCGAGGCCTGGGATCCCGACCGCGACGCCGTGGTGCAGCTCGCCAACGCGGACTGCCGGTTCGCGTACCGCGAGTCGCGCTTCAAGCACAGCCGGGAGGTCGTGCTGGCCGCCACGCTCCAGCTGCGGCCCGACGACCCAGACGCGATCGCGGCGCGGGTGGCGGCTCACCACGAGCAGCGGCGCGCGACCCAGCCCCTGGCCGACCAGAACGCGGGCAGCGTCTTCCGCAACCCGCCCGGCGACCATGCCGGGCGTCTGATCGACGCGGCGGGACTCAAGGGCCGGCGCGTGGGCGGCGCCATGGTGAGCACCCTGCACGCCAACTTCATCGTCACCGACCGCGGGGCGCGCGCTGCCGACGTGCGTGCCCTGGGCGACCTCGTGCGCGACGCGGTCCGCAAGCGCTTCGGCGTCCAGCTGCAGTACGAGATCGAGTTCGTGGGCGACTGGCCGCAGCAGGTGGAGCCATGAGCGAGCGTCGGCTGCGCGTGGGCATCTTCGCCGGCGGTCGCTCGGCCGAGCACGAGGTGAGCGTCGCGTCGGCGGAATCGGTCCTGCGCTTCATCGATCGCGACCGCTTCGAGCCGTACCTGGTCTACATCGACCGCGCCGGCGGCTGGCACCTGCCGGCCGGCCCGGCGGGGGAGATCGGTCCGGGCGGACTGGCCGGGATGCTGGGCGCCGAGACGCCGACCCAGCAGGCCGCGCGGCTGCGCGACCACAGCGCGATCGTGCCGGTCGCCTCCCAGGACGCGTCCCTCGCCGCGCGCAGCGCGCTGCGGTCCCTCGGCGAGGCGATCGACATCGCGTTCCTGGTGCTGCACGGCCCCTTCGGCGAGGACGGCACGCTGCAGGGCTTCCTGGAGCTGGCCGGCATCCCGTACACCGGCGCGGGCGTGCTGGCCAGCGCGGTGGCCATGGACAAGATCGTCTTCAAGGACCTGATGCGCGGCCATGGCCTGCCGGTCGTCGAGTCGACCTGGTTCCGCCGCTCCGCCTGGACCGATGACCCCGGCGGCGTCGAGCGAGCCGTGCTGGAGCGCATCGGGCGGCGCAGCGTGGTCAAGCCCGCGCGCCTGGGCAGCAGCGTGGGCATGTCGCTGGTCCACGGGCCGGAAGAGCTGAGCGCCGCGCTGGTGGAGGCCTTCGCCTACGACAGCAAGGTCATCGTCGAGCGCTACCTTCCCGACGCCCGCGAGCTCGAGTGCGGCGTGCTGGGCAACGCCGAGCCGATCGTCTTCCCGCCGGGCGAGATCCGCAGCCACCACGAGTGGTACGACTACGAGTCGAAGTACACCGCCGGCCTGGCCGACGTCCTGCCGCGCGCCGACGTGGACCCGGCCCTGGCCGACGAGCTGCGCGAGCTGGCGCGCGCCGCATACGTCGCCGTCGACTGCGCCGGGTTCGCCCGGGTCGACTTCCTGGTGGGGGCCGATGGCACGGCCTACCTGTCGGAGATGAACACGATCCCCGGCTTCACCGCCACGAGCATGTTCCCGAAGCAGGCGGAGATGGCGGGCATCGGCTTCGCGGAGCTGATCGGCCGCATCATCGAGCTGGGGCTGGAGCAGGAATGAGCCAGCGCGCGCTCCGCCCGCGGCGCCGGCCCGCCGGGCACGCCCGCAAGCCGCGGACGCCGCTGCGCCGGCGCATCGGGCGGCGCCTGCCGGGCGGTGGCCGCCTGCTCGCCCTGCTGGCCTTCGCGGCACTGCTGGGCGGGACGGTCACCCTCGTCAACGGGCCATGGCTGCGCGTGGTCGAGGTGGCGCACGCCGGCGAGCGCTACACGCCGGCCGCCGACCTGAACGAGATCCTGGGCGCCTTCCGCGGCGCGCCGCTGCTCGCCGTCGACTCGGGGGCGCTGGCCGAGCGCATCGAGGACCTCCCGGCGGTGGCGAGCGCGCGAGTCGAGGCGTACCTGCCCGGGACGCTGCGCGTCAGCGTGGTCGAGAAGGCCGCCGCCTTCACCTGGGTCACCCGCGCGGCGCGGCTGGTCGGTGCGGCCGACGGCAGCATCATCGCCGAGCTGCCCCTCGATGCCGAGCTGCCGGCGGAGCTGGCGGCCCTGCCCGCCGTCGACGACCAGCGGCCGCGCAGCCGGGGACTCGGCGTGGGGGATACGCTCTCCGCCGCCGAGCTGCGCATGGCGCTGCGCCTGCTCGCCGTAGACCCGGCCCTGCTGGGCTCCGCCGCGACCGCCCTTGGCCTGCAGGTCGACCCGGAGTACGGCTTCGTCCTGGTCTCGGCTCAGCCGCCCTGGCGCGCGGCGCTCGGCTTCTACCAGCTCGATCCCGCCGAGGATGCCGTCACCGCCGACGCCCGGCTGGATGCGCAGATCGCCGCGGTGCGGACGCTCTTCGCGGGCCATGCCGAGGCATCGGTCAGCTGGGTGGATGCCCGCAATCCCGGGAGGGTATATTGGGCCCCATAGAGGTCGTGGCGGCTCCGATCGCCTGCCGCGCGACATGCAGCGGAACCGTCCCGGATGTGGCTCCCCCTGATCGGCCTGGCGCTCGGCATTGCGCTGGGACTGGTGCTGAACGTGAACGTCAGCCCGGACCTGGCGCGCTACAGCGCGGTCGGCATCCTGGCCGGGCTGGACTCGGTGCTGGGCGCCATCCGCGCCGAGCTGGACGCGCACTACGACAACCGTGTCTTCCTGTCGGGGTTCGTGACCAACGCGCTGGTGGCGGTGGCGCTGACCTTCGTCGGGGACCGGCTGGGCATCGACCTGTACCTGGTGGCGCTCTTCGCCTTCGGGCTGCGGATCTTCCAAAACGTGGCGCTCATCCGGCGCCACTTCCTGTAGGCTCGGCCGCGGGCCGGGCGGCCGGCGCTGCCCGGCGAGACCATCGGAGGTAGCTTGGACAGGGAGACGGTCCTGGTCGGCATCGACGCCGGCACGACCAAGGTCACGACGCTCATCGGCGAGGTGGATCGGTCCGGCGACCTGTCCATCATCGGCTATGGGATCGCGCCCTCGGCGGGGATGAAGAAGGGGATGGTCGCCAACATCGACCAGACCGTGAACTCCATCGCCTCCAGCCTGGAGAAGGCCGAGCGGCTGTCAGGCTACAAGATCAGCTCCGCCTTCGTCAGCGTGGGCGGCAGCCACATCACCAGCCAGAACAGCCGCGGCGTGGTCGCGGTCTCGGGGCACAAGCGCGAGGTGAGCCGCGAGGACGTCGCCCGCGCCACCGAGGCGGCCAAGGCGATCCAGACGCCGTCGAACCGCGAGATGCTGCACGTCGTGCCGCGCGGCTACATAGTGGACGGCCAGGAGGGGATCAAGGACCCGCTCGGCATGAGCGCGGTGCGCCTGGAGGTCGAAACCCACATCGTCTTCGGGGCGGCGACCTCGATCCAGAACCTGAGCAAGTGCATCACCAACGCGAACGTGCAGATCGACGAGCTGGTGATCAGCTCGCTGGCGGCCTCCGAGGCGATTCTGACCGACACCGAGAAGGAGCTCGGGGTGCTGGTGGCCGATATCGGGGGCGGCACCACCGACATCGCGATCTTCACCGATGGCGCGGTCTACCACTCCGCCGTGCTGCCGGTGGGTGCCATCAACGTCACCAACGACGTGGCCATCGGCCTGCGCACCAGCCTGAACCTTGCCGAGGAGATCAAGATCAAGCACGGCACCGCCGACCTGCGCGACGTGCAGCCCGAGGAGCTCCTCAACGTGGCGGTCCTGGGCGACGGCGGCGGCCAGACGATCCAGCGCCGCAAGCTGTGCGAGATCATCGAGGCCCGCATGCAGGAGATCTACTCGCTGATCGCCGAGGAGGTGAAGCGCTCCGGGCACGGCGGCATGCTGCCCGCCGGGGTGGTGCTGACCGGCGGCGGGGCGCGGCTGGCGGGAGCGGCGGAGCTGGCGCGCGAGGTCTTCCAGATGCCGGTGCGCATCGGGTCGCCGCAGGGCGTCGGCGGGCTCATGGACCAGCTCTCCAACCCGGCCTTCAGCACGCCCATCGGCCTTCTGCTGTGGGGCGCCCACCATGCCGGCGAGGAGCCGATCGGCTACGCGTCGGGCTCGCCGATGGGCGCCGGCCTCGGCCGCGTGGTGGACTGGGTCAGGAACCTCTTCCCGGGTTGATCCCCGGCGGGGCCAGCCCCCCGCGGACGTCCGCGTCCGCCACCGAGCGCGCCGCCTCCATCGCGTCATCCGACTCGCGCACCGCGCCGCGGAACGCGATCCGTTCGCCGGACTCCTCGCTGCCGGGCCACCCCGCGAAGGCGATGTCCGCCGCGCGCCGGTTGCGGGCGCTGTGAGCGTCGACCTCCAGCAGGAGCTGCCGCGCGCGCTGGCAGCACTCGCGACGGCGTGCGGGACGGTCCTCGATCCAGCGCCGATCGCCGGCCTCGCCGAGCTGGTCGAGCGCGGAGTGCAGGGATACCCCGATCGTCCGCGCCTCGAGCGCCAGGCGCTGCTGGAGCCGGATCAGCTCGCCGATGCGCGTCGGCCTGGCGTGGTTCCCGTCCATTGGCCCCCCGGCTCCTACCCCGGCCCCGGCGCGCGGTTGATGGCCTCACGGTCGCCGCCGATCGCCCTCGGGGCCTCCACCTGCGGCGAGAGCAGCGCAACCACCACCTCGCGCAGCTCCTCCACGCCGAACGGCTTGGGGAGCAGCCGCACCCGGTCCATGCGCCCCGCCTCGCGCTCGTGGCGGCGGAGCCCCGGGTAGTCCGCCGAGATGACGATCGCCGGCACGCGATGCAGGTCCGCGTGGGCACGCGCCAGGCGCACCACGTCCCAGCCGGACAGCCCGCGCGTATCGGTGGTCAGCAGCAGGTCGACGATCAGGAGGTCCGGCCGGGAGGCCCACAGCTCGCGCAGGTCGGCCCCCACGCTGGTCGAGACCACCACCTCGAAGCCGTCGGCCTCGAGGATGTCCCGCAGCAACGCGAGGGTGGCCGCGTCATCGTCGACGATCGTCACTCGGCGTCCGCTCATGCCGCCTCAGCCTCCCTCCCCGGGGATCGTGGGGATCTCCAGGAGAGGTCGCATCCGTCGCAGGGTGGAGCGCGGACGACCCGCTGGTTCTGGGCCACGCGTACCGACCATGCAAGAACGAATCCAGCGTCGGGCGACGCTCGCCTGTGGAGCGCCTCGCCATCGGTCCACCCCGAATCTGGCGAGTGTGGATAACTTCGCCGCGCTATGTGGAAAAAGTGCCCGACGCCGGCCCGATGGCGTGGCTAGAATCGGAGGAACCCGCGGCGAGACGGGTTGCCAACCTCCATACCGCGCAACGGAGATTCACCCCATGCCGCTTCGGTCCGACGCAGAGCATTTCGCATTGATCAAGGTCATCGGCGTCGGCGGCGGCGGCAGCAACGCCGTCAACCGGATGATCCGCGCCGAGATGATGGGCGTGGAGTTCATCGCGGTGAACACCGATGCCCAGGCCCTCCTCCAGAGCGACGCCCCCCACAAGATCCGGATCGGCGACAAGCTGACCCGCGGCCTCGGCGCCGGAGCCGACCCCGGGGTCGGGCAGCGGGCCGCCGAGGAGGACTCGGAGAAGATCTACGAGGCGCTCAAGGACGCCGACATGATCTTCATCACCGCGGGGATGGGCGGCGGCACCGGGTCGGGCGCGGCCCCGGTCATCGCCGAGATCGCCAAGGACCTCGGGGCGCTGACGGTCGGCGTCATCACCAAGCCGTTCAGCTTCGAGGGCGTCCGCCGCAAGCTCGTCGCCGAGCAGTACTCCGAGCTGCTCAAGGACAAGTGCGACACGCTGATCACCATCCCCAACGACCGCCTGCGTGAGGTCGTGGACAAGAAGACGTCCATCCTGGACGCCTTCCGGGTGGTGGACGACGTCCTGCGCCAGGGCGTGCAGGGCATCAGCGACCTGATCACCGTGCCCGGCCTCATCAACCTGGACTTCGCCGACGTCAAGACGATCATGCGCGACGCCGGCTCCTCGATGATGGGCATCGGCATTGGCACCGGCGAGAACCGTGCGGTGGAGGCGGCCCGAGCGGCGGTCATGAGCCCGCTGCTGGAGGTCAACATCACCGGCGCGCGCGGCATCCTGTTCAACGTCACCGGCGGCAGCGACCTCGGGCTGTTCGAGGTCAACGAGGCGGCCGAGGTCATCAAGGAGGCCGCCGACCCGGAGGCCAACATCATCTTCGGCACGGTCATCGACGACCGGATGCGCGACGAGGTGAAGGTCACCGTCATCGCCACCGGCTTCGACGCGAGCAAGAAGGCGCGCAGCCAGGGTCGCGCGGCCGCGGCGGCCGAGGTGGCCAGCGGCATCGAGTCGAACCTGGACGAGCGCAGCCGCGAGATCCTGGCCGAGATCGAGCGCGAGCGGCAGCAGCGGCAGTCGTTCGAGGAACAGATGCCCGAGCCGTCGCCGTTCGCCACCGCGGCGGAGCGCGAGGAGACGCGGGTCACCGAGCGCCAGCCCGTTCCCGTCCGCCCCGCGTACGCCGAGACGGACCTGGACATCCCGTCCTTCCTGCGCCGCAAGTCCGACTGAGCCCCCGGCTGCACCGATGCGCCCCGGCCACCGGCCGGGGCGCGCTGGCGCCCGCTAGGCTGGGACGGTGCAGACCGCCGGACAGCAGCTCAGCGCCGGCCTGATCCGGGCCCGGACCGATGCCCTGCTCGGTCGCCTTCGCCGCGCCGCCCTCACCGCCGGCCGCGACCCGGACGGCTTCCGCCTGGTCGCGGTGACGAAGGGATTTGGCGCGCCGGTGGTGCTGGCAGCGCGCGAGGCGGGGCTTACCGCGTTCGGCGAGAACCGCGTGCAGGAGGCCGCGGCCAAGGTGGAGGCGGTGCCCGACGTCGAGTGGCACCTGGTCGGGCGGCTGCAGTCGAACAAGGCGCGCGCCGCGCTGCAGCTGTTCGGCACGATCCACTCGGTCGACTCGGTCGCGCTGCTCGAGCGCCTGGAGCGCATCGCCCACGACGACGGCCGCCGGCCTGCGCTGCTCCTCCAGGTCAACGTCACCGGCGACGTGAGCAAGGCCGGCTTCGCAGCGGCCGCGCTGGACTCGCGGCTGGTGGCCGCCCTGCGGCAGCTGCACGCGGCACGGGTGGT
Organism: Candidatus Limnocylindria bacterium; assembly: GCA_036375355.1. Taxonomy (GTDB): domain Bacteria; phylum Chloroflexota; class Limnocylindria; order QHBO01; family QHBO01; genus DASURX01. The sequence continues at coordinate 25,040 of DASURX010000187.1, forward strand.
GGGCCTGATGACGATCGGGCCGATGCATGCGCCGCCCGACGCCGCGCGCGCCGCCTTCGCGCGGCTGCGCGAGCTGCGCGACCGCCTGCAGGACGCGCTCGCGCGGCCGCTGCCCGAGCTGTCGATGGGCATGTCCGCGGACGCCGAGGCCGCCGTCGCCGAGGGGGCGACCCTGGTCCGCGTGGGCACCGCCATCTTCGGCCCGCGGCCCGCTGTTCCGGCCTGATCCGGGACCGGCCGCCACGGCGGCGCGCTGCTATCCTCAGCGCTGATGTCCGTGCTTGCGAACTTCATCGGCATGCTGGCGCTGGTGCTGACGCTGCTCATCCTGGGCCGCGTGCTGGTCAGCTGGACGCAGCCGTCCGGCGGCGGGGCGCTGACGGCGTTCCTGTACCAGGTCACCGAACCGATCCTGGGCCCGATCCGCCGCGTGATCCCGCCGACCAGCGGCATCGACTGGTCGCCGATGATCGCCATCCTGTTGCTGGGGGCGCTGACCCGCCTCTTCATACGCTGACCGCCATGCTGCTTGCCGCGATCCCGTGGGGCGTGATGCAGGTCGATCGTGGCCTGCGCCGCGTGCTGCGCTTCGGCGGGATCTGGCTGGTTGTCGCCGCGCTGATGGTCGTCGCCGTCATCCCGCTGGCGCTGGAGGGTGCGCGGCAGCAGCCCGTGGCGCAGGCGGTGGACGAGCTGCGCGACGGGGTCTCGTCGCTCTCCAGCTGGGCGCGCATGGAGGGCACCATCGTCACCATCTCGTCGCCCGAGGCGGTTGAGTCTGGCCAGCGCGTGGCCTCGCTGCTGGTCGAGCCAAGCGGCGACGCGATCATGCTCTTCTCCGACCACCCGATCGACCACCTCACCATGGTCACCGGGCGGGTGAACAACAGCTTCCACGCCGCGCAGGCGGCGCGCGGCATCGCGGGGCCGCGGCTGCCCGCCGGCAACCTGGAGATCATCGACAGCTACGTGCTGTCGGTCGACGACGCGATCGTGCCGATCGAGCGGCGCACCTGGATCGAGGTCTGGCTGCCGCTGCTGATCGCCGCCATCGTGGTGGCCAGCCACCTGGTCGGCTACCCGGTCCTGACACTGCGGCGACGTGAGCATCTCGGCTCCGCGCGGCCGCTGGCGGCGGGGGAGTCGCTGCCGCTGCATCTCGTCCAGCGCGAGGACGAGAACGGGCTGCGCATGACCGCGCCCCGCGGGCGGCTGGTGGCGCTGGCTCGCCACGCGGAGACCGACCCCTACTTCTCGCTGGACCCGGGCACCGGGGCGCGGCCGGTGCTCTTCCGCCGCCATCGCTGGTCGTCGGCCGTGGCCGGCACGCTGTGGTACGCCCGCCAGCGGGTCCCCGTGGTGACGATCCACGACTGGAGCGTCGACGCCCTGCTCGGCGCCGACTCGCCCGAGGACTGCCGGCGGGTTCTGGCCAGCTTCGCCAAGGGCGGGGAGGAAGGCCCGGCGCCCGAGGCGGCGCGCGCGGTGGCCAAGGCCGGCGGGCGGTAGGCGTGCCGGCGCGCCCGGCTGCCGCTCAGCTCAGGGTGCGGGTCACGCCCAGGGCGGCCGCCGACCAGGTCGGCCCGTATGCCGACGGCGTGCTGGCGGTGCGCGTGACGCGACCGCCGGCCGACGGCGAGGCCAACGCATCGGTCATCAGGCTGGTGGCCCGCGCGCTGGGCGTCGCGCCGACCACGCTGCGCCTCGCGGCCGGCGAGCGCTCGCGGAACAAGCGGCTGGCAGTCAGCGGCCTCAGCCCGGAGGAGCTGGGCGCGCGCCTGCGGGGCATCGGTCCATCTGATTGAAGGTCCCGCTGCAGCGTGGCTATACTGGCCGTCCCCGCGTGGGCGATTGGCTCAGCTGGTTAGAGCGCACGGTTCACATCCGTGAGGTCACTGGTTCGAATCCAGTATCGCCCACCATCCACAGCTCCCAGGCCTGACCGATGCCGCTGCTCCCGGCCCGATTGCGCGCCCGCCTGCTCAGCATCCGGCTGCTCGAGCCGCTGCGCGAGCGCGACTACGCGCTGCTGACCTCCGGCTCGGTCGTCTCGCTGCTGGGCGACGGCTTCTTCGCGGTCGCGCTGGCCTGGCAGGTGTACGAGATCAGCAACG
>DASURX010000188.1:0-3255 GCA_036375355.1 Candidatus Limnocylindria bacterium
TGAAGGGGCGTGGTCCGGGTGGGCATGACGCTACTCTGCGCGGAGATCGCTTACCCGCCGCTTACCGGGCGGTGACGCCGAAGACGCCGGCACCTCAAGAGCACCGACGGCACTGCCGGCACGGCCGGCACCGCAAGAGCACCGCAGGACTGCCGCAGTGGCAGGTATCCAAGATCCGAGGATCCGAAGCGGCCACGCTCGCCGCACCACCAGGGAGGAATGTATGCGACGTCTGGCACCACTGCTCCTGCTGCTCGCCGCCGGCTGCGGCACCACCGTTTCGACGACCTTCTCGAGCGTCGGGGAGGGCGCCACGGTCGAGCCCGGAGCGAGCGCCACGCCGCTTCCGCCAGGCGACGCCGAGGAAGCGACGATCACGCTCGTCAACATCGGCGCGGTGGATGGGCCCGGCACGAGCATCGCCGACGCCATCGCGCGCGCCGGCGCAGGGGCAATGACTGACGGCGACCTGGTCAACGGCAACGTTCTGCTCAAGGATGCCGAGGGCAGGGTCTGGCTGTGCGACTCGCTGGCGGCGGGCTCTCCCCCCGCCTGCGCCGAGCCAAGGTTGCTGGTCACCAACTTCCCGACCAACGTCGGCGACTTCGACCCGGCCAACGCGGGCGTCACCGGATTGCAGCAGGACGGCGAGGTGCTCTGGCTGGAGGGCGCGCACCAGCTGTTCGGGACGGTGACCGCATCGCCCTAGCTGGACCGATGGCGTGGCCCCAGCATGCCGAGAGGCCGGCCCCTGTGTGTCGTCAGGAGCCGGCCTCTTATTCCGTCGCTCGCAGTGTCGGATGTGGGCGGAGCACCGGGTAAGGTCGGAATGGCCCCCGTGCCGATGGGCCGAAGGTCACCGGTTTGTCGGCGCGCGGGCTACCGCGGGGATCAGCCGGCGTCGGCGACCGGACGGGAGCGAGGGCTGCGGCGCAGGACGGGCCAGGCCGCGGAGCCCGGCAGATCGGTCAGGAAGGCGGTCAGCTCCGTCCGCGACATCGGACGTGCGAAGTGGAAGCCCTGCCCCAGCTCGCACCCCGAATCGCGCAGGCGCGCGACCTGGCGGCCGTCCTCGATCCCCTCGGCGATTGCCTCGATCCCCAGCCGACGGGCGAGGTCCAGGATGCCGGTGACCAGGGCGTCGGCACGCGCATCGGAATGGATGGCCGCCACGAAGGACTGGTCGATCTTGACGATGTCGTACGGCGTGTGGGCCAGCTGCGAGATGCCGGCGTAGCCGGTGCCGAAGTCGTCGATCGCCAGCCGCACGCCGTCGTGCTTCAGCTGGGCGACGGCAGCGGCGGCGGCATCGGCGTCCAGGCGAACGGTCTCGGTCACTTCCAGGACGAGCTGCTCCGGCCGCAGGCCCGAGGCGCGCAGGGCGTTGCGCACGTCCTCGACGAAGCCGCGCTCCGCCAGCTGGACGGCGGACAGGTTGACCGAGACGAACGGCACCTGCCAGCCGACCGCGGCATGGCACGCCTCGACCAGGATCCATCGGCCCAGGGGCACGATGGCGCTGGTCGCCTCCGCCAGGGTGATGAACTCCTTGGGCTGCAGCACGCCCAGGCGGGGGTGGTGCCATCGGACCAGGGCCTCCACCCCGGCCACCGCGCCCGATGACAGGTCGATGATCGGCTGGTAGACGAGCTCGAACTGGCGGCGCTCGATCGCCTCCTCCAGGTCGCTGCGCAGCTCGATGCCGCGTACCACGGCGTGGTGCTCGGTCTCCTCGAAGACCACGTACCTGCCCTTGCCCTGGCCCTTGGCCACGTACATGGCGATATCGGCCTCGCGCATGAACCGATCGCTCTGCGACGGAGCGCCGCTGCCCAGGCTGATGCCGATGCTGGCGCCGGGGGTGTGGCGGTACCCGGCCACCTCGACCGGGACGTGGACGGCCTCCAGCAGGCGGCCGGCGACCAGGCTGGCGGTGTATCGGTCCGGGGAATCGGTGAGCAGCACCGCGAACTCGTCGCCGCCCAGGCGTGCCACCGTGTCCTCCGGCCGCGTCGCCGAGCGGAGGGCGTTGGCCACGGCGTCCAGCACGACGTCGCCGGCGGCATGCCCGTACGCGTCGTTCACGGTCTTGAAGTCGTCGAGGTCGATGAACATGACCGCCAAGCTCCCCGTCGGCCGCGCCAGCGCGTGCTCCAGCCGGTCGCGGAACAGGGCGCGGTTGGCGAGCCCGGTCAGCGGGTCATGCAGGGCCCGATGCTGCAGCGCGCTCTCCAGCACCTGCCGCTGGTCCAGGGTGCTGCGCAGGTCCGCGACGACTCCCTGCAGGCGGGCGATGACCAGCAGGAAGAGGACGACGCAGCCGCCCGCCACCACCGGCACGTCGAGCGGCGTCTGGTTGGCCCACTCCCAGACCAGCACGGCCGGCGCCATCAGCGAGGCCGCTGCCAGCAGCAGGAGACGGGTGGCGCTGAACCGCGGCTCGGCGTCTGCCAGGGGTCGCGCGATGCGCGCCATGCTCGGGTGCAGCGCGGCGGTCCCCCACAGGGCTGCGCCGATGAGCCACCCGGCGTCGATCGGGTTGCCGATCGCGTAGCTGTCGTTGAGCACCATGAGGGCGTAGGGGTAATCGGCCACCAGGAAGGCGACCAGGGCACCGATGACGAGACGCATCGCCATCGGCTTCTCGCCGGGCGCCAGGACGAGACGGACCAGCGCGCCCAGCAGCAGGATGTCGATCAGCGGGTAGAGCAGGGCGACGATGAGCGCAGCCGGCGATTGGCTGGTGTCCGAGACGATGGGCGCCATGACGAAGACCCAGGTCAGCAGCGCCACGCCGACGGCCACGATCAGCGCGTCCAGCAAGCCGGCGCGATCGCCGTCGGGCAGGCAGCCGCGCAGCATCCGCCACAGCGCCAGTCCGATGACCGCCATGCCGCCCAGGTAGAACACGTCGGCGACCGACGGGAACGGATCGAGGTGATAGACGCGTTCGAGGACGAGCCAGGTCCAGTCGCCCGCGGTGCTCAGCAGCAGCCCCAGGGCGAGGAGGTACCACGGCATGGCGTTCGCCGGCCGATGCATCCGCACCCCGACCACGATCGCCACCACGGCGGCCATCTCGGGCACCTGGTAGAAGACGTCGCGATCCTCGTTGGTCGGCAGTAGGAAGTAGGCGATCGTCAGCACCACGCCCAGGGCCAGAAACGCGGTCCAGGGTCGCGGGCGCAGCTGCCGAGCCAGGTCGCGGACGCTCAAACGCTCCTCCCAATCGCCGGTAGGAGGCCACGGTACGGG
>DASURX010000189.1:0-7018 GCA_036375355.1 Candidatus Limnocylindria bacterium
CGGCCAGCAGCAACGGCGCCTCCGCCAGCGACCAGGTCTACGGCTTCGCCACCTCGCCGGGCACCAGCGCGGAACAGCGCCGCCTGCAGGCGCGCCGGCAGGTGATCGACCTCCTGGTCGGATACGGCGCAGGCTGGGGCGGCAAGGGTGGTGGCGGCGCGCTTGGCGGCCCGCTGGTCATCGGCTGGCGGGTCGGCAGCTCACCGGTACCCATCGAGGTCGAGCGTCACACCGTGGCGCGACAGGTGCAGATGGTGGAGGTCCTCTCCGGCCGTCCCGGCCTCGGCCATGGCGAGGTCGAGCTGGCGCCGGCCCAGATCGCGGTCAGCGTCGTCTCGACCGCCGGCCAGGCCTCGGCCGATCAGCCGGGCTACGTGACCGTCGGCAATGGAGAGGCCGTCTTCTCGCTCAGCCTGCCACTGGAGGCGGTCAACCTGGCCCCCGAAGAGGTGACGCTGCTGGCCGGCCAGGACCCGGGCGCCATCTACTTCGAGCAGGGCAACTTCAGCGCCACCCTGCCCGACGGCTACCGCATGGCCGTGTACGACGCAGCGACGGACGACTGGACCGATGTCGGGGACCTCTCGACGCAGGGCAGCTTCGTGCTGCCCGACGCCTCGGCGGTCCTCGACCGCGCCGGTCGCATCCTGGTGCGCATCACTGGATCAGGCATTCCGGCCGAGATGGGCCAGATGCAGGTCTTCGTCGGCGCCCGCGTCACGGGGGTGATCTAGACCGATGGCTCCCATCATCGAGACGCGCGGCCTGGTCAAGCGCTACGACGGCGAGCTCGCCGTGGCGGGCATCGACCTGGTCGTCGAAGCCGGCGAGATCTACGGGCTGGTCGGTCCCAACGGGGCGGGCAAGACGACGACCATGCGCATCATGGCCACGCTGCTGGCACCCACCGCCGGCGAGGCGCTGGTGTGCGGCATCGACGTGACCGCCGACCCGGTGGCGGTCCGGCGGCGTATCGGCTTCATGCCCGACTTCTACGGCGTATACGACGACCTCCGCGTGTGGGAGTACCTCGACTTCTTCGGCCGCTGCTACGGCGTCCAGCCCTCGCGCCGCGCGGCCATGATCGGCGAGCTGCTCGAGATCGTGGGCCTCGCCGACCGCCGCGACGCGTACGTCTCGGCTTTGTCGCGGGGCATGCAGCAACGGCTCTGCCTCGCGCACACCCTGGTCCACGATCCGGATCTGCTCATCCTGGACGAGCCCGCCTCCGGCCTCGATCCGCGGGCGCGCGTCGAGGTCCGCGAGATCCTTCGGGCGCTGAGCGGCATGGGCAAGACGATCCTGGTCAGCAGCCACATCCTCCCCGAGCTCGGGGAGCTGTGCACGTCGATCGGCATCATCGACCACGGTCGCATGCTGCGCAGCGGCCGGATCGAGGAGATCGAGCGCTCGCTGCGGGCCAGCAGCCTGCTGCGGATCGACCTGCTGTCCGATCCCCGGGCCGCAACCGCCTGGCTCGCCTCGCGGAGTGGCGTGGGCGACGTCATCGAGGGCGAGCCGATCGGCGGCCTGACCCGCCTCGAGCTGCCGTTCGACGGCGACGCGACCGAGCAGGCGGAGCTGCTGCGCGCCATGCTCGAAGCTGGTCACGTCGTGGCCGGATTCAGCCAGGCGACCAGCGACCTGGAGGAGATCTTCCTCCAGGTGACCGGCCAACCCGCGGAGGATGCGGCATGACCAGCGTGGCGGTGGCACCGCCGCGGCGCTCCGCGCTTCGTGAGTTCACCTCCTCGGTGAGCACCATCATGGCCAAGGAGCTGCGCTCGCGGTTCCGCGGACGGCGCGCGTTCGGCGTGCTGACCCTGTACCTCGCCGTGCTGGCGGCAATCGCCTATGGCGCCTACGTCGTGGTCGGGCCTGATGCGCGCAACCAGGCTGCGCTTGGCAACCCGTTCGACGGGAGCGGCAACCTGCCGAATGCATCCGCCACCGTGGGCCAGGCCATCTTCGCGCTGCTCTCCGTCTTCCAGCTGCTCCTCGCGAGCCTCATCGCTCCGGCCTTCACGGCCGGCGCCATCAGCCTGGAGCGCGAGAAGCAGACCCTCGACATGCTGGTCTCCACGCCGATGCGGCCCGGCGGCATCGTGGTCGGCAAGCTCCTATCGGCGCTTGCCTTCGTGGTCCTGATGATCGTCGCCGCCATCCCGATCTCTGCGCTGGTACTGATGTACGGCGGCGCCAAGGTCGACGACATCCTTCGGCAGCAGGTCGTGCTGTTCACCTCCGCCATCGGCTTCGGCGTCATCGGCCTGTTCTACTCCGCGCTCATCAAGCGCACGCAGACCGCGACCGTGCTGACCTACACGACCATCCTCGTGCTGACGCTGGGCAGCCTGCTGGTCTGGCGCTTCTGGACGGCGACGGTCGAGAACGCGCCCGGCGCGGGCATCGGCGAGGTCAGGACGGCGCCGGAGCTGCTGCTCTATCCGAATCCAGCGGTGGCCATGATCGAGGTCGTCGCCAACACGGAGCTGGAGTACGGCGACTTCTCCGACGCGCTGACGCGCCTGCGCGGAGGGCTTCCCCTGACCTGCGACGGCGGCGTCTGCTTCCCGTCCGAGCCGCAGCCATTCGAAGTTCCATTCGTCCCGCAAGGCGGTCTCGAAGGCGATGCGGTCAACACCCGCATCGGTCAGTTCGCCGTTGCCCCACAGCCCAACCGCGGCCTGATCATCGTCTCGGACCACTTCTGGCCGCGCTTCACGATCAGCTTCTGGGCGTTGTCGATCCTGCTGGTCCTGGTGTCGATGCGCCTCCTCGCACCGGCGGGCCTGCGCCTGCCGTTCCGCCGTCGCCCGAGGCCGCCCGTCGGGGCTGAGCCGGCTGCGGACGAGGTGCCGGCATGAACGACCGGCTGCTGTCGACCGCCTTCGAGGCAGTGGCCGGAACCGCGGCCCTGGGTCGGCTGCGCGCCTTGCGGCAGCGGCTCTGGATTCGCCGTGCGGCCCAGGCCGGGGCTCTCGCGGCGCTCGCCTTCCTGGTCGGGATGGTGCTGATCGAGATCGTCGCGCGCACCATCCCGTTCGAGGCCGCGCCGGTGGCCATCGTCGTGGTCGCCGTGCTGGTCCTGGTCGCGTGGGCAGCGGCGACGATCCGGAGGCGACCGTCGCTGGTGGAGACCGCACGGCGCGCCGACGACGAGCTCGGCCTGCGCGAGCGGCTCGGCACCGCGCTTGAGCTGGTGACCGCCCAGGATCCCGCGATCGGTACCGACGCCGCATCGGAAGCCATGCGCGGCCGGCAGCTGGCCGATGCCCGGGCGCGCCTCGCCGAGATCGACCTGCGCCGCGCCTTCCGACCGCGGCTCGCACGCCGGCCCGCGTGGGGAGTGCTCGGCTTCGCGGCGCTGCTGGTCGTCCTGGTGGCGTGGCCGAACCCGCAGGACCTCGTCCTGCGCGATCGCGAGGCAGCGCGCGACGCAAGCCGCGACGTCGCGGAGCGCATCGACCGGATCGCGGACGAGGCCGAACAGGAAGGCGCCAGCCAGGACCCGCGACGCTCGGACCTGGTCGAGCAGCTCCGCCGGCTGGCGGACCAGCTTCGCGACGACGGCGCCGACCGGCAGGAGGTGCTGGCCCGAATCGGTGCCGTGCAGGAGCAGCTGGCGCGCATGACCGATCCACAGGCCACCGCGCGGGACGCGGCATTGACACAGCTGGCTCGGCAGGTGTCCCGTGCCGCGAGCGGCCAGGAGGAGCGCAACGACCAGGGCGAGCCGGAGCAGGCGGCCCGCGACCTCGAGGCGCTGAAGGACCAGGCGGCGGGCATGAGCTCATCGCAGGCGCGCGCCCGCGCCGACGCACTCCGGCGCGCCGCCCAGGGAGCGGCATCGGCCCAGCCCGAGCTGGCAGAGAGCCTGGCGCGCGCGGCTGATGCGCTGGAGAAGGCAGCCCGGACGGGGGATCCGCAGGACCAGCAGGCGGCGCGCGACGCCCTGCAGCAGGCGGCGGACGCGATGCGCAAGAGCGACCAGGACCGGCAGCTGCAGCGCGAGGTCGCGCGCGCGCAGTCGGCCCTCCAGGACGGCTCGCGCCAGGTGGCGCGCGCCGGCCAGCCGCAGCCGGGCGCATCGGGCCAGCCGGGCGCATCGGGCCAGCCGGGCGCCTCGGGCCAGCCGGGCGCCTCGGGCCAGCCGGGGAATCAGCCCGGCAACCAGCCGGGCAACCAGCCGGGCAACCAGCCGGGGAATCAGCCGGGGAATCAGCCGGGGAATCAGCCCGGCAACCAACCTGGGAATCAGCCCGGAACGGGAAACCAGCCCGGGTCCGGCGGCGGGGCGCTGGTGCGGCGCATCCCGGGTGGCGGCGTGCGCACCGGCAGCTTCAACGGCCCGACCAAGGACAACAAGCCCGACGAGGTCTCCGGGCTGGACGACGTGTACGCGCCTTGGAACCGGATCGGAAAGCCGGGCGACCCGAGCTTCATCGCCGGGCAGGGCGGCGACGGCGGGACGAACCAGACCGGCTCCGGCACCGGCGCGGGGTTCGACAACGACGCGCTGGTCCCGTATCGGACCGTCCTGGACCTGTTCAGCAACTTCGCGAACTACCAGCTCGACCGGCAGCAGGTGCCGATCACCCTCAAGGACATGGTGCGCGACTACTTCTCGCGCCTCGAACCGACGGAGTGAGCCAGACCGATGACCGAGCCGCTCTCCCCCGCCGCGCCTGAGCAGGCGCCGATCCAACCCGAGCGCTTCGCCGAGCTCGCCTCCGCCATCGAGGGCGAGGTCGGCCGCTTCATCGTCGGGCAGCACGCGCTCGTGCGGCAGACGCTGATCAGCCTGCTGGCCGGCTCGCACGCGCTCCTGGAGGGCGTGCCCGGCCTGGGCAAGACGATGCTGATACGCACCCTGGGCGACGTCCTGGACCTCGGCTTCAGCCGCATCCAGTTCACGCCCGACCTGATGCCGGCGGACATCGTCGGCACCAACATCATCGTCGAGGAGGGCGGCGAGCGGCGCTTCCGGTTCCAGCCGGGACCGATCTTCAGCAACCTCGTCCTAGCCGACGAGATCAACCGCGCCACGCCCAAGACGCAGTCGGCGCTGCTGGAGGCCATGCAGGAGCATCGGGTCACCGTCGCCAAGCAGCAGTACACCCTGACCGAGCCCTTCTTCGTGCTCGCCACCCAGAACCCGCTCGAGATGGAGGGCACCTACCCGCTGCCCGAGGCGCAGCTGGACCGGTTCTTCTTCAAGGTCGACGTGCCGTTCCCGACCGAGGAGGAGCTGATCGCGATCATGGAGCGCACCACCGGCGCGGAACGGATCGACCTGAAGCCGGCCGCCACCGGTACGGACATCCTGGCCATGCAGGCACTCGCCCGCGACGTCCCGATCGCCAGCCACGTGATGGCGTACGCGGTGCGCATCCTGCGCGCCACGCACCCCGACACCGAGGGCGCGCCGGAGCTCGTGCGCAAGTACGTGCGCTACGGCGGCTCGCCGCGTGGCGCGCAGGCGATGGTGCTGGGCGGCAAGATCCACGCGCTCCTGGAGGGCCGCTTCAACGTGGCGTACAGCGACATCCAGGCGGTTGCTCCGCCTGCCCTGCGGCACCGCGTCATCCTGAACTTCGAGGGCGAGGCCGAGGGCATCAGCAGCGACTCGGTCGTGCGCGCCATCCTCGCCGAGACGCCCACCGAGCCGGCCGAGTAGCCGGCCCGCGCCCGAGCGACCCGTGACCGCGCCCATCGCCCACCCGCCCGGGCCGGCGGAGAGCGTGGACGCGCTCTTCGACGAGGCGTTCATGCGCCGGCTCGAGCAGCTCGAGCTGGCGTCGCGGCGGCTCACGGCGGGGCGCATGAAGGGCGAGCGCCGCTCGGTGCGGCGCGGGCAGAGCGTGGAGTTCGCCGACTACCGCAACTACGCCGCCGGCGACGACCTGCGGCAGCTCGACTGGAACGTGTACGCCCGGCTGGAGCGGTTGTTCATCAAGCTCTTCGTCGAGGAGGAGGACGTCACCGTCCACGTGCTCGTCGACGCGAGCCGCTCGATGGACTTCGGCGAGCCGAACAAGCTCGTGTTCGCGCGCCGCGCGGGGGCGGCGCTGGCGTACCTGGGCCTCGCCCACCTGGATCGGGTGAGCGTCGCCTTCCTCGGCGACGGCCGGGCCACCACCCTGCGGCCGCTGCGCGGCAAGGCGCGCGTGTTCGAGGTCTTCCGCTTCCTGTCAGAGCCGCGTCACGAGCGGCTCACCGGCCTGGCCCACGCCACGCGTGACTACGCCGGGCGCCTGCGTGGCCGCGGCCCGCTGCTGCTCATCAGCGACCTGCTCGACCCGGGCTACCTCGATGCACTGCGGGACCTGGCCGGCACGCGATGCCAGCTGTCGGTGCTCCACGTGCTGAGCCCCGAGGAGCTCGATCCGGACGTGCCGTCCGACGCGCGCCTCGTCGACGCCGAGACCGATGCCGGCATCGAGGTGACCGGCGACGACGACCTGGTGGAGCGCTACCGCCGCCGGCTGGCGGAGTGGCAGGCCGAGATCGGCTCCTTCGTCGCGCGCCGGGGCGGCTCGTACGTGAGCGTCCCGTCCGACCTGGAGCTCGCCGACCTGCTCTTCGACGTGCTCCGCCGGCGCCGGGTCGTGGAGTAGGACGATGATCCTGCCGCTTGCCCTCATCGGCCTGGTCAGCCTGCCGGTCATCGTGGCCTTCTACATGCTCCGGCTGCGCCGCCGGGACGTGCCGGTCGGCAGCACCTTCCTCTGGCAGCAGCTGGTGCGCGACGTCGAGGCCAACGCGCCGTGGCAGCGGCTGCGCTTCAGCTGGCTGCTGCTCGTCCAGCTGCTGATCGCCGCGCTGGTCGTGTTCGCCGCCACCCGGCCCTTCGTGACGGTGACCTCCGAGCTGGAGGCCAACGTGGTGCTGATCGTCGACACCTCGGCCTCGATGGGGGCCACGGATCCGGAGGGGAGCCGCATGGCCGCCGCCCGCGACCAGGCCCGGGCCGTCGTCGGTGGCGCCCATCGAAGCCGACGTGTCGACGATCAGC
>DASURX010000190.1:0-2058 GCA_036375355.1 Candidatus Limnocylindria bacterium
CTTCGCCCGGCACGAACACGCGCATCTGCTCGCGCTTCAAGTCCATCACGCCGTGGAACACCTTGCCCATGCCGACCGGCCAGGTGAACGGCACCACGCTCATGCCCAGCTCGCGCTCGATCTCGTCCATCAACTCCAGCGGCTCGCGTACTTCGCGGTCCATCTTGTTGACGAAGGTGAGGATCGGCGTGCTACGTGCCCGGCACACCTGCAGCAGCCGGCGCGTCTGCGGCTCGACGCCGTTGGCGGCGTCGATCACCATCAGCGCGGCGTCGACCGCGGTCAGCACGCGGTAGGTGTCCTCGCTGAAGTCCTGGTGGCCCGGCGTGTCGAGCAGGTTGATCACGCAACCGCGGTACTCCATCTGCATCACCGAGCTGGCCACCGAGATGCCGCGCTGCTTCTCGATCTCCATCCAGTCGCTGGTGGCGTGGCGGCTCGCCTTGCGCGCCTTCACCGACCCGGCGATCTGGATCGCGCCGGAGAACAGCAGCAGCTTCTCGGTCAGCGTGGTCTTGCCCGCGTCGGGGTGGGAGATGATGGCGAAGGTGCGGCGGCGCCGGACCTCGGTGGCGATGTCGGACATGGGGATTCGAGGGCTGCAGAGCCCGCGACGGTGGATCGGTCGGTGCCGCGACGGCACCGCGGGCGAAGCGCGATTATCCTTGCGCGGCCCCACGAACGTTGCGAGCTGCGACCATGTACCTGCCGGCCCACTTCGAAGAGACCCGCCCCGAGGTGCTTCATGCGCTGGTGCGCTCGCATCCGCTGGCCACCTGGGTCGTGCAGGCGAGCGGCGGCCTGCAGGTGAACCACATCCCGTTCATGCTCGACGCCGACCGCGGGCCGCACGGCACGCTGGTGGGCCACGTCGCGCGCGCCAACCCCGTGTGGCGCTCGCCCGGCCCGAGCGTCGCGGTGTTCCAGGGTCCGCAGGCGTACATCTCGCCGTCGTGGTACCCGAGCAAGCGCGAGCACGGCAAGGTGGTGCCGACCTGGAACTATGCGGTCGTGCATGCGCACGGCACGCCGCGGGCGATCGAGTCGCCCGACGAGGTGCTGGCGATCGTCAGCCGCCTGACGCAGACGCACGAGGCCGGCAGTGCGGTACCGTGGGCGGTGAGCGATGCGCCGGCCGACTACATCGCGCAGATGCTGCAGGCGATCGTCGGCATCGAGATCCCGCTCGAGCGGTTGGTGGGCAAGTGGAAGGCCAGCCAGAACCGCGGTGCGCCCGATCGCCTCGGCACCGTGGCCGGGCTTCGGCAGCGCGGCGACGAGCAGAGCCTGGGGATGGCGGCGCTGGTGCCGACCGGCGGCGGGACGCCGGCGCGCTGAGGCGCGCACCGGCTGCCCGCGCCTGCGCGGGTGAGCCTGTCAATCCTCCAGTAGCGATCTCAGCATCCACGCCGTCTTTTGGCTGCGGCTCACGTCGCTGCGCGACATGACCCTGCGCCGAAGGACGGCGTGGGCATCAATCCTCCAGTAGCGATCTCAGCATCCACGCCGTCTTTTCATGGATATCGAGGCGCTGGGTCAGCAGGTCGGCGGTCGGCTGGTCGTTGGCCTGACCGACCAGCGGGAACAGGTCGCGCGCGGTGCGCGCCACGGCCTCGTGGCCCTTGACGAGGATGCGCACCATATCCATCGCCTTGGGCGGGTCGGCCGGCGCGTCGGGCACGGTGGCCAGCTTGCCGAACTGGCCGTAGCTGCCCGGCGCCGGATGGCCGAGCGCCCGGATGCGCTCGGCGATCGGGTCGACCGCATTCCACAACTCGGTGTACTGCGCCATGAACATCGCGTGCAGCGTGTTGAACATCGGGCCGGTGACGTTCCAGTGGAAGTTGTGCGTCTTCAGGTAAAGCGTGTAGCTGTCGGCGAGCAGCCTGCCGAGTCCCTCTGCGACGGCCTCGCGGTCGCCGGCCGGGATGCCGATCTCGATCGCCCTCGAGCCTGCCTTCTTCATCGCTGTGCTCTCCCTCTCCCCACGACGGCAGTATGCCAGCTTTCCGAGACCAAGCCGCGCCTCAACCCCGGTCGGACCGGCCTGCCTCGGGG
>DASURX010000191.1:0-6909 GCA_036375355.1 Candidatus Limnocylindria bacterium
CCTGGTGCTGTACCGGGTGGTCCCGAACCGCCGCGTCAGGGTGGCGGAGGTATGGCCCGGAGCGCTGGCGGCGACCGTGATGTGGACGCTGCTGCGCATCGGCTTCACCTGGTACGCGACCGGAGTCGCCAACTACGACTCCGCCTTCGGGCCGATCTCCGCGGCGATCTCGTTGCTGGTCTTCCTGTACTTCGCAAGCGTGGTGGTCCTGCTGGGGGCCGAGGTCGCGCGCGCGAGCGTCCTGGACGACGAGGAGCACGTCGCGGCCATGGCGGCGGCAGCGGCACCCGGCGTCGTGGCCGAGGCCCGCGCCGCCAGCGACGGGGAAACGACCCCGGCCGCGCAGTCGCGGCCGATTCCCGGCTGGGCAATGGCGGTCGGCGGCGCGGCTGCCGGGCTGCTCGTGCGGCTGCTGTCCGGGCGGGGCCGGCGGGGCCGGCGGCGCTGAGCCGAAGGGCCGCGTGACGCCCATCGGTCCGGGGGCTTCCGTGGTGCGAACGGGTACTACGGTGTAGTACATTCGGTGCCGTCACGTCCCGGACGACCCCGGGTAGCATGGCAGCCGAGCACGTACCGCATTCGGGGGACCGGGCCTCTTGAATCATTTGCACTGGGTCGCCGCATGAGGCGGCGAACGCGCCTGGCCATCGTCCTGGTGGCCTTCATGACGGTCGGCGGGGGCTTCTTCGTCGACACCCAGACTCCACCGGTTCTCGCCGCAGACCCGATTGCGCAGGCCAAGGCACAGCGCGACGCCATCGAGGCGCAGCTGGCCGACCAAAAGGCCAAGCTCGACCAGCTCAAGGCCACCTCGGCCAGCCTGGCGAAGCAGCTCGACATCACCAAGGCCGCGCTGGCTCAGATCACCGCCGAGTACCAGCGCGTGCTGGGCATGCTCAACGAGGTCAAGCGCCAGGTCGCCGAGATCCAGGCGCGCCTCGCCGAGCTGCGCGCCGAGATCGCCGACCTGTCTGCGCAGCTGACCGAGATCGCCGCCGACATCAGGCGGCAGACCGCCGAGCTGCACGCCCGCGAGGCGCTGCTGCAGGACCATCTCCGATCCGCGTACGAGCAGAGCCAGGTCTCGCTGCTGGAGGTCATCCTGAGCTCCGAGTCGCTCGACGCGGCGACGAACCAGGTCGGCTACCTGCTGAACATGTCCGAACAGGACAAGGCCCTGGCCGATGAGATCGCCGCCATCAAGGCCGAGCTCGAGGTCAAGCGCGAAACCCTGCACGACGGCCGCACCGCCCTCCGTCTCGCCCGCAACGAGGCGCAGATCCAGGAGAAGGCCCTCGAGGAGCGGCAGGCCGAGCTGGCCGAGCTGGAGCGCAAGACCGCGGAGCTGAAGGCTGCGACCGAGCGCAAGAAGGCCGAGCAGGAGGCCGCCCTCAACGCCGCGCTCCAGGCGCAGGGCGACGTTCAGACGCTGATCACCGGCAACCAGAAGGCATTCAGTGCCGCCACGCAGCGCGTCGCCCAGCTGGAGGCCGAGGCCGCGGCGCTGGAGGAGGCCCGCCGGCGCGCGGCGGCGGTCCGCAACCAGGGAGTGTCGGCCAGCGGCTTCCGCTGGCCGGAGGCCGCGCCCAGGGTGACGCAGGAATGGGGTCCCACCAGCTTCGAGCTTGAGCCGGGTTACACGTACAACGGCACCTACTACGCCCATTTCCACGGTGGGATCGACATGGCCAGCGGCTGCGGCACGCCGATCCTGGCGGCCAAGGCCGGTGTGGTGGTGGCCTCCGGGCGACCGCTGTGGCCGTATGACCCCGGCTATGGCGTGGTGATCGATCACGGCGGCGGGATCAAGACCTGGTACTGGCACATCACCACCCAGGTCGTGGTCTACCCCGGTGAAATCGTCAACACCGGCCAGGTGATCGGCTACGAGGGCACGACCGGCTTCTCGACGGGCTGCCACCTTCACTTCGCCACGAACGTCAACGGCGTCTGGGAGAACCCGCGACTGTTCCTTCCCTGAGAGAGAGTTGATGGGCCCCGGGCCGTTCCCTCCGCTGGCTTCGCAACAGCGTCGGGCACGGCCCGGCGGCCCTTCGACCACGCCCCCTGGGGGGAACAGGGCGCTAAGTACGGGCTATCGGCGGTCCTCCGCTGGCTTCGCAACAGCGTCGGGCACGGCCCGGCGGCCCTTCGACCACGCCCCGTGGGAGTGGCGAGTCAGCCGCCGGCGAGCGCGTCGAGCTCGGATGCCAGCGCCGCGACATCCGCGTCGTCGCGGGCGAGCGCGAGCAGGTCCGGGCGCCGCGCGAAGGCGTCGCGCAGCAGCCGTCGCGCCTCGGGCAGATCGCCGGCGAGGGCGTGGTGGCAGGCAACGTTGTAGAGGATCACCCCCGAGTCCCGCGGCGGCAGGTGGTTGCGGCGCAGGACCGCCTCCACCTCGCGCACGAAGGCCTCGTATGGCTCGGGCCGTCCGAAGAGCAGGGCGACGTCATCCAGGTGGGCGACGGCGTGGTTGACGGCGTTCACGCCGACGCTCGCGATGTCGTCGTCGCACTGGCACAGGACCGCGGACGAGCTGCGCCCGATGGCGTCGAGCAGGGCGTCGGCGCTGGCCTCGGCATCGGCCTCCACCGCCTCCCAGCTCCAGCCCGCGCGTTCGGCGTGGATCCGGGCGTTCGTCTCGTCCAGCGGTGCTCCGATGCCCGGGTCCGCCGGGGGTACCTCCGGGCCGCCCGAGGCGGCGAGCATGCGGCGGGCCTCGACGGCGCGCCAGGCGGCGAGGTGAGCCAGGAAGTCCTTGCCTGCCATGCCGTCGGCCGAGCGGGCGTCATATTCCGCGGAGTCGAGGTCGGCGAAGAGCCGCCGCTCGGCGTTGCGCATGGATCGGACCAACTCGGCCAGGTCGCGGTGCAGGGCCGTCTCGGGAAGGCGGGTGACCATGGCGCGCATGGTACGCGCGGTGTCCACGGCCCGGCCCGCGGACTGAAGGTCAGGCCGTCGCCGCCTCCAGCGTCGGCACTGCCGGCTGGTACAGGCGCTCGACGTACTCGCCCAGCATCCGAGCCGTACTGAACGGCCACAGCGCGGAGAGCACCGCCGCCCTCATCGTCGCGATCCAGGCCCGCGGCAGCCCGTCAGCGTCCCGGTCGAAGTAGCGCGGGACGATCTCCTCCTCCAGCAGCCGATACAGCGCGTCGGCATCGGCCGCGTCCTGTGCACCCTCGTCGGCGCCTTCGACGGTGCTCCCGAACGACCAGCCGTTGCTGCCGTTGAAGCCCTCGTCCCACCAGCCGTCGAGGATCGACGCGCTGGGCACCCCGTTCATGGCGGCCTTCATGCCGGACGTGCCGGAGGCCTCCATCGGCCTTCGCGGATTGTTCAGCCATACGTCCACGCCCGCGGTCAGGAAGCGGGCGATGCGGATGTCGTAGTCCTCGAGCATGAAGACGTGCCCGCGCAGACGATCGGAGCGCGACAGCTCGAAGATGCGCTGGATGACCTGCTGCCCGGGGCGGTCGGCGGGGTGCGCCTTGCCGGCGATCACGATCTGCACCGGTCGCTCCGGGTTGGCCAGGATGCGCGCAAGGCGTTCCTCGTCTCGGAACAGGAGATCCGCCCGCTTGTAGGTCGCGAAACGCCGGGCGAAGCCGATGGTCAGCGCGTCCGGGTGCAGGATGCCGTCCACCTGGCGCAGCTCATCGGGCGACGCGCCGTGACGCGCGAACTGGCGTGCCAGGCGCCGCTCGGCGAAGTCGAGCAGTTCCCGCTTCTGCTGGGCGTGGGCCGCCCACAGGTCCTCGTCGGCAAGGATGTCCAGGCGGGCAAGCCGGTCGGGGCCGGAGGGATCGGGGCTCAGCGTGACGCCCGCCGCGCGCTCGTACAGGCGCCGAACCGGGCGGCCCAGCCAGGTGGCGATGTGCACGCCGTTGGTGATGGCGCCGATGGGGTGGCCGGCGATCTCCTGCCACGTCTCGGTGGCAGTGTGCGCATGGAGCTTGCTCACCGCGTTGGCGTCCTTCGCGCAGCGCAGCACGAACGCGGTCATGTCGAACGGGGCGTCCGGATCGTCGGTTCGGCCGCGGCCCATCTCGAGCAGCGTTTCGAGCCCCATGCCGGTCGCCGCCAGCCAGGGGGCGAGGTGGCTGCCCACCAGCTGGCGATCGAAGGTCTCGTTGCCGGCTGGAACAGGGGTGTGAATGGTGAAGACCGCGTTGCGCCCCACCTGCCGGAGCGCCGCGGCGGGATCCATCCCCGGCGAGGCGGCCTGCAGCTGCCGGGCGCGCTCGAGCAGGAGGAAGGCCGAATGCCCCTCGTTCAGGTGCCAGGCCGATGGCGTGAGCCCCAGCTCGGCGAGCGCTCGCGCCCCGCCGACGCCCAGCACCAGCTCCTGGGCCAGCCGCATCTCGCGGCCGCGGACGTAGAGGATGTGAGTGATCGGCCGGTCGGCAGGCTGGTTGGAGGCGACGTCGGTGTCGAGCAGCAGCAGCGGCACGCGGCCGACCTGGGCCACCCACACCGCCGCGTGCACATGCCGGTCGGCGAAGTCCACGGTGACCTCGAGCGGAGCGCCGTTGCGGGCACGTGCCCTGCGCAGCGGCAGGCGGGCCGGATCGAGGTCGGGTTGGGCGTGCTCCTGGTGGCCATCGGCGTCGATCTGCTGCCGAAAATAGCCGCGCCGGTAGAGCAGGCCCACGCCCACGAACGGCAGGGCGGCGTCCGACGCCGACTTGCAATGGTCGCCTGCCAGGACGCCGAGGCCGCCGGAGTAGATCTGCATCGACTCGTGCAGGCCGTACTCCGCGCAGAAGTAGGCGATCGGTCCGGGGAAGGCCAGCGTCGGGTCGGAAGCGACCCGCTGCGGGTACCAGCTGTCGGCGCCGTTCTCGACGTAGCGCCGGAACTCGTCGAGCAGCCGGCTGGCGTCGACCATGAAGTCCTCGTCGGCGGTCAGCTCGGCCCAGCGGGCTGCCTCGATGCCGTGCATGACCGGGATCGGGTTGCGGTAGCGGGACCAGGCGGCGGCGTCGATGCGCGAGAAGAGGGCGCCGGCGCGGGGCGTCCAGCTCCACCACAGGTTGTAGGCGAGCTCGTCCAGGCCCTCCAGCTCCGGCGGCAGGTTGAAGTCATGGCCGGGCAGGGTCGGCACGCGGAGGGAGGTTCGCATGGATGACCGATGCTACTCGATGCGAGTGGGTCGGGATGGCTCTGCAGGGCGCGTACCATGCAGCCGATGACCACCCCCGTCGCCCGCCACGGCATCGACGTTGCCGCCGTGCGCGACCACTTCCCCGCGCTCTCCCGGACCGAGGACGGCCGGCCCATCGCCTTCCTGGACGGACCGGCCGGGACGCAGCTCCCGCGCGAGTGCGTCGACGGGATGGTCGACTACATTCGCACCAGCCAGGCCAACCATGGAGGCGCCTTCTCCACCTCGCGCGCGAGCGATGCCCTGGTGGCGGAGGCACGCGCCGCAGCGGCGGACTTCCTCGGCGCTCCGGAGCCGGACGAGGTCGTCTTCGGGCCGAACATGACCACGATCACCTTCGGCCTGTCGCGCGCGGTGGCGCGCGAGCTGCACGAGGGCGACGAGATCGTGCTGAGCCGCATGGAGCACGACGCGAACGTCGCGCCCTGGCTGGCCATCGCCGAGGAGCGGTCCCTCGTGGTGCGGTGGCTGGAGGTGGACGGCGAGGACTGCACGCTCGCGCTGGACCGGCTGGAGAGCGTGATCGGCCCGCGCACGCGGCTGGTGGCGGTCGGGCTGGCCTCGAACGCGGTCGGCACCGTCAACGACGTGGCGCGCGTCATCGCCGCCGCTCACGGCTACGGGGCACTCGCCTTCGTCGACGCCGTGCATGCGGCGCCGCACATGGCAATCGACGTGATCGCGCTGGACGCCGACTTCCTGGTCTGCTCG
Organism: Candidatus Limnocylindria bacterium; assembly: GCA_036375355.1. Taxonomy (GTDB): domain Bacteria; phylum Chloroflexota; class Limnocylindria; order QHBO01; family QHBO01; genus DASURX01. The sequence continues at coordinate 5,879 of DASURX010000191.1, forward strand.
CCGTACAAGTTCTTCGCGCCCCACCTGGGGCTGCTATACGGGCGCCGCGAGCTCCTGGAGCGCCTGCCGGCCTACCGGGTTCGCCCCGCCGGTGATCAGCCGCCGGGCAAGTGGGAGACCGGCACGCCGCAGCTCGAGGGCATCGCCGGGCTGCTGGGCACGTTCGACTACCTCGCGTCACTCGGCCGCGCGTATGGCGGAGCCTCGTCCGACAGCACGCGGCGCGAGTCCCTGCGCGCCGCGATGCGGGCCATCGTCGAGTACGAGCGCGGGTTGGTCGGGCCGCTGGTCGAGGGACTGCTCGCGCTCCCCGGCGCACGGGTGCTGGGCATCACCGAACCGACACGCTTCGACGCGCGCGTGCCGACCGTGGCCCTGACCCTCGCCGGCCACGACCCGCACGAGGTGGCCCGGCACCTGGCGTCGCGGGCCATCAACGTGTGGGACGGCGACATGTATGCGGTCGAGCTCATGCGCGCGCTCGGCCTGGGCGACGAGGGCGTGGTCCGCATCGGGCTGGTTCACTACAACACCGCCGACGAGGTGGCCAGGGTGCTGGCCGCGCTGGACGAGCTGGTTTAGGGCTGATCGGCCCATCACCCATCTCGACACCAGGGGGTACGCTATCGGACCCTGATGGACGGCTACTCGGTCGACGAGGCGGCGTCGGTCCTCGGGATTCCGCAGGGGCGCGTCTGGGAGCTGCTGGCCCGGGGCGTCCTGGTCGGCACGCCCGAGGGCGAGACCGGCATGCGCGTCTTTCTCAAGCCGCCGCCGGCACCCGTGGGACCGGCGGAGCCATCACGGGCCGGCAGCGCGGGACGACAGACCAACGGGAATGGCGGGCACGGAGGCGAGACCGGCGAGATGAGCCCATTCCGCGAGCTGCTGACGGAGTTCCGCAACATCACGGAGCGATACGGCCAGGCTCTGCTGGCCCTGGGCGAGGCACGCGGCGAGGTCGCCGCGCTGCGCTCCCGGGTGGAGGTGCTGGAGGCACGCATCGACCTTCGCCTGCCGCCCGCTCGTCC